>NZ_JARKOT010000053.1 GCF_029977985.1 Propioniciclava sp. | reverse complement strand
ACCGTGAACGTCACCGATCCGAGGCCGCCGAGGCCGCGCCAGAACAGGAGGTCCCAGTAACCCTGCGCGAAGGCGCACCCCAGCGAGCTCAGCGCCACGACGAACAGCCCGGCCACGTAGGTCCACCGCTCGCCGAAGCGCGCCATCAGCGGCCCGGTCGCCGGCGCGAACGCCAGACGCGTCACCGCGAAGACGGTCACGATGGCGGACGCCGCCGCCACGCCGACGTCGAACGACGCGGCGTACTGCGGCAACACGGGTGCGACCAGGCCGAACCCGAGCGCGATGAGCAGCGCAGCAGCGACGAGGACCCAGATCTCCTTCGGGATCTGGGCCCTCGACACAGGACCAGAGGTCATGCCGCCGTGGCCGGAACCTTCCACTCCACCACGGTACCGCCGTGCTCCGCAGACGCCGGATCGGACGCCGACGCGCGGGCCAGCCGGCTGTTGCGGACGAGGTACACGCCCAGGATGAGCGTGGTGACGATGGCCAGGATGCCGGCGCACAGCACGACCGACAGGTCGCCGGCGAGGGCTCCCCAGACGAACCACAGGAACTGGATGCCGCAGTTGGCGGCGATGAAGGGGAACGAGATGCCCGAGAGGTCGGTCGCCTTGAGGAGGTCGCGCAGTTGGGCGATCAGGCCGACCGAAAGCGGCACGAGCACGAACAGGCCGAAGAAGCCGCCGGGCAGGGTGAGGTCGACGGTGGCCACGACCGCGAAGATCGCGCCCACGAGCGGCCAGACGCGCAGGGGGGACAGGCCCCGGTCCCGCTGCATCAACGCGAGGACGGCGAGGTTCATGAGGGCCGTGAATGCGTTCGGGACGATCACGTTGAGCGCACCGTAGTTGAGCCCGTGGACGACCCAGCCGAGCACGCCGCCCGTGGTCAGCTGGAACATGAGCAGCGACAGACCGGCGCTGGTCCGGGTGGTCACGAGTCGTTGCACCTGGGGAAGAATGGCCAGCATGCCTGCCAGGGCGCAGAGCCACCCGTACACCTCGATCATCGTCATGTCACCACGGTAAGCCTCGGGCCAGGCGCAACTTAAACGTTTCCCTGAGTTGCCTTCTCTTTGAGGGAACAGCTCGCCCCTTGCGGGTGCCGGCGGCGTCCGCCGGGATCCCGCCGCTAGGGTGAGGGGCGTGTCCACACTCGTGTTGACGGTGGTCGGTGAGGACCGCCCAGGTCTGGTCCAGGCGCTCGCGGATGCCGTCGCAGCCCACGGCGGGAACTGGGAGCGGAGCCGGTTGACCGAACTCGCCGGCCTGTTCAGCGGCATCGTGCTGGTCGAGGCCCCCGACGAACGCTCCGAGGAGCTCCGCGCCGCCCTCCACGAACTCGAAGGGGTGTTGCACGTCGGCGTCCACCGGGCGCCCGGGCGAGGGGCGGTGTCCGGTGGGCAGGTGGTGGTGCTCGACCTGCTCGGCAACGACCGTCCGGGCATCGTCAAGGAGGTGTCGGGCGTGTTCGGCCGCCATGCCGTGAGCATCGACGAGCTCACCACCGACACCCGCGAAGCTCCCATGACCGGCGGCGTCCTGTTCGAGGCGCACCTCGTGGCGCCGCTGAGCGACGCCACCGACCTCGACGCCCTCCGCGCCGATCTGGAACAGCTGGCGTCCGAGATGATGGTGGACATCACCCTCGACGCATCGTAGGGGCGCTCCTCAGCGCAGCAGCGTGCGCAGGAAGGCGGCGTCGGCGGAGTAGTTGTCGGCGTCGCCGAGGAGGGAGTCGTCCTTGCGGGCCAGGCCGATGGAGTGCGTGAGCGCGGACAGGTCCTCCAGGCGCGCGACCATGGTCTCCAGCAGGTCGGGCACGGTGGCGTCCGCCCCGTAGGCCTGGATGAGCAGGTCGAGACGGGCGCCGAGGTCGATGTGGATCTCGGGGGCGGCCGGGTTCTCCTCGCGCATGAGCGGCACCATGCGGTAGGCGAGGTAGGCCAGATCCCACAGGCGCGGCCCGGGTGCGGCGAAGTCCCAGTCGATGACGCCCACGAGTTCCTCGTTGCGGAACACCATGTTGTAGGGCACGAAGTCGTTGTGGCAGATCACTTCGACTGGCTTGCGGGGGGCGGTGCGCCAGCGGGCCTCGGGGTCGTGGTAGTCGGCGGTGGCGTCGTGGAGTTGCCGCAGCCACCCCGCGGCGCGCTCCAGGGCGGCGTCGGCGTACACCCAGTCGGGCATCGGGTAATTCGGCACCTTGCCCTTGAGGTAGGCGAGGGCTTCGCGTCCGTCCTTCGTCCAGCCGAGCGGTTCCGGTGCCCAGTGGATGCCTTGACTCCTGATGTGGGCCAGCAGCCGCTGGATCGTCGGCGTCCACGGCCCGGCCTCCCGCAACACCTGGTCGCCTTTCCGCGACACCGGCGTCATGTTGCCGCCCTCCAGCGGCTTCTCCGGCTTGGCCATGGCCCGAGCCTACCGGCCGATGTGCCACCGCGCGTCCGCGTGCACGACACCCGGACCGGACGCCGCCAGCCTGGGCCCGGCGGGTGGTCACGCCCAGGCGCCGGGGAGCAGGCCGCGGACCCTGGGGCTCTCGGCAGTCGGCGGACCCCCGTACGATGGAATCCATGCGCGAGGGAGATCTGGTCGCGGACCGCTACCGCCTCGGCGCGCGCATCGGACGCGGCGCGATGGGGCAGGTGTTCGCGGCGCGCGACGAGCGTCTCCAGCGCGACGTGGCGGTCAAGCTCGTCGACCTCGGCGCCACGGCCGACCGCACGGTCGCCGAACGGTTCCACCGCGAGGCCATCGCCACCGCGAGCCTCAACCACCCCAACATCGTCACCATCTTCGACGCCGACACGGAGGGCCAGACGGCCTACATCGTCATGGAGCTGCTGGAGGGACGCCCCCTGTCCCAGCTGGTCCGCGAGCAAGGCCCCTTGCCGCTGGCCGATGCGGTCCGCATCGCCGGTCAGGTCGCTCGTGCCCTCGTGGCGACGCACCGCATCGGCGTCGTGCACCGCGACATCAAGCCGGCCAACATCATGATCGACGGCCGCTCGGTGAAGCTGCTCGACTTCGGCATCGCCCTCGTCAGCCTGGACGCCGAGGCGAACCTCACCGCCCCGGCCACCACGCTCGGCACGGCCGCCTACATGTCTCCCGAACAGGCGCGCGGAGAGCGGGCGACGGCCGCCTCCGACGTGTACGCCCTCGGCGGCGTCCTCATGGTCATGCTGACCGGCCATGCCCCCTTCCCGGGCGACAACGCCGTCGCGGTGCTGCATCAGCAGATCGCCGACCGAGCGCCGCTCGTGAGTTCCCGCCGCTCGGATGCTCCGCCCACCTTGGACGACCTCGTCGCCCGCATGCTCGCCAAGGATCCTGCCCACCGGCCCACCTCCGACGAGGTCGTGACCGCCCTCGCCCACCTGTGGCGGAACCTCCCGGCCGGTGGCACCCGCGCCGACCGGACCGTGGCCACGCCGGTCCTGCCTCCTCAGGCGACGGCCCCCCAGCCTGCCGCGACCGCGATCCAGCCGCAGCCGACAGCCGTCCAGCCGCCGGTCGGCCGGGTCGGGGCCGCGGGGGCGGCGTCCCCCGGGAGCACCCGACGGATCGGCACCGGCCCGAGCCCGGGCGCGGCCCGGCCGGTCGAGACGGGCCGCTACAAGCGGGCCGCGTCGTGGCTCGCGCTGGTGATCGTGGCGCTGCTCGTGTTCGCGGTCGCGTGGGCGGTCGGCTCGTCGCTGCTGGGCGGGGCGTTGGCAGGCTCGACTCCTTCGCCGACCGGGCAACCCACGTCGGCACCACCGACCACGCAGCCGACCACGGAGCCGCCCGCGACGACCCCGGCCACGCAGGGCACCGCGGGCACCCCGGGCATCACGCTCCCGACGATCACGCTGCCGACGGAGCTGCCTTCCGTCAGCTTCCCGTCGGTGCAGGACGTGGGACTGGAGGCGGCGTTGAGCGGTGTGGACCTCGCGATCGAGGCGATCGACGGTGGCCGTTCCGAGGAGGCGCAGGGCGTCAAGGACGCCTTGATGGACCAGTGGGACGATGCACGCCAGCAGGTCCGCGACGGTGAGCGCACCACGCAGGCGCTGCAGAAGATGCGCAAGGAGGTCGACAAGGCGGCCGAGCACGGGTCGATCACGATCATCGAGGCGGAGGCGATCCGGCTGGCGTTGAGGGCGGTCGAGGCGGCCGGTTAGGTTGGGGGCATGACCGTGTCTGCCGCGAACCCGCTCGCCGAGCGCTCGAATCTGCCCTACCAGTTGCCCGACTTCGCGAACCTGACCGCCGCTCACCTCCGTGAGGCCGCCGAGGCCGGCATGACGGGCCAGCTCGAGGCGCTCGCCGCGCTGGCGGCCGATCCCGAGCCTGCGACGGTGGAGAACACGCTGCACGCCTGGGAGCGGTCGAGCGAACTGCTCGACCGGACCATCATGGCGTTCTACGCGATCAAGGCGTCCAACACGACCGACGCACTCGACGAGCTCTACGCCGAGCTCGCTCCGAAGCTGTCGGCGCACAGCGACGCCATCTACCTCGACCGCGCCCTCTTCGACCGGGCCACCGAGCTCGCGACGCGGGCGGAGGCGAAGGAGGTCACCCTCGACGCCGAGGACGCCTGGGCGCTCGGCGAAATCCTGCGCGCGTTCAATCGGGCCGGCGTCGCGCTCCCGGACGCCGACCAAGCTCGACTGCGCCAGCTCAACACCCGGATCGCCGAGCTGAGCACGGCGTTCGAGAAGGCCAACCGCGAGGGCCGTGTCGCCGGCGCCGTGGTCGTGACCGACCGTGCCGAGCTCGACGGGCTCTCGGACGCCGAGGTGGCCGCTCTGGAGACCGGCGAGGGGGAGTGGACGATCCAGCTCGTCAACACCACCCAGCAGCCCCTCTTGGCCCGGCTGCACCACCGGGGCCTGCGGCAACGGCTGTTCGAGGCGTCCGTCGCGCGTGGTCTCGGCGGCGCGCACGACACGCGCGCCCTCATCGTCGACATCGCCCGCGCCCGCGCCGAGAAGGCGGCGCTGCTCGGCTACGAGCACTACGCGGCCCTGATCGCAGAGGCCGGCTGCGCGAAGACGACGGACGGCGTCACCCGCCTCATGGCGCCCCTCGGCCCGGCCGCCCTCACCCAGGCCAAGGCGGACGCGGAGAAGCTGGCGGCCAAGCTGGCCGAACTCGACCCGGACGCCACCCTGGCGGCCTGGGACTGGGAATACCTGGCCGACACCGTCCGCCGGGAGACGTTCGCGTTCGACGAGTCGGACGTGGAGGAGTACCTCGAGGTCACGAAGGTGCTCGACGCGGTGTACGCCGCCGCCCACGACCTGTACGGCATCACGTTCACCCGCCGAGCAGACCTCGTCGGGCACACGCCGGAGGCCGAGGTCTACGAGGTGCACAACGCGGACGGCTCACCGGTCGGCCTGTTCGTCATGGACTTCTGGGCGCGCCCCACCAAGGAGGGCGGGGCGTGGATGACGTCGCTCGTGCAGCAGAACCACCTCACCAAGCAGTTGCCGGTCGTCACGAACGACTGCAACTACACACCCGCCACCACGACCATCACCTGGGACGGCGTCATCACGATGTTCCACGAGTTCGGGCACGCCCTTCACGGGCTGTTCGCCGACAGCCGCTACGCGAGCCACTCCGGCCCGAACACACCGCGGGACTTCGTCGAGTTTCCCTCCCAGGTCAACGAGCACTGGGCCTGGGAGCCGGGCCGCGTCCTGCCGAAGGAGTGGATCGAGAAGCTGAAGGCGGCGTCCACGTTCAACCAGGGGGCGGGCACGTTGGAGCTGATGGCGGCCACGCTGCTCGACCAGAGCTGGCACACCACGCCGCTGGACGCCCTCCCGGCCGCCGCCGAGGAGGTCGAGGACTTCGAGCGGCGCGCGCTGGAGCGCTGGGGTGTCGCGTACGACCTCGTCCCGCCGCGGTACCGCTCGGCGTACTTCAGCCACATCTGGACACCCGGCTACGCGGCGGCCTACTACGGCTACAAGTGGTCGGAGGTGATGGACGCCGACGCCGTCGCCTGGTTCGACGCCAACGGGGGCGGCACGCGCGAGAACGGCGCTTGGTTCCGGGAGAAGCTGCTCGCGCCCGGTGGCTCGGTCGACCCGATCGAGACCTACCGGTCGTTCCGCGGCCGCGATCCCGAGGTGCAGCCGCTGCTGGAGCGTCTCGGGCTGGCGGGGTCGACCGACTGACGCGCTGGTCGAGTTCGTCGAGACCCGCGGGTGGGTCTCAGCGCGCCCGGACGCCCCGCAGCCAGACCTCTCGGGCTCGCACGCGGCCGAGCTCGGCCGGGTCGAGGGCGAACGGGTCGGCGTCCAGCACCACGAACGACGCGTCGGAACCCGCGGTGAGGACGCCGACGCCCCGGTTCGTGGTGATCTGCGCGGCGCGGCCGGTGAACAGGTGCAGCGCCTCGCCGACGGTGAGCGCTTGGGCGGGGTTGAAGGCGGTGCCGTCGACGGTCCGCCGCGTGACCGCTGCGGCGATCGACAGCCACGGGTCGTCGCAGTCCGACCAGGCGGTCGCGGGGGAGTCGGAGGCGAGCGCCAGCGGGCCAGGGGTGTCGTACAGAGCACGCAGCGGATAGGTGTGCGGCCGGGCGGCGTCGGTCAGGTTCGCGGCGTAGCTCGCCCATTCGGCGAAGAAGAAGTTCGTGTGCGTCACGACCGCCACCCCGCGCCGGGCGCGCACGCGCGCCACGAGAGCCGGGGTGAGCACCGACGCGTGCTCGACGACGATCGAGGGCCGATCGCCGAGCCACGGCTCGACCTCGGCCAGCACGTCGAGCAGATGCGCGATCGCCGCATCCCCCATCGCGTGCGCCGCCAACTGGACGCAGTGTTCCCGCGCCCACGCGCACGCGGCGCGCAGGTCGGCGTCCGAGAGCGTGGACATGCCGTGGTCGCACGAACCGGGGTAGGGCGCGTCGACCCACGCCGTGCGCGAACTGAACGCCCCGTCGAGGAACACCTTCACCCCACCCAGCCGCAGGCCTGGCGCCGGCTCGAGGGTCGCCGGATCGGGCACGCCGTTCGCCCAACCGAAGAAGACCGCCACGTCGGGCACGAATCCGCGCCGTTTGGCGAGCACGTAGCTCCCCCACGGGTCCGGTCCGGAGTTCGCCCACTTGTCGTCGAGCGCGACCAGGCCGTGGCCGAGGAAGTGGTCGTTGAGCCCCACCAGGCGGTCCGCCAGTTCGGACGCCGTTGGCCTCTGCCGCAGCCGGTCCACCAGAGCGACGGCGGGCGGCTCGATGAGGCGACCGTCGAGGCGACCGGCGGCGTCCCGTCCGAGGGCGGCGCCTGGGGGATCGGGGGAGTCGTCGCCGAGGCCGGCCCTTCGCAGGGCGACCGAGTTCGCCATCGCGTTGTGCCCGTCGGCGCGCTGGATGAAGACCGGCCGGTCGGCGGCGACGGCGTCCAGGTCGGCGAGGGTGGGCGGGCCGTCGGCGTAGGCGTCCTCGGAATACCCGTAGCCCGTGACCCATTCCGCCCCGGACGCCGCCCGTGCGCGCAACGCCGCCAGCACGTCGGCGCGGCTGCGGCAGGCGGGCGGCAGCAGGTCGGCGTCGGCGGCGAGGAGGGCCATGAGCAAGGGGTGGGTGTGGACGTCGAGCAAGCCGGGCAGCACGACGGCGCCGCCGAGGTCGACCAAGGCGTCGGCGTGCGGGGCGCGTGTGGCCTCACCGACCCATGTCACGCGGCCGTCTTCGACGCGGAAGGCCGAGGAGAAGGCGCCCGGGCCGCTGCCGGTGAAGACTCGGCCGCCGGTGTAGAGCGTGCTCACACGTCGAAGGTGATCGGTCGGACCGGCAGGCGCGTCTCCAGGTCGAACGGGTTGACGGGCGAACCATCCTCGTCGGTGCAGACGCCGGCGAGGATCACCAGAGTGTTCCAGCCGGTGAGCGTCCAGGGGTTGCCGGCGGCGTCCGTGTGCTCGAGGGTGAAACCGGCGAGCCTCTCGAGGAACTCGCGGCTGTTCATCGAGTTCATGGCCCACGCGGTCTCGTCGGGGTCGATGCCGGGTCTCAAGACGAGGCCATAAGCGCGCAGAGCGGCGAAGTACATGGGCTGCCACAGCACCCCGACCTCGTGCCGATAGGCGGCGATGGCGTCCCGCATGGGCTCATAGTCAGGCCACAGGAGCTGAAGGGCCTCGGCGACGCGGAGTTGGGTCTGGTCGAAGCCGAGGCCGAGCGCATGGTCCGCGAACCGCCGGACGAACTCGCCCAGGGTGCCCGTGGACCACGCGGTGGCCGCCTCGTGCAAGGAGTCGAACGTGGGCAGGAAGCGGGAGGGCCGCAGCATGTACTTGATGACATCGGTGTACCAGCTCGTCGCGTGCGGCCACCGGCGCAGCATCTGGTGCTGACTCATCCCCAGCACGCTCTCGACGAACGGTTGGTGGCCGAGCGCCGTCGACAACAACCGGGGCACATGCCCGGCGCGCGCGTTCTTCGCATGGTCGTTGCCGCTCAGGCGCTCGGCGAGGTGGTTCGACGCCTCGCTCAGCATGAACTGGGTGACCGGGTTGAGGGGGCCGTTCGCTCCGGTCCGTGAGGAAATCTCGGTGAGGACGTCGGACAGATCCTCGATCACGAGCGTGCCGCGGAGGCGGAGGGGGCCGCCACCCCGGTCCTGGACCCAGACCTCGGCTTCCTGACCGGGGGTGCCTTCGATCAGCCGTTGCATCTGAACATAGTGCCGCACGCGTCAAGGCGGAGTCGGGCAGGGAGCGGACAATCCCCGGTCACCCACTCCAGTCACCCGAGTGGGGGATACCGCAGAGGCGGCCGGGTCGCCTAGGTTGGTTCTTGCGAGGGTTTGCCGGCCTGGGGGGATGGTCGGCAGGCCCTCGTTCACTGTCGCATCTGCTGAGCGATCGCGGTCAGCACTCGATCACGTTGACGGCGAGTCCGCCGAGGGCGGTCTCCTTGTACTTGCTCTGCATGTCACGCCCGGTCTCGCGCATCGTCTTGATGACCGAATCGAGGCTGACGATGTGCGTCCCGTCGCCGCGGAGCGCCGTGCGCGCGGCGGCGACGGCCTTCACCGACGCGATCGCGTTGCGTTCGATGCACGGAATCTGCACGAGGCCGCCCACCGGATCGCAGGTGAGGCCCAAGTTGTGCTCCATGCCGATCTCGGCGGCGTTCTCGACCTGGTCCGGCGTGCCGCCCAGCACAGCAGCCAGGCCGGCGGCCGCCATCGAACACGCCGACCCGACCTCGCCCTGGCAACCCACCTCCGCCCCCGAGATGGAGGCGGTGTTCTTGAAGATCATCCCGATCGCCCCCGCCGTGAGCAGGAACTTCACCACCCCCGCGTCGTCCGCACCCGGCACGAAGTCGACGTAGTAGTGCAGCACGGCCGGGATGACGCCCGCCGCACCGTTCGTCGGCGCCGTGACGACGCGGCCGCCCGCCGCGTTCTCCTCGTTGACGGCCAGCGCGTAGAGGGTGATCCAGTCCATGGCGCGCAGCGGGTCGTCGGTCGCCTCGGTCGTCAGCTTCGTGTGCAGCGCGGGCGCCCGGCGCAGCACGCGCAGGCCGCCCGGCAGGCGCCCCTCCGTGGCGAACCCGTTCGCGATGCAGGTGCGCATCACCGCCCAGATCTCCAGCAGCCGCCGCTCGACCTCCTCCTTGGGGCGCCTGGCTTCCTCGTTCGCCATCGCGACGCCCGCGATGGACAGGCCGGTCTCGTGGCAGATCTCGATCAGCTCGTCGCCCGTCACGTAGGGGTAGGGCACCTCGGCGGCGCCGTCCGGCACGACGGGGTCGGACGCCGCCGCGTCGCCCTCTACGACGAAGCCGCCCCCGATGGAGTAGTACGTCTGCTCGGCGAGCACGGTGCCGTCGGCGTCCCAGCAGGTCAGGTGGAGACCGTTCGGGTGCGCCGGCAACTCCTGGGTGCCGTCCAGGATCAGGTCGGACGCCGGATCGAACGCGATGCGGTGGCGCCCGGCCAGGACGAGTTCGTGGTCGGCGGCGACGGCGGCGACGGCGTCCGCGACCGCTCGCGGGTCCACCGTCTCGGGCACCTCCCCCATCAGGCCGAGCATGACGGCCCGGTCCGTGCCGTGACCGATGCCGGTGGCGCCGAGAGAGCCGTAGAGGTCGCAGCGGACGCGGACCGCCCGATCGAGGTCGCTCCCGAGGCGCTCGAGGAACAGGCCCGCGGCGCGCATCGGGCCGACGGTGTGGGACGAGGACGGCCCGATCCCGATCGAGAACAGGTCGAACACGCTGAGCGCCATGGACGCACCCTACCGGCGACCTCGGGGTCTTCCTACCCCGGGAGGAGGGGACCGGCCGCCGACCCCCACCCGAGAACCCGCCGCCGGCCCGATGTGTGAATCCCCTGCTCAGCGGCAGGGTGGAGGCATGAACGAAATCACCGTTGTCCTGTACGCGCTGGCCATCATCGCCCTCGTCGTCATGGCCCTCCAGCCGCTGGTCATCGAAGCCTGAGCCGACCCTCTAGGCTGGGCACAGGCCGTCGGAAGGGAGAGTCATGGATGCCGGAGGGCTCATCGGACTCGCGCTGCTCTCGATCCTGCTCGCGGTCGCGGGCGTCGCCATCGCCGCCTACTTCCAGCGTCGGCGTAGCGCACAGCGGCCGGCCCCGCCCGCCGCCGATTCCGACCCCTGGTCGGCCACGATCGCCCGCGCCGCCGCCGAGGCGGAGCGAGCCTCGGCCGACACGATTCCTCGCGAGATGCTGTCCCGCGAGGCCCTCGTCGGCCGCGACCGCACGTTCGACCCGACCGCTTGGGACGACAGCCCTGACGGCTTCGAGTCCGACGACGACGGCGACGATGCGGTCGCTGAGGAGTCGGTCGACGACGCACCCCCGCCGTCGCGCCCGGATGCCTCCTTCTTCGACCAACTGCGCCAACAGCGCGACCAGGCATGACCGACAGCGTTCCCTCCGAACCCTCGGACGCACCCTCGGGGAACCTCGAGATCCATCTGCTCGCCGACTCCACCGGCGAATCCGGCGTGCGCCTCGCGCGGGCGGCGGTCGCGCAGTTCCCCGACCTCGAGTTCACCCTCGTGCGGCATCGTCGCCTCACGACGACGGCCCGCCTGCACGCCGCCCTCGAAGCCATTCGCGCCCGCCGGGGCAGGCCGACCGCCGTCTTCTTCACCCTCGTCAGCGAGGAGTTGGCGAGCATCGTCCGGGCGGCCTGCGTCGAGCTCGAGCTGCCGCACGCCGATCTCATGACGGACGCGATGCGCGCGCTCGAGCAACTGAGCGGCAGCCACGCCGACCAGGTGCCCATGCGGCCGGTGGGTGTCGAGGCCGACTACTTCGTGCGCATCTCCGCCATCGATTTCGCCGTCCGCAACGACGACGGCGCCCAGCCCGCCGCCCTCGCCGAGTGCGACATCTGCCTCGTCGGGCCGTCGCGCTCGGGCAAGACGCCCCTGTCGATCTATCTGGGCTACCTCGGCTACAAGGCGGTCAACGTGCCGCTCGTGCCCGACATCCCCCTGCCGGTAGAGCTGTTCGCCATCGAGCCGTGGCGCATCGTCGGCCTCACCCTCGACGCGGAGCGGCTGCGCACGATCCGCTCGGAGCGCGTCCGTGGGCTCGGGGTCCGCGGCATGAAGGACGGCTACGTCGATCTGGCCAGCATCTACGACGAGCTCGACGACGTGAAGAGCCTGCAGCGGCGCCTGCGCTGCCCCGTGCTCGACACGACGGGCATGGCCCTCGAAGAAGCGGCCGCCCGCATCGTCGATCTCGTCGAGGAGCGCGCCGGCAAGCATGGCGGACACCTCCGCCGACCGCCCGGCGTCGCCAGCGAACTGCCGCGCCCCTGAACCGGGGTCAGCGCCTCAGGCGCAGCCCCTTCGGAGTCTGCCGGAACCCGGCCGCCAGCAGGGCGGCCGCGAACGGGTGCTTGCCGTCGAGGGCTGCCACGCCGTCGACCCGTTCCACCGTCAGGGCGGCGAGGCGCCCGGTCTGCACGAGGCCGGCCAGGCCGGACGCCGCGGCCGCGAGGGCCGCTTCCTCCGCGACCCAGGTGAGGGCGGTCCGCCCGCCCCGTTCGACGTAGGCGACCAACCGGCCGTCGGACAAGACCACGAGCGCGCCCGCCTTGCGGCCCGGCTTGTGGTCCCCGGAGTCTGGCCACGGCAGCGCCGCGCCGAAGGGGTTCGCCGGGTCGGACGCCGCCAGCACCAGGGCGCCCCCGCCCGCTTTCCCACCGCGCAGCCGGTCGACGGCACCCACCGTGCCGAACTGGGCGGCACCCAGCCCCTCCACGAAGTAGCCGCGGCGCACGCGGCCGGCGTCCTCGGCGGCGCTCAACACCTTGTAAACGCCGGAGAAGCCGCCGGGCACCTCCTCGGCCTGCACGGCGCCGCGGGTGACGATGCCGTAGCGGTCGAGCAGCACCTCCGCCGTCGTGAACAGCGCCTCGGTGGCGTCGGGCCCCGGCGTCGGCAGCAGCGACCACCGACCGCCCACGTCGCGCGGCAGCTGAAGGGCCGGCCCGCGTGGGATGCGGGGCCGCCCGTAGCGGGACCGCGCGGGTGTCCGGGGAGTCCGATGGGTGGTGGTGCCGCCGCCGAGGCGCGTGCGCAGCGGCGCGAGGGTGTCGTTCGTGGCCAGCCCCTGCCAGACGAGGTCCCAGAGGGCGTCCGCCGTTTCGCCGGTGGGTGGCAATCCTGCCGCCGCCGCAAGGGGCGCGAAGAACTGTGCTCCGCCGGCGCGCAGCGCCTCGAGCAGTGCGCGGGCGGTCGTCGATTCCGGCTCCCCTGGCACGGGGGCGAACCCGGAGAGCTCGGCCGGCCACAGGGAGACCCAACCGTCACGGCCGGCCAGCGAACCGTGACCCCGCCAGACCACCTCACCCGAGGCGCACAGCTCGTCCAGCAGCGCTGGCGCATAGTCGCGGACCCGCGCTGCGAGCACCAGCGGTTCCAACGCAGACGCGGGCAGCGGCACTCCGGCGAGCTGCTCGACGGCTCGCAGGACGCCGTCGGCGCCGCGGAGCGTGCCGCCCACGCCTTGCCAGGCGGGCAGGAAGCGGGCGTAGTCCTCCGCGGGCACCGGCTCGATCTCGGCGCGCAACGCCGCCACCGAGCGGCGCCGGATGGTGCGTAACACCGCCGGGTCGCAGAACTCGCGCCCGGACGCCGCCGGTGTGAACTCGCCCTCGACGAGCCGCCCGTCGGCGACCAGCCGGCGCAGACCGTCGAGAACGACCGCTCGCCCCAGCCCGCCACCCAGCCAGGCGGCTACGGCGTCCACGGAGAAGGGAGCGTGCGTGCGGGCGTAGCGGACGAGGAGGTCGCCGAAGGGATCCGGCACCGGATCGGCGAACGCGTGGGGCACGCCGGGGGGCAGCGCGACACCGAGGGCGTCCCGGAGGCGGCCGGCGTCCTCGATCGCCACCCACCGCTCGCCCCAGGCGAAGACGCGGCGCGCGTCGGCGAGCTGCGCGATGAGGGCACCCACGGCGTCCGGCTGGGTGCTGCGGGCGGCGAGAGCCGCCTGCGACAGGGGGCCGAGCGACCGGAGGAGGTCGGTGAGCTCGTCGGCGTCGCGCGCCCGCCGGCCCTCGACCACGTGCTGCAGTTCGGACTCGGTGCGCGCGAGTGCCGCCGGGTCGAGCAGTTCGCGCAGGCTCAGGCCCTCGGAGGTGCCCAGCAGTTCGGCGAGCAGGTCGGGGTCGAGGGAGAGGGCGGCGGCGCGGCGCTCGGCGAGTGGGGAGTCGCCCTCGTAGATGAACTGCCCCACATAGCCGAACAGCAGACTCGAGGCGAACGTGCTCGGCTGGGGGGTATCCACCTCGACGACGGCGATCTCACGCCCTCGGATGCGGCGCATGAGCGTGGTGAGGCCGTCGACGTCGAAGACGTCCTGCAGCACTTCGCGCACGGCCTCGAGCACGATCGGGAACGCCGGGTACTGCGCCGCCACGTTCAGCAGCGCCGCCGACCGCTGCCGCTGCTGCCACAACGCCTGACGGTGCCCAGGGCGTCGGTTGGGCAGCAGCAGCGCCCGCCCGGCGCACTCGCGGAACCGGCTGGCGAACACGGCACTGCCGCCCACCTGCTCGGTGACGAGCGGGGCGATCTCGTCGGGGTCGAGGAGGACGAGGTCGAGCAGGTCGCCGTACGGCTCGGCCCGACCGGAGTGCTCGGCCCGACCGGAGTGCTGGGCTCGACCGGAGTGCTGGGCTCGACCGGGGTCCTGGGCCTGCTCAGGGGTGTCTTCCCACGGATCGGCGCCCACATCGGGCAGCCGCAGGACGATCCCGTCGTCGGCGTGCAGCGCCTGGACGTCGACGCCGTACCGCTCGCGGAGCCGTTCGGCGAGGGCGAGCGCCCACGGGGCGTGCACGGGGGCGCCGTAGGGGGAGTGGATGACGATGCGCCAGTCGCCGAGCTCGTCGGTGAACCGCTCGACCACGATCGTGCGGTCGGTGGGCAGGTGCCCGGTCGCCTGCCGCTGGTCGGCGACGTAGGCGATGAGGTTGTCGGCCGCCCAGTCGTCGAGACCGGCTTCGGCGAGTCGGCGATGGGCGGCGTCCGGTCCGAGGGAGGCGACCTCGCGGACGAACCCGCCCACGGCCTCGCCCAACTCGGCGGGCCGGCCGATCGTGTCGCCCCTCCAGAAGGGCAGGCGCCCCGGTTCCCCCGGCGCGGGCGTGACGAGCACCTGGTCGTGGGTGATGTTCTCGATGCGCCACGCCGACGTGCCCAGCGTGATCACATCCCCTACGCGGCTCTCGTAGACCATCTCCTCGTCCAGCTCGCCGACGCGGCGCCCGGGGCCGTCACCCGCGATGAACACGCCGAACAGGCCACGGTCGGGGATCGTGCCGCCGCTGGTGACCGCGATGCGCTGGCTGCCGCGCCGCCCGGTGAGGACGCCGCTGGTCCGGTCCCAGGTGAGGCGGGGACGCAGCTCGGCGAACTCCTCGGCCGGGTAACGGCCCGCCAGCATGTCGAGGACCGCCTCGAGGACGCCGCGGGTGAGCGTCGCGAAGGGCGCGGCGCGACGCACGAGGCTGAGCA
>NZ_JARKOT010000044.1 GCF_029977985.1 Propioniciclava sp. | reverse complement strand
GGTGCCGCGGTTGCCGCTGCGGGAGCGGGTGCCGGCGCAGCCGCGGCGCGGGCAGCCTCCTCGGCAGCCTTCCGCGCGGCTTCCTTGGCGGCTTCGGCCGCGGCCACGACGTCCTGCTTGCGGATGCGGCCGCCGACGCCGGTGCCGGTGATCCCGGCGAGCTCGATGCCGGCCGCCTCGGCCATCTTGCGGACCAGCGGCGTCACGTAGCCGCTGTCCGGAGCCTCCTCGGCGGCCCGCCGGGCCGGGCTGGGTGCGGCGGCCTGGGCGGGCGCGGGTGCCTGGGCGGGGGCCGGCTCCGGAGTCGGGGCGGCAGCCTGGGTGGGTGCCGGAGCGGGGGTCGGCTCGGGTGCGGGCTCGGGAGCCGGCTCCGGAGCAGGAGCAGCTTCGGGAGCAGCGGGAGCCGGGGCGGGCGCTGCGGCCGGGGCCGCCTCGCCTGAGCCGATCACGGCGAGCACGGAGCCGACCGCCGCGACGCCGTCCTCCTGGACGCGGATCTCCAGCAGGGTGCCGGACGCGGGGGAGGGGATCTCGGTGTCGACCTTGTCCGTGGACACCTCGACCAGCGGCTCGTCCGCCTCGACCTGGTCGCCGACGTTCTTCAGCCACCGGGAGATCGTGCCCTCGGTCACCGACTCGCCCAGCTGGGGGAGCAGGACCTCCGTGCCGGACGTGGCACCGGAGGAGGCGGGGGCCTCGGCCTGGGCCGGGGCGTCGGCGGGCGCCGGCTCAGCGGCCGGCTCGGCTGCCGCGGCCTGCTCCTCCTCGACGTCCGGCTGGGCGGACTCGGCCGGGGCCGACTCGGCCGTCGGTTCGGGCTGCGGCGCGGCCGGGGCCTCGCCGCCGGCCTCGTCCGGCTCGCCGATCGTGGCCAGCACCGCACCCACCGGGGCGACGCCGTCCTCCTCGACGAGGATCTCGAGCACGACACCGGCGACGGGGGACGGGATCTCGGTGTCGACCTTGTCGGTGGACACCTCCACCAGGGGCTCGTCGACCTCCACCCGGTCACCCACGCGCTTCAGCCAGCGGGAGATCGTGCCCTCGGTGACGCTTTCCCCGAGTGCCGGCAACGGGACGGGAGTGGACATGTCGCGTGCTCCTTCGCTGTCTTGTCAGTGCTGGGTTCACATTAGCCCGGATTCCGGCAGCCATAATGGGCGCCGTGGGCTGGTTCTCCAGAAAGCGGGACAGGGCGGCGACCGCCGCGGGCCGGGACGCGGCCGTCGAGGCGGCGACCGTCGCGCACCTGGAGGACTTCATCACCACCCGTCGCGGCGTGGAGGCGTTCATCGAGCAACCCACCACGATGACGAGGGCCACGCTGCTGCTGATCGCCTCCGACGGGGAGTGGACGCGGCGCAGCGTCGGCAGCGTCGAGTGGGCCCGGAAGTTCGCCTCCGGCCACCGCCTGCCCGCCTACGACGCCGGCGTGGTCGGCTACCCCCAGCGGATGCGCGACTACAACGCCAGGCGGCGCTCCCGCGGCTGAACCGACCCGACGCGTGGTGGCGGTGTCGGGCCGGTGCGCGGCCCTTCGTGACGCCGGCCCGCTCGTTCCTCGCGGGTCGGCTCCTCAGGGATCGTTGTGGGGTCGGTTCCGTGGGACGGTTGGTCGCGGCATTCCGGCCGCGTGGTGTCGTCCCGGCCGCGTGGTGTCGTCCCAGCGGCGTCGTGTCATCCCGGGCTTGACCCGGGATCCCTGTGGTGGCGTTGCCGGGCCGGTGCCGGGATCCCGGCGTTCGCCGGGATGACGTGTGGGTGCGGGCGCCGGGAACGACGTGTGGGTGCAGGCGCCGGGAACGACGTGAGGGTGCTGTGGGGCAGGTTCAGCCGTCCGCGGGGCGGTCCGTCGCGGCGAGGAAGGCCTCGACCAGGGCTGCGCCGAGCGCGGCGCCGGGGCCGGGTGAGGCGCCCTTGAAGAGCGAGGCCGCCGCGCCGCCGCAGGCGTAGAGGCCGGGCAGCGCCGTCCCGTCCGCGCGGAGCACCCGGGAACGGGCGTCGATGAGCAGGCCGCCCTTGGTGCCCGAGTCCCCGGGGTAGACCTTCACCGCCCAGAACGGCTGCTTGTCCACCTTGCCGAGGCTGGCGTTGCGCCGGCCGGCGTGCTCACCGGAGGCCGCGCTCCAGGCCGACTCGCCGCGGGAGAAGTCGAGGTCCTTGCCCTTGCCGGCGAAGCCGTTGAACCGCACCACCGAGCCCAGCAGGCCCGCGCGGTCCACGCCCAGCGCCTGCGCGAGGTCGTTGAGGGTGTGGGCGCGGACGATCTCGCCCGCCTCGAGGGCCTTCTTCGGCGTGGTGCCGGCCGGCCACGGGCCGAGCGGGACGGACTGGCGGTGCCGGTTGTCCAGCACCAGGAACGAGGGGACGGCGCGCATGCCGCGGCTGCGCTCGTACAGGGCCCGGCCCGCGGTGTTCGCCGGCAGCGACTCGTCGAAGAACCGGTCCCCGGCGGCGTCCACGATCAGGCAGTGCGGCTTGCCGCGGGCCTCGTCCAGCGACCAGGCACGGCCGTCCGCGAGCATGACCGGCGTCCACCAGGCCTCGTCCAGCCCGGCCGTCGCCGCCCCGTGGGCGATGGCGAGACCCAGC
This sequence comes from Propioniciclava sp., assembly GCF_029977985.1. Classification (GTDB taxonomy): domain Bacteria; phylum Actinomycetota; class Actinomycetes; order Propionibacteriales; family Propionibacteriaceae; genus Propioniciclava. Next base: position 7,375 of record NZ_JARKOT010000044.1, on the reverse strand, counting down.
AGGTCACCGGCGTTCGGGGCGGTCGAGGTCGACCACTCGGCGTCGGTCGGCAGCGGCAGGTACTCCTCGCGGAGTTCCTGGTTCTGCTCGAACCCGCCGCTGGCCAGCACCACCCGGGACGCCGTCACCGGGGTGTCCGTCCCCTCGCGGCGGACGACCACCCCGCCGACCCCGTCCTCGCCGGCGATGAGGTCGACGACCGGGGAGTCCAGCCACACCTCGACGCCGTTGGCCGTGGCGCGGTGCAGCAGGTGTCCGGCGAGCGCCTCGCCGGGGGTCTGGGTGGGCCGCCGGCCCGGCAGGAGCCGGCGCAGTCCGCCGCCACCGTCCCCGTCGCTGCGGAGGCGCTCGGCCCACTCGCCGAGCACGCGCCGGTCCAGCGACTGCGTGGCCAGGACGCGGCCCTGCGCCTTGCCACCGGCGAGGTCCGGCTGGTGGTCGGGGACGCTGCGCACGACGGCGAGCGGCACGTTCGAGGACGTCAGCCAGCGGGCGAGCTTGCCCGCCGTCCGGGTGTAGGCGCTGCGCCGCTCCGCCGACGACTCCGGGGTGACCGGGCCGAGCAGGGCCTCCAGGTAGGCGTCCGCGTCGTCGGTGGAGTCGGCGGCGAGCTTGGCCGCCAGGTGGTTGGCGGGCAGCCACAGCCGTCCGTCGGTCAGCGCGGTGCTGCCGCCGGCGACCGCGTCCGCCTCCACGACCAGCACCCGGTCGCCCAGGCGCCGGGAGGCGACCGCGGCGAGCAGACCGGCGGCCCCTGCGCCGACGACGACCAGGTCGAAGTCCGTTGCCATCGTCAGTTCGCCAGCGCGTGGGCCAGTGCGATCAGGGTGCGCACGCCCGTCCCGGTGCCGCCGGCGGGGGTGTAGTCGTACGGGCTGCCCGAGTTGAACGCCGGACCGGCGATGTCGAGGTGCGCCCAGGGGATCTCGGCCGGCACGAACTCCGAAAGGAACGCCGCTGCGGTGAGCGCGCCGCCGGCCTTGTCGCCGGTCGACTTCAGGTCGGCGACCCTGGAGTCGAGCTTCGGGCGGGCGTCCTCCGGGATCGGCAGCTGCCAGAACTGCTCGCCGGCCGCCTCCGCCGCGTCCAGCACCAGGTCGGCCGTGGCGTCGTCCCTGGCCATCAGCCCCGCGACCCGCTCGCCGAGGGCGACCACGCAGGCGCCGGTGAGCGTCGCCACGTCCAGCACGAGGTCGGGCTTCTCCTCCGAGCCCTTCACCAGCGCGTCGGCCATCACCAGGCGGCCCTCCGCGTCGGAGTTGCCGTTCTCAACGGTCCTGCCGCCGTACATCGTGAGCACGTCGGACGGCCGGTACGACCCGCCCGACGGCATGTTCTCGGCCATCGACGCCCAGGCCGTCACCCGGATCCGCAGGCCCAGTTCGGCGATCGCGACGGTCGCGGCGAGCACGGCGGCCGCCCCGGCCATGTCGCACTTCATGGTGTACATGCCGTCAGCGGGCTTGAGGTTCAGGCCACCGGTGTCGAAGGTGATGCCCTTGCCGACCAGGGCGAGGTGGAACCGGGCGCCGCGGGGGGCGTAGGCGAGCTTGACCAGCCGCGGCTTGCGCTCGGAGCCGCCCCCGACAGCCATGAGGCCGCCGAAGCCCTCCTTCTCGAGCGCCTTGTCGTCCCACACGTCGACGGCGAGCTTCTGGCCACGGGCCGCTGCCCGCGCCTCGTCCGCGAAGGTCTCCGGGTAGAGCAGGTTCGCCGGCGTGTTCACCCAGTCGCGCGCGGTGATCACTGCCCTGGCCGTCGTGGTCGCGAGGTCGAGGGCCTGCCGCGCCTCGGGCTTGCGGTTCGTGGTGACGAGCACGACGTCCGCGATGCCGGCCGCGTCCTTGCTGGCCGGACGGTAGCTGTACGCGCCCAGCAGGGCGCCTTCGGCGGCGCCCTTGATCACCTGGGGCTCGGTGGTCTCGAGGCTGATCGTGACCGTCTGCGGGACGGAGGCACTCAGCCCCCCGACCAGACGGACGGCCGAGCCGACGGCCCGCCGCACCTGCTCCGGGGTGACGTCGATCGGCCCGAGCCCGGCCACGACGACCCGCAGCCCGCCCGGTCCGGCGACCAGCACGGAGGTGCCTGGCCTGGCCGACGCGCCCAGCTGCCGGGCGACGCCGGCCAGATCGGTGCCGAGGGTCTTGGTGAACGACTTGGCGAGGTCGTCCGGGAAGCCCATCAGGACCTCACCCTCCGACGCTTCGGCGAGCCCGACCACGAGAACGCCCGGGTCCTTGGCGACGCTGGTCGAGAGGGTGATGGTGGGGACGGTGGAAGTCGGCACGGCGGGTCCTCTCTGGTGGCGCGGCCGGTCGGGCGGCTGCGACTCCTAAGGCTAGTCCCGAGTTGTCCACAGATGTCTCAGAACCCTCGATGCGGCTCCGCGGGCGAGAGTCCCCGGAGGAATTGCGCTCTCGATGCCCGTCAGGCGGGGCAGAGCCGCCCGGAGCGCCGTCGAAAGTGCAATTCCGCAGTGCCGGCATCTGCCCCAGGTGACGACAGGACGTCCCGAGAGCGGCCAGACTGCTGCTGTGACCTCCTTCACCTTCGCCACCGCCGGCCGGATCTCCTTCGGAGCCGGCTCCCGCCGCGAGCTGCCCGGGGCCGTCGCGGGCCCGGGCTCGCGCGCGTTCGTCTGCACGGGGTCCGACCCGACCCGGCACGCCGACCTGCTGGCCGGGCTGCCGGACGCCGCCACCTTCGCGATCCGCGGCGAGCCGACCATGGACGTCGTCCGGGCCGGGGCACAGGCGGCCCGTGAACACGGCGCGGACGTGGTGGTGGGCCTCGGCGGCGGGGCGGTACTGGACGCCGCGAAGATCATCGCGGCCCTCGTCACCAACGGTGGCGACCCGCTCGACTACGCGGAAGTGATCGGGGCCGGCCGGCCGCTGGCGGTTCCGTGCCTGCCGTTCGTCGCCGTGCCCACCACGGCCGGCACCGGCTCGGAGGTGACCGCGAACGGCGTGGTCACCTCCACCGAGCACCGGGTGAAGGTCAGCCTGAGGTCGCCGTCCATGCTGGCCAGGGTGGCGATCGTCGATCCGGAACTGACCCTCGGCTGCCCGCCCGCCGTCACCGCCCACGCCGGCCTGGACGCGCTCGTCCAGTGCATCGAGCCGTTCGTCTCCCCGTTCGCCAACCCGCTCGTCGACGGGTTCTGTCGCGAGGGCATCCGGCGGGCTGCCTCCGGGCTGCGACGGGCCTACGACGACGGCTCCGACCTCGTCGCCCGCGCCGACGTGAGCCTGTGCTCGCTGCTGTCCGGCCTGGCTCTCGCCAACGGCAAGCTCGGCGCCGCCCACGGCATCGCCGGGCCGCTGGGCGGGTACATCGGCGCCCCGCACGGCGCGATCACCGCGTCCGTGATGGCGGCGGTCTGCGAGTTCAACCTCGCCCACGGCGACGAGCACACCCGTGACCGGTACGCCGAGGTGGGCGAGCTGCTCACCGGCAACCGGGACGCGAACGCCCTGCTCGACTGGTGGAACGAGACCATCGCCGAACTCGGCGTCGAGGGGCTCGCGGCCCTCGGCCTCACCGAGGACGGGATCGAGCCGGTCGCCGAGGCCGCCGCGAAGGCGTCCAGCACGAAGGGCAACCCGGTACCGGTCAGCCCCGCCGACTTCGCGGCCATCCTGCGTCGGTCGCTGTAGCGGCCGCCGCTCAGGAGCGGACGAAGATCTCCACCCGCCGGTTCAGCTGGCGGCCGGCGGGGTTGTCCTTGCCGTTGAGCTCGTTCGGGGCAACCGGACGGGACTCGCCGTACCCCTTGGCGGTCATGGAGGTCGCCACACCGCGCTTCACCAGGGCATCGACCACCGAACGGGCGCGGTGCTCCGACAGGGTCTGGTTGTAGGCGTCGGTCCCGATCGCGTCGGTGTGGCCGCTGACCTCGGCGTTCCGGGCGTCGATCGACGTCATCGCCGCGGCGAGGTCGTCCAGGACGCCGGAGGCGTCGGCGCGGATGTCGTACTTGTCGAAGTCGAACAGCACGCCGTCGGCGAGGGTGATCACGAAGCCGCAGATGTCCGTCCTGGGCAGGACCTGCACCACCGGCGGGAACTTCCCCAGGGGCGGGACGGGCGGCAGCGGGTCTGCGGGGACCTCGCCGGAGAAGTCGGGGCTGACCACGCTGGCGGTGCCCCGACCGTCGTTGCTGATGCTGAAGGTGTCGTCCACGTACGTGCCGGAACCGTTGCCGTCGTTGGTGATCGCCACGGCCCCGTCCACGTAGGTGCCCGAACCGTTCCCGTCGTTCGTGATCGAGCCGAGCGGCCCGACGTACGAGCCGCCGCCCTTGCCGTCCAGCGTGATCGAGACCTCGGCGCTGACGTAGGTGCCGGAGCCGGTGCCGTCGTTGGAGATCGAGAGGTCACCGCTGACATAGGTGCCACCGCCCTTGCCGTTGCGGGTGATCGACTCCTTGCCGCTGACCGAGGTCTCCGAGCCGTCGCGGCCGCGGGTGTAGCTGCCGTCCGGACCGACGTAGCTGCCCGATCCGTCGCCGTACAGGACGAGCGAGCTGTCCTCGTTGATGTAGGTGCCGTCCTTGCCGCACTGCACGGCCTTCACCTTGACCCCGGGCAGGTCCGGCAGGGTCAGCTCCAGCTTCTCGCGCAGCTTCTTGCCGCCCTTGGAGAGCACCGAGGTGTCCGGCAGCGAGAACAGCGGGATCGCGGGGAACTGGCCGGGAGCGTACCCCGGCAGGACCTGACCGGGGGTGACGGACGCGGTCACGCTCGGCCCCGGGGTGCCCGACGCGACCGGTGCCGCCGAGGTGGACGGTGGCGCGGGTGGCTCCGACGTCGGCCCGGCGACGGTGACCGAGCAGCCGCTCAGCACGAGCACGGCGACGCTGGCGAGGATGAGGGGTACGCGGTTCATGTTCTCTCCGGGGTGGGGGATGGACTGGGTACGGGCAGCCAGAACGAGGCCGAGGTGCCTTCGCCGACGCGGGAGCGCAGGGCCACCCGGCCGCCGTGGCGCTGCACCACCGAGCGGACCAGGGCCAGGCCCAGTCCCTGGCCGGCGATGCCGCGGGCGGTGGACGCGCGGGAGAGCTCGTCCCAGACGCCGTCCACCTCGCCGGCGGGGATGCCGGCGCCGGTGTCGGCGACCTCGACCGTCACGCCGCCGGCGGACTCGGCTGCCCGCAGCTCGATCCGGTCGCCGGGGCGGGTGTACTTGATGGCGTTGTCCACCAGGTTGTGCACGGCCAGGTAGAGCAGGTCGTGGTCGCCCACCACCTGCGGCAGCGGCCAGGGCGCCTGAGGGAGGGCGAGGGTCCACTGCCGCGCCGCGCCCGCGTCCCTGGTCAGCGCCTCGTCATGGACGAGCCGCAGCATTCCGGCGAGGTCGACGCCCTCCAGGTCGAGCTCGCGGTGTTCGATGTCGGTGATCTTGCGCAGGCTCTGCAGCAGGGCGGCGAAGCGCCCGGACTGGGTGCCGATCACCTCCAGCGCCTCCGCGGCCTCCGCCGATCCGGGCTCGGCCCCGCGCAGCCGGTCGAGCGCCAGGTTGGTGGCCATCACCGGGTTCTTCAGCTCGTGGTCGATCCGGCCGAGCAGGCGGGCGCGTTCCGCGGTCAGGGTCTGTTCGACGCTGTTCCGGGCGGCGGCCTCGCGGGCGTCCGCCAGGGCCGCCAGCTCGGCCTGCTGGGCCTCGAGCTCGCCGGCGTGGCGCTGGCGCAGGGCGCGCCACCAGCCGGGGACGGCGCCGACGAGGGCGATCGCCACGGTGAGCAGCGCCACCACCACCGCAGGGTTGGCCGCGACGGTGACGGTGATCCCCGGCGTCAGCCACCAGACCAGCAGGGTGACCACGGCTCCGACGATCGCGGTGACCAGGGCGAAGCGGGCGGACGACGACATGGCCTACCTCCCGTCCGTCACGTCGGCGATGAACCGGTAGCCGGCTCCCGGCACGGTCTGGATCCAGCGCGGACGGGCCACGTCCTCCCCGAGCACCCGGCGCAGCTCGGCGATCCGGTGGTCCACCGCGCGGGTGCCGATCAGGTCGTCGAAGCCCCACACCACCTCCAGCAGCCGTTGCCGGGTGACCAGCTCGTCGGGGTGGGTCATCAGGTAGTCCAGCAGCGCCAGCGCCTTGGGGGTGAGGAGCAGTTCGCGGCCGCTCAGCCAGGCCCGACGGGCCACCCGGTCCCAGATCAGCTGGCCGGCGCTCAGGGTCTGGGCGGTGGCCAGCGTGGGCCGGCCCGGACGGGCCCGCCGCAGCACGGCGCGGACCCGGGAGATCAGCTCGCCGACGTCGAACGGCTTGTTCAGGTAGTCGTCGGCGCCCTCGTCGAGCGCGCGGGCCCGCTCGGACGCCTCGCCCACGGAGGTGAGCAGCACCACCGGCACGGCCGAGCCCGCGGCACGGAGCCGGCGCAGCACCTCGCGTCCGTCCATGCCGGGCATCATCACGTCCAGCACCACGATGTCGACGCCGCCGCCGGCCAGCCGGTCGAGGGCGCCGGGCCCGTCCGCGGCCACGTCCACCGCGAAGCCCTCGCGGGCCAGCAGGGGTGCCAGGCCGCCGGTGATGGCCTCGTCGTCGTCGACCAGCAGCAGCCGGATCGGCGCGTCACTCGACATGGCCGTCGCCCAGCACCGCGTAGGAGTCGTCGGAGGGACTGCACTGGCCGGCGACCGCCTGGGACTGGAAGGTGACCTGCTGGACGCCGGTGAGGACGACGTTCACCTCGACGGGGACGGGATCATCGCTGTCCAGCTGGACGTTCTGCACCGGCCGGCCATCGACCGACACCAGGGTGTGGACGACCAGTCCGGCGGGGGCGCTGTCCCGCAGCCCGAGGTGGCCGACCAGCCGCTGGTACCTGCCGTCCGTGGCCAGCACGACCTCGTCCGCCACGCCCTCGCAGCCGACCCACAGCGAGGTCGAGTTGGCGTAGGTGTCGGCCGTCCCCTTGATCCGGGCGGAGGTCGCGCCGGCGGGCCGGGTCGCGGAGTCGACCAGTTCATAGGTCCAGGTCCGCGCGGCGGCGGGTTCGCCGGACGCCGGAGCGGTCGACGGGCCGATCGTGACGGCACAGCCGCTCAGCAGCAGGGCGGTGAAGGCGGAGGCGGTGACCAGGCGAAGCGTCATCTCGAGGCCTTTCGTAGGGGTTGCGAGGACGCTAATGCACCCCCGTGTGGCTGTGGCGTCGATTCCATCGCGGGGTTGTCGCAGTCCTGATACATGCCGTCGCGCCGCGCTCGACACCCGGTGTGGAACGCCCGGAGATCGCCGGCGCTCCGCCGCCGTCGGTTCCGCGCTGTGGGGGGAGGCGCGTCGTCTAGGCTGATCCGGACACGAAAGGGCCGCCGATGACCGAACCGCTCCATTCGCCGCTGCACGACCGCCA
>NZ_JARKOT010000040.1 GCF_029977985.1 Propioniciclava sp. | reverse complement strand
GGCCGACGCCTGGTAGGTGACCGCGGTGGTGCCGGTGTTGGTCAGCGTGACGGTCGCCTTCCGCGACGTCCCCTCGCCCAGGCTCAGCGTCGACGGGGACGCGGTCACCGTCGTGGCCAGGGCCGCCTGCAACTGCAGCAGGCCCGCGCCCTGGCGGAACACGGCGTCCGGCTTGTCCGTCAGCCCGGATCTCGCCGACTTCAGTGGGCTGGCGCTGGCGTACAGCAGGGCGGCGACCCGGGCCGGGAGGCCGGCCGTCGGCGTCCGCCACCCGCGCGCCTGCCGGATCGTCGCCACCGCGCCCCCGACCTCCGGCGCCGCCCTCGACGTACCGGAGGAGACCCGCCATCCCGTGCCCAGCCAGGTCGAGCGGACGCTACTGCCCGGAGCGGCGATGGTCGGGCTGTGGGTCAGGTCGGCCGCCGGGCCCATGGCGCTGTAGGACTCGGTGCTCGTGCCGGTCGCGGTCGTCGCCGCGACGGAGATGACGCCGGGGGCGACCGCCGGGGAACCGACTGTGAACAGCCCGTTGTCGTCGTTGCCCGCCGCGGCGATGACGACAACGCCCTTCTTCACGAGGCTCGCGGCCGCCTGGGTGAGCGGGTAGGACGTCTCGTTCGGCCAGCTCACCGTGGTCGCGCCGAGCGAGAGGCTGACCACGTTCATCCCGTCGGAGTAGGCACGGTTGATCGCGGCGAGGATGTGGTCGGTCGTCGCGCTGCCCTGGCAGTCGAAGACCCGGTACGCGCCGAGCGTCACCCCGGGGGCCACGCCGTAGGCGCCGCCCTGCTTGGGATTCCCGTTCGCCGCGACGATCCCGGCGACGTGCGTGCCGTGGCCGTAGCAGTCCGCCGGGTTCGCGTCCTTGTCGACGAAGTCCCAGCCCTTGGTGGTCCTGGTGGTCGGGAAGGTGCTCGAGCTGGTGCCGCCGAGATCCGGATGCTGGTAGTTGATGCCCGAGTCGATGATGCCGACCCGGATCCCCGACCCGTCCCTGCCGGCGTCCAGCGCGCCGATGGCGGCGAGGCGCCGTTCGGTGTCGGTCGCGGGCGTGGGCGTGACCGTGACGGTGAGCTTGGCCGTCGTCGTGTTGCCGTAGTTGTCGGTCACCCGGTACTGGGTGGACACGGTGCCCGTGAAGCGCCAGTTCGCGGTGAACGAGACCCGGTTGTCGGCGCCGACCTTCCAGG
>NZ_JARKOT010000037.1 GCF_029977985.1 Propioniciclava sp. | reverse complement strand
TCCTGCTGGCTGACGAACCGGGCGAACAGGGCAGCCGAGATCGTCGGCACGGGTACGCCCAGGTCGACGGCTGCGTTGACCGTCCAGCGGCCCTCGCCCGAATCGGCGGCGTAGCCCTCGATCTTCGCCAGGTGCGGGTCGGCGTCCATCGCGCGCACCATGAGGTCGAGCAGCCAGGAGCGGATGACGGTGCCCTCGCGCCAGCTCTCGAAGACCTCGGGCACGTGGGTGACGATGCCGGCCTGCTCGAGCAACTCCCAGCCTTCGGCGTACGCCTGCATGAGACCGTACTCGATGCCGTTGTGCACCATCTTCGCGAAGTGACCGGCGCCGACCTCGCCCGCGTGCACGAAGCCGAACTCGCCCTCGGGCTTGAGCGCCTCGAAGATGGGCATGACGTGGGCCACGGCGTCATCGTCGCCCCCACACATGAGCGCATAGCCGTTCTCGAGGCCCCACACGCCCCCGGAGACCCCGCAGTCGACGAACCGGATGCCTCGGGCGCCCAGCTCCTGGGCGTGGCGGGCGTCGTGGGTCCACTTGCTGTTGCCGCCGTCGATCACGATGTCGCCCTCACCGAGGTGGGTGGCGAGTTCGGCCAGGACGGCGTCCGTCACGTCGCCCGCCGGCACCATCACCCACACCACCCTGGGCGTCTCGGTGAGCTGCGCCACCATGTCGGCCTGGTCCTTGGCGTCGGAGATGTCCGGGTTGCGATCGAAGCCGATCACGGTGTGCCCGGCACGGCGCAGCCGCTCGCGCATGTTGCCACCCATTTTGCCGAGGCCGATCAGTCCGATGTGCACTGCCACTTCCCCTTTCACCGAAGGGCCACCCGGGCGTGGATGACGCGATCAGCCTAGCTCCCCGGGATCGTAGACTCGCGGTGTGCCTGTGACCACGACCGCGCCCCGCACCCGTTCGTCCTCGCCCAGCGCGGGGACGCTCGTGGCCGTCGCCGGCGTCGTGGTGGCCGCGTACGTGTTCTGTTGGTTGGTCGGCCTCGACCTCGGCGTCCGGCCGCCGCTGCCCGCCCGCATCCAGGCGGACGGACTGACCGGACTCGCCTCCCTGCTCGCCGACCTCACCGCCCGCCTCGCCGCGCTCGTCTCACTCGGGGCGCTCGCGGGCCACGTGGCGTTCGCGCGCCTCCCCCGGCTGCTGCGGGTCGCCGGCCGCGCCGGGCAGGTGTGGTTCGTCGCCGCGCTGTTGTGCACGGTCACCAACCCGGCCTATGTCAACGGGCTCCCCATGGGCACCGTCATGCCACCCGCCAACTGGTGGACCTTCCTGCTCGCCACCCCGTCCGCGCTCGCCTGGTTCGCCTCCGCCCTCGTCGCGATGGGGGTGGTCGCGGCGGCGTACGCCACCCGCCGCGCCGGGGCACACGCCATCGCGCTCGGCGCCGGCGTCCTCGCCCAGACGTTCGTGGCGGTCACGGGCAACGTGACCGTGGGCCTCAACCACGACTGGGCCACCGACGCCGCCATCGTCGGCACCCTCGCCCTCACGCCGGTCGCGCTCGGCGCCGTCGGCGCGTGGTGCGCCGGCGACCCGGCTGCCGTCCTCCGCTATCACCGCGTCCTACCTCTCCCGGTGCTCGTCGCCGCGGCCGCGCTCGCCGTCGTCACGTGGCAGCAACTCGCCGGCCAAGGCGTCACCACGCAGATGTACGGCATCCCCGTGCTTGGCCTGTTCGGGGTCCTCGCACTGTTGCTGGTCAGCTGGCTCGTGCGGCGGTTCGCCGGCGAGGTGGACGCCGCGCGCCCGGCCCGCGCGGCAGCGTCCGTCGCCCGGGACGTGGCGCTGTTCGTCGCCTGGGCCGGCTTCGCCGCGGCGGAGAACCACATCCCCCCGCCGCGCTTCCTCGAGCCGCAGAGCATCCAGATCAACTACCTCGGCTACGAGGTCGCCGTCGCTCCGACCGTGGGCCGGCTGCTCGGCCTCGCGCGGCCGAACCTCCTCTGGGTGGTCATCGTCGTGGCCGCCATCGCGGCGTACGCGTGGGGCATGGCGCGCGTCCGCGCCCGGGGGGGTGCTTGGCCGGCCACGCGGTTCGTCGCCTGGTGTGCGGCCTGGCTGCTCACGCTGTACCTCGCCGTGAGCGGCCTGTGGGAGTACTCGACGGTGATGTACAGCTGGCACATGGTCGTGCACATGACGGTCAACATGCTGGTGCCGGTGTTCGCCGTGCTCGGTGGGCCGCTGACGCTGATCCGTGCGGCGTCCGGTCCGGACGCCGCGCCCACCACCCCGGGTGGCATCGTCGCCGCGATCGAGGAGAACCGCGCCTGGCAACTCCTCACCAGCCCGCCCGTCGCCTGGCTGGGGTACGTGGCCGGGCTGTTCCTCGTCTACTTCACACCCCTGTTCCCGTGGCTCATGCGCTACCACTGGGCCCACCAACTCATGCTGTTGTTCTTCATGATGACCGGCTACCTCTTCTTCAACCTCATCATCGGCCACGACAAGACGAGTTGGGAGATCCCGCACCTCATCAAGCTGGCGCTCGTCATCTCGATCATGCCGTTCCACGCGATCTTCGCCGTGGGCATCCTGAGCGCGCACAGCCTGATCGGCGCCGACTTCTACGAAACCCTCGCCATGCCGTGGATGACCGACCTGCTCGCCGACCAGAACGTGGCCGGCCAGTGGACCTGGATCCTCGGGGAGGTGCCGCTGTTCATCGTCATGCTAGCCCTGGCCGCCCAGTGGTTCCGGTCGGACGCCTCGGACGCCGCCCGCCTCGACCACGCTGCCGACGCCGGCGAGGACGACTCGTTCGACGCCTACAACGACATGCTCGCCGAACTGGCCCGGCGCGACGCAGAGCGACGGCGATGACCGACCTCGGCGACCTCGCCCAGCGGCTGTCCCCACCGGCGGCGTCCGGGCTCGATCAACGGGTCGAACTGGACGTGTCCGGCATGACGTGCGCGGCGTGCGCGGCGCGCATCGAGAAGAAGCTCAACAAGCTGCCGGGCGTGACCGCGACGGTCAACTACGCCACGGAGCGGGCCGTCGTGCTCGGACTGCCACCCGAGCGGGCACCCGAGGCGGTGAAGACCGTGGTGGACGCAGGCTACGGGGCGACGCCCGTGGTGGAGGGCGAGGAGTCCTCGGGGTACGCCGACCGCGTGCGGATGCTGCGCAACCGGCTGATCGTGGCGGCGTTCCTCACCGTGCCAATCGGCGATGTGGCGATCGTGCTCGCCCTGGCGCCGCAGATGCGGTTCCCCGGGTGGGAATGGGTGCTGCTCGTGGCCGCGCTGCCGGTGGTGTTCTGGTGTGCGTGGCCGTTCCACACCGCCGCCTGGCGCAACCTGCGGCACGGGGCGACGAGCATGGACACGCTCGTGTCGCTGGGCATCCTGGCTGCGTTCACCTGGTCGCTCGTGGCGGTGGTCACCGGCTCGTCGGACGCCTCGGGCTACTGGGTCGGCTACGGCATCGCCCCGGCGGGAGCGGACGCGCTGTACCTCGAGGTGGCCTCGGCGGTCACCACCTTCCTGCTGGGCGGACGCTACATGGAAGCCCGGTCGAAGCGGTCGGCTCGCAGCGTCTTGTCGGCGCTCGGCCGCCTTGCCCCGACGACCGTGCGCGTGGTGCGCGACGGCGTCGAGGAAGTCGTCCCGATCGGGCAACTGAAGGTGGGCGACCGGTTCGCCGTGCTCCCCGGCGAGCGGATCGCCACCGACGGGCGCGTCGTGGTCGGGTCGTCCGCCATCGACACGTCCATGATGACCGGCGAGCCGGTGCCGCGCGAGGTGACCGAGGGCGACGGCGTCCTGGGCGGGACGATCAACACGACCGGGGCGCTCATCGTCCAGGCCGAGCGCGTCGGCGCGCACACGCAACTCGCCCAGATGGCAGCCACAGCCGAGCAGGCACAGGCGCGGAAAGCCCGCGTGCAGACGCTGGTCGACCAGATCGTCGGCTGGTTCGTGCCCGCCGTGCTCGTGATCGCGCTCGTGACGCTCGGGGTGTGGTTCGCGATCGGCGCCGGGCCGCGGATGGCGTTCAGCGCGGCCATGAGCGTGCTGATCATCGCGTGTCCGTGCGCGCTCGGGTTGGCGACCCCGACCGCGCTGATGGCCGGCGTCGGCCGCGGCGGGCAGTTGGGGATCCTCATCAAGGGCCCGGACTCGCTCGAAGCGTCCGGGGTGATCGACACGGTCGTGCTCGACAAGACCGGCACCCTCACCACGGGTGAGATGACGGTCACGGAGGTCGTCGGGTTCGGCGGCGCCGCGTCCGGCGCCGTGCTGGCGGCGGCGGCGTCCGTGGAGGCGTCCAGCGAGCATCCGATCGCACGGGCGGTGCTGCGGTGGGCGGACGCCGAGGGCGTTCGGGTGGTCCCGGCCGAGCGGGTGCAGGCGATTCCCGGCAAGGGGGCTGTCGGGGACGCCACGGGCGTGCGGGTCGCCATCGGGAACCCCGCCCTCATGGCGGAGGCCGGTGCGGTGCTGCCACCGGAGGCGTCCCGGCTGCTCGAGGCGAGCGCCGAGGACGGGAGAACCGCGGTGCTCGTGGCTGCCGGGTCGGCGCTGCTGGGGGCGCTCGTGCTGGCGGACACGATCCGGCCGTCGGCGGCGGGGGCGGTTGCGCGGCTGAGGTCGTTGGGGCTGCGGACGGTCCTGCTGACGGGTGACCATGCGTCGGCGGCGCGGCAGGTGGGCGATGCGGTGGGCGTCGACGAGGTGATCGCTGGCGTGCTACCGACGGACAAGGCGTCGGTGATCGAGCGGCTGCAGGCGGAGGGCCGCCGTGTCGCGATGGTCGGCGACGGCATCAACGACGCGGCGGCGCTCGCGTCGGCGAACCTGGGGCTCGCGATGGTGTCCGGCACGGACGTGGCCATGAAGTCGGCCGACATCATCCTCGTGCGGCGGCACCTGGGCGTCATCGGGGACGCCATCGTGCTCGCCCGCCGGACCCTGCGCACCATCAAGGGCAACCTGGTCTGGGCGTTCGCGTACAACGTCGCCGCGATCCCGTTGGCCGCCCTGGGCCTGTTGAACCCCCTCATCGCCGGTTTCGCGATGAGCCTGTCCAGCGTGTTCGTGGTGTCCAACTCGACGCGGCTGCGCACGTTCGACCCCAGCCGCTAGCCCCCGCCCGGTCCCTCGGCCCGTGGGCTGGGAGGGTCATGCGGTGGAGTGGGTTCCGTGCGCCGGCAGGCGTTCGGTGCTCTCTGTACAGAAGCCGGTGCCTCTCTGTACAGAAAGGTGGCGTTCGAGGCAAGCCGCAGGGGTTCTCGCGCGACCCGGCGCCGCTAGACTGGCCACGACGCCCGGACCAGCCCCGTCGACGACGAAGGGAGACGACATGACCACTCACATCGCCCGCCGCCCGGTCGATCTGGATGCGGCGCTCGACTACTGGTGGGCCCCGCTGGGGGTCCTGGTTCTCATGGTGGTCTTCACTCACGGGGTCGGCGAGTTCCTCACGCCCGCGGACGCGCACGTGCCCGACCACCCCGGCGCGCAGATCTGGGCGGCGCTGTGGATCGTCGCCGGCGTCGGCACGCTGGTGCGGGACCGGCTGCGGCCGCTTCAGCGCCCGGTCACCCTGCTCCTCGGGCTCTTCGCCCTCCAGGCACTCACCACCGGCGCACTGATCGCGGTCACCGCCCGCTGACTCAGACGCGGGCGTCGCGGGTCTCGGGCATCCGCCAGTAGACAGCCGCGGACACCAGGCACAACGCCACCACGATCACCCCGAACACCCAAAACCGGCCGGCAGTCACCGTCGCCGTCGCGACCAGGGGAGCCAATCCGCCGAACACCGCGACCGCGATGCCGTACGGCAACGAGATGCCCGCGGTGCGCACCTCGGGTGGGAACTGCTCGGCCATGACGGCCGCGAGCGAGCCCGCATAGGCCGCGAGGAACACGGCGCTCACCGAGGCCGCCACCGCCACGCTCACCGCCGACTGCCCGATCGACACCAACGGCACGAACGTCAGCGCCGACCCCAGCGCGAAGAACAGCAGCAACGGGCGGCGTCCGAATCGGTCGGAGAGGTTGCCCGACCACGGCTGCAACACCGTGAACACCGCCAGCCCGATCGCCGCGCCCAACTGCGCCGCCGGCACCGGGACGCCCGTGTGCAGCGTCATGATCAACGGCAGCGACACGAACCAGAACTGCACGAGCGCGGTCCCGGCGGCCACCAGCCCGACGACCCGCAGGGCCGCATCTGGATGCTCCCGCAGGACCGTGGTGAGGGGACGCCGCCGGATGCGGTCGGTGTGGCGCAGCTCGGCGAAGGCGTCGGTGTCGGGCACGGTCATCCGGAGCCACAGCCCGATGAGCCCCAACACGGCGCCGACGCCGAAGGCGATCCGCCAGCCCCAGACGCCGAGGAAGGCCTCCGGCAGGGTGGCGAACATAACCGCCGCCAGAGCGGACGCCGCCAGCGTCCCGGCGCCCACGGAGACCTGCTGCCACGAACCGGCCCAGGCGCGGCGCCCGGGCGGGGCGTTCTCGACGAGGAACGCCGAACTGGTGCCGAACTCGCCGCCGGCCGAAAAGCCCTGGACGCACCGCGCGAGCGTCAGCAGCACGGGCGCGAGGACGCCGACCTGCCCGAACGTCGGCAGGACGGCGATCACGGCGCTCGCCCCCGCCATAAGGCCGATCGCGAGGGTCATGCCGGCGCGGCGTCCGTGGCGGTCGGCGTACGAGCCGAGCACGGCCGCGCCCAGGGGCCGGAAGAAGAAGCCGACCGCAAAGATGGCGAACGCGCTGAGGATACGGGCCGGCCGGTCGTCGGTCGGGAAGAAGGAGGCGGCGAAGTAGGGCACGAAGAACGCGTACACCGACCAGTCGAACCACTCCACGAGGTTCCCAACCGTGCCCGCGAACAGGCTCCGCGAGCGCTGCCGCTCGCTCGTCAAGGTGCTGATGGCGTCCCCTCACCGCGCTGAACACGGCCACACTACGCCCGTATGCCCGCGCCCGACCGGCAGCCGGCGGGGCCGAGCGTGGTGTCGCCCGATCCCCGGCAGGGGGGACTTGTCGTGCCTGGGACAACTCGTCCCTCCCAGCATCCGTCGCATGGTCGGGACAATGAAAGGGTGCCTGGCAAGAAGAAGGCACTGAGCGCCTTCCTCAGGGAGTAGCGGGCCTCGGTCACACCGGCGATGGTGGGGCTGCCCACGGATGGCAACCGCCGCGTTCCCGGGCTGCGCCGCAGGTGGGCGGCTCGGGGTCCACCACCCTCGGTCTGTGCCTGATGCTCCTGTTCCTGGCGCGCTCTCAGCAGTTCAAGTCGCTCGGCAAGCTCGCGATCGGGCCCCAGATCTTCACGATCAACGAACCCCTGACCTTCGGCATCCCGATCGTGCTCAACCCGCTCATGGTCATCCCGTTCACGATCGTGGCGCTCGTGCTCACGCTCATGGCCTACGGTTCGATGGCGGTTGGAATGGTGCCTTATCCCAACGGCATCAACATCCCCTGGAGCACCCCGCCGATCATCGCCGGATGCTTGGTATCCGGGTGGCAGGGGGCCTTGCTGAACGTGGTCCAGATCATCGTGTCGGCCCTCATCTACTACCCGTTCTTCCAGGCTGCGGACAACAAGGCCATCGCCGACGAGCGCAACATGGAGGCCGCCCTCGACGAGGAGGCCGCCGCGGTCGTCACCGACGGGCACACCGAGACGTACCCTCCTGAAGCCATCCAACCCTGACACCACGCGCCCGGCCAGCGACGCCGGGCGGAATCGGAGACCCCATGAAACTCGCCATCCTCGGCTCGGGCATGATGGTGCGCGACTTCCTGTCCATCGCCGCCGAGGTGCCCGGCATCCGGCTTCGGTCGATCTTCGGCCTGGAGGCGGTGCGCGGTGAGCTGGACGCCTTGCAGGCCCAGCACGCCATCGAGGCCGTGCACACAGACTACGACGCGTGCCTCGCCGATCCCGAGGTCGACACGGTCTACGTCGGGCTGCCCAACCGCCTCCACTTCGAGTTCGCGCTGCGCGCCCTCCAGGCGGGCAAGCACGTGATCTGCGAGAAGCCGTTCACCGTGAGCCTCGCCGAGTTCGACCAACTCCGGGCCGAGGCGGAGACCCGCGGCCTCGTGCTGGTCGAGGCCATCACCACCCAGTACCTGGCCAACTACCGGGCGATCAAACAGCGGCTGCCGCAGTTGGGTCAACTGAAGCTGATCGAGTCCAACTACTCGCAATACTCGTCCCGGTTCGACGCGTTCCGGCGCGGGGAGGTGCTGCCCGCCTTCGACCCGAAGATGGGCGGTGGCGCGCTCATGGACATCGGCATCTACAACGTCCACCTCATCGTGGGCCTGCTGGGCCGGCCCCAGGCGGTGGCCTACTCCGCCAACATCGAGCGCGGCATCGACACCTCGGGGCTGCTGGTCCTCGACTACGGCACCTGCAAGGCCGTCTCGGTCGGCGCGAAGGACTGCCGCAGCGCACCCCACTCCAACATCCAGGGCGAGCTCGGTTCGATCCTCCTCCAAGGGCATCCCAACCTGTGCGAGCGCTTCACGGTCTCGCTCCACGGGCAGGACCCCGAGGACGTCGACGCCAAGGTCCACCCGCACCGCATGGTGGAGGAGTTCATGGCCTTCGAGGCGATGATCGCGAACAACGACCTGGCCGAGCGCGACGCCCGCCTCGAGCACACCCGCGCCGTCCTCGAAGTCGTGACCGAGGGGCTCTCGGACGCGGGGGTCACGTTGGGTTGAGGCGCTCGCCTGCCCACGCACGGAGCCGGAGCAGGTCGACCTTGCCCGAGAACGTCGACGGCCACGCGTCCGGATGCACGAGCAGCTGCTTGGGGCGTTGGGCGCGCTCCAGCGTGCGGCAGGCGGCGCGGAAGGCGGCCTCCTCCACGGGCGTCTGGCTGATCGCGACGAGCCGGTCCCCCCACTCGGGGTCCGGGAAGCCGACCACCACGAGCGGCACACCCAGCAGCGACTGCAGCCGCGCCGCCACCTCGCCGGGGTTCACGTTCACCCCGCCCGTGATGAGCACGTCGTCGAGGCGGCCGTGCACCTCGAGCCGCCCGTTGGCCCACGTCCCGCGGTCGTTCGTCACCAGCCAGCGGACGCCGTCGGCGTCCGTCTCGAAGGGCTGGCGCTCGGTGTCGAGGTAGCGCGTCGCGAGGATCGGCCCGGCGAGGCCGATGCGGTCTCCCGGCGTCCGCACCCGCACCCCGTCGAGGGGCACGCCGTCGTAGACGCAGCCGCCCGCCGTCTCGGTCATGCCGTAGGTGGTGACGATGCGCAACCCCGTGGACGCCGCGCGCTCGGCCGTCGCGGGGTCGAGGGCCGCTCCGCCGACCAGGACGGCGTCGAACGCTCGCAGCGGTGCCGGATCGGACGCCAATGCCCGCACGAGTTGCGTGGGCACGAGCGACAGGTAGTGCGGGACGCCCCGGCGCAGCCCGGCGTCCAGCGGCTTCCCCGCCTCGTGGACCACCGGCTCGATGCCCGCCCGGACGCTCCGCAGCACCACCTGGAACCCCGCCACCGCCGTGGTCGGCAGCGACGTCACCCACTGCCCGGGCCCACCCAGGCGCGCCAGCGTGGCGTCGGCGGACGCCGCGAGCGCCGCCAGCGACAACCCCACGAGGTGCCCCCGCCCATCGGTGCTTCCCGACGTGCGGAGGACCACGTCGATGTCGTCCAGCGCCTGCGTGATCCGCCGCGACGACCCGGCGAACTCCTCCCGGTCGGTGGTCAGCAGCAGCGGCCCGGTGCGCCGCCCGGTGAGCGCCGCCCACAGCGCGCCGACGGCCTCCGCATCGACGCCGCCGCGGACGAACCGCACCGCACTCATCAGAAGCCCCTCAGAAGTAGTACGGGAAGCCGGACCAGTTCGGTTCGCGTCGCTCCAGGAACGCATCCCGCCCCTCGACGGCCTCGTCGGTCATGTAGGCCAACCGGGTCGCCTCGCCGGCGAACACCTGCTGCCCAGCCAGCCCGTCGTCGGCCAGGTTGAAGGCGAACTTGAGCATCCGGATCGCCTGCGGGGACTTCGTCGCGATGATCCGGGCGTACTCGAGCGCCACCTCTTCGATCCGTTCGTGGTCGGCCACCTCGTTGACGATGCCCCAGCGCTCGGCGTCGGTGGCCGAGTACTCCCGCGCGAGGAAGAAGATCTCGCGCGCCCGCTTGTCGCCGGCCTGCCGGGCGAGCAGCGCGGAGCCGTAGCCCGCGTCGAAGGAGCCCACGTTCGCGTCGGTCTGCATGAACCGTGCGTGCTGCCGCGAGGCGATCGAGAGGTCGCACACCACGTTGAGCGAGTGGCCGCCGCCGGCCGCCCAGCCCGAGACGACCGCCACGACCACCTTCGGCATCGTCCGGATCAACCGCTGCACCTCCAGGATGTGCAGCCGCCCGGCCCGGGCGGGGTCGATCTGCTCGCGCCGCTGCTCCAGCGAGGCCTCCGGGTCCGCCCCGTCGCTCTCGTAGCGGTAGCCGTCGCGCCCCCGGATGCGCTGGTCCCCGCCCGAGCAGAACGCCCACCCACCGTCCTTGGGCGAGGGGCCGTTTCCCGTGAGGATCACGGTGCCCACGTCGGAGGTCATCCGGGCATGGTCGAGTGCCCGGTAGAGCTCGTCGACCGTGTGCGGCCGGAACGCGTTGCGCACCTCGGGCCGATCGAACGCGATGCGCACCGCCGGCACGTCGGCCCCAGCCGCGTCGATCGCCCGGTGATAGGTGATGTCGGTGAAGCCGAAACCTTCTACTGTGCGCCAGCGGGACGGGTCGAACGGGTTGCCCATGGCGCCCCACCCTAGACCCCGCACCCGCACTGAGACCGGCCCCGGTAGGGTGGCTCCTCGTGACACCACGGGTTCGGCGCGAGGCGTTCGCCACGTCCGTTCGTCGCGGCACGCCGCTGGTCTGGGCCACGGGCGCAGGCGACGACCTGCGCGCTCTTCTCGGTTGGGGGGAGCGATTCCGGGCCACGGCATCCGGCCCCGAACGGTTCACGGCGCTCGCCGACGCCTTCCGCGCCTTCGCCGCCCAGTCGGCCGGCAGCACCGACGATCCTCACGACCTCGTCGCGTTCGCGACGCTCACGTTCTCCCCCAACTCGGACGCCGCCTCGACGCTCGTCGTGCCGCAGGTGCTGGGGCGGTGGTCGCGCGGCGTCCTGACCGTCCCCGACGGCGCGGAGGTGCCCGACCCAACCGCGCCCGCCGAGTTCGAAGAGCTCGACCTGCTGCCCGGCGACCTCACCCGCGAGCGCTACCGCCGGGCCGTCGCGACCGCCGTGGCCCGCATCGAGGCGGGTGAGTTTGCGAAAGTCGTGCTCGCCCGCGACCTGGAGGCGGCCGGCCCCGATCCTGTCGACGTGCCCGCCGTGCTCACCCGGCTGCAGCAGGCCAACCCCGACTCCTTCACCTTCCACGTCGACGGCCTCGTCGGCGCGAGCCCCGAACTGCTCGTGGCCCGCCGAGGCCCCACCGTCATCTCGCGCGCCCTCGCGGGCTCGGCCCCCGTCACCGGGGACCCGCAGCAGGACGACCAGTTGGCCGAACGCCTCGCGCACTCGGCCAAGGACCTGGAGGAGCACCGCTACGCCGCCCATTCGGTCGCCGATCGGCTCGCCACCCTCGCGGACGTCATGGTCTCTTCTCCCTCTGTCTGGCGCCTCACGCGGATCATGCACCTCGCCACCGACATTTCCGGCACGCTCCGCCCGGACCACGCCCATCGCTCCGCCCTCGACGTCGCCGCTGCCCTCCACCCGTCCGCGGCTGTGTGCGGCACCCCGACCGAGGCGGCGGCGTCCGTGCTGGCCGAGTTGGAGGGCTTCGACCGCGGCCGCTACGCCGGACCCGTCGGCTGGCTGGACGCCACCGGCGACGGCGAGTTCGCGCTCGCCCTCCGGTGCGGGCAGCTTTCGCCGGACGGCCGGTCCGTCCGCCTGTACGCCGGCGGCGGCATCGTCGCCGACTCGGTCCCCAGCGCCGAACTCGCCGAGACGGCCCAGAAGTTCCTGCCCATGTATGAGGCCCTGTCCCCGGTGGCCCGGCCGTGATCCGCGTCTACTCGACGCCGTTGCGCGCCCGCTTCCGCGGCCTGACGAGCCGTGACGGCGTCCTGCTGCGCGGCCCGGCCGGCTGGGGCGAGTTCTCCCCCTTCTGGGACTACGACGACGCCGAGTGCGTCCCGTGGCTGCGCGGCGCCGTGGAGGCGGCCACGCTCCCCTTCCCGGACGCCCTCCGCGACCGCGTCGCCGTCAATGCCACCGTGCCTGCCGTCGACCCCGCGACCGCCCACCGCATCGTCGCCACGTCGGGCTGCTCGACGGCCAAGGTCAAGGTCGCCCAAGCCGGTCAAACACTCACCGACGACCTCGATCGCGTCGCCGCCGTCCGGGACGCCCTGGGCCCCGCCGGCGCGATCCGCGTGGACGCCAACGCCGCCTGGTCGCTCCCGCAGGCCGCCGACGCCCTCCCCCGCCTCGACCGTGCCGCGGGCGGCCTCCAGTACGCCGAACAGCCCGTCGCGAGCGTCGCCGACCTCGCCCGCCTCCGCAGAACCGTGACCGTGCCCCTCGCGGCCGACGAGTCGATCCGCCGCGCCGCGGACCCACTCGAGGTCAAGCGCCGGCAGGCCGCCGACATCGTCGTCCTCAAGGTGCAGCCGCTGGGCGGCGTCCGGGCCTGCCTCGAGCTCGCCGCCGCGATCGACCTGCCCGTCGTCGTCAGCTCAGCGCTCGAGAGCTCTGTCGGCATCGCCCAGGGCGTCGCCCTCGCTGCCGCCCTGCCGGGCATCGAACTCGCCTCCGGCCTCGCCACCGTGCGGTTGTTCGAACGCGACGCCGCCCCGAGGCCGCTCCTGCCTGTCGACGGGTTCCTGCCCGTCGGCCGCGTCGAGCCACGTCCAATGGAGCCTCCGCGGGGGGAGCCGGCGGCGGCTTGGCTCGGTCGCCTCGACCGTGTCGCGGCCCTGGCGGGCCTCGACCTGACGGAGGTGCTCGCATGAGTTCCACGGCGACGGCTCGGGAGCTGGTCTCCCAGCTCGTGGCCAGCGGCGTCCGCGACGTGGTCGTCTGCCCCGGCTCGCGTTCCGCGCCGCTGGCCTACGCCCTCGCGGACGCCGCGTCCGCCGGCTGGCTGCGCACCCACGTGCGCGTGGACGAGCGGACCGCGAGCTTCTTCGCGCTCGGCCTCGCCAAGGCCACCGCGCTCACGGACGCCCCCCGCCCCGTCGCCGTCGTGACGACCTCGGGCACCGCCGTGGCGAACCTCCACCCAGCTGTTCTGGAGGCGTCGCACGCCGGCATCCCGCTCGTCGTGGTCTCCGCCGACCGTCCGCACGCGTGGCGCGGCACGGGCGCCAATCAGACCACCATCCAGACCGGCATCTTCGGCCAGTCCGCGCGCGCGTGCGTCGAGGTCCCCGCGGGGGCCGACCCGACGGCTCTCCGCGGTCAGATGGCCCGGCTCGCCGCGGGCGCGCTCGGCACGCTCACCGGCGACCCCGGCCCGGTCCACCTCAACGTGGGCTTCGCCGACCCCCTCGTGCCCGACGCCCCCTGGAGCCTCTCCGCCTCGCCCGCACCCCTCGCCGTCCAGAACGCCACCGCCCCCGACCCCACGCCCCTGCCGGCCGGACGCCGCACCCTCGCCCTCGCCGGCGATGCCGCCGGCGCGGACGCCCACGCCCTGGCCACTGCCGCCGGCTGGCCCCTGCTCGCCGAGCCGTCTTCGGGCGCCCGCCTCCCCGGCGCGCTCGCGCACTACGTCGCCCTCCTCGCCGACGGCCTCGCCGCCACGGCGGAGCGCGTGGTGGTTTTCGGTCACCCCACCCTCAGCCGGCCGGTGTCCCGCCTGCTCGCCCGCTCCGATGTCGAGATCGTCGTCGTCACTCCCACGGCCCGCTGGACCGACGTCGCCGGCACCGCTGCGCAGATCACGCGGGCCATCGCCCCGGCCGCGCCCGCGGCGTCCGACCTCGCCTGGCTGCACACCTGGCAGGACGCCGACGCGGCGGTGGCCGCCCGTTTCGAGCCGTCCCCGATCCAGGCCGCTGCCCGGGCGGTCTGGGCGACCGACGGGTGGCTGGTGCTGGGGTCCTCGAACACCATCAGGGCGTTCGACGCGGCCGCACCCGGTGCCGAGCGGGCCACCCGCGTCGTCGCCAACCGCGGACTGGCCGGCATCGACGGCCTCATCTCCACCGCGCACGGGCTGGCGGCCGGGCTCGGCGTTCCCGTGCGCGTGGTCCTCGGCGACCTCGCCTACCTCCACGACGTCGGCGGTCTCGCCCGTGGTGTCGAGGAGCCGGAGGTGGATCTGCAGGTGGTCGTCCTGAACGACGCCGGCGGCGGCATCTTCGCCACCCTCGAGCACGGCGCCGCCGACCCTGCCCTCTTCGCCCGCTACTTCACCACCCCGCAGCGCCTCGACGTGGTGGCCGCCGCCCGTGCCCTGGGGGCCACGGCCGACCGGGTGGACGTCTCCTCCCTGGCCGAAAGGCTGAGGGCGCCCATCGTTGGTCGGAGTGTGCTCGACGTGAGGATGGCTTGACCCTCCCCGGAGTCATCCCCGCGGAGGAGCAGGCCTGTGCCTTCGGCGGATCCGCCGCCCCTGCTCCGCTCACTAGGTTCGAGTCATGACGACCGTCCCCGCCCCCCGCCCCGCCTCCATCGGTTGGGGTTGGGCGCTGCTCTCTGTGGCTGCGCTCAGCCTCGCCATCGTCCTGGCGATCCTGTCGCCGGAGCCCATCGGCTGGTTCGCGATCGGCGCGCTCGTCCTCCAGGGCCTCTACGCTGCCGCCCGCAGCTTCCGGCCCACGGGCTCCTCGCGCTCCTGACGCCGCGGGCGTCCCTCAGACCGTCAGCAGACCCACGGCGGACGCGGCCATTCCGCTGGCGCTCGGATGCGGCTGGGTGACCACGCTCATCACCGACACCGAACCGGCGAAGGCGCCGCTCGCCCAGCCCGGGCGGACTAGACGAGGCGGAGGCGCTCGAGGGCCGCGAGGGTGACGGCGACGCCGTCCTCGTCGCGGACCCGCTCCCCCACCTCGGTCGCCCCCCGGCGATGCTCTGCTCGCTCGAGGGCGACGAGGAGGCAGGCGAGGCGAGCGGCCGTGAGGCGCTGGATACGGACCGGCTCGGGCCCGACGCCCAGGGAGTGCAGGCGCCAACCGTGGTAGGGCTGGTCGACGCCGAACGGAACCGCCACGCTCGGCACACCGGCGGCCAGACCCGCGTGCGTGGTGCCGGCCCCGCCGTGGTGGACGACACCGGCCAGGCGCGGGAACAGCCAGTCGTGCGGGACGCTGCCGATCGCGAGCACCGCGTCCGTGATCGGCCCGGGCGCGACCCCCGGGATCGCCGGGGTGACGATGCGGCGTCCGGACGCCGTCGCCGCGGCCGCGATGAGGTCGAGCTCGCGGCGGGTGGAGAAGAGCCCGAAGGAACCGAACCCCACATAGCTCGCCGGGCCGGCGTGGAGGAAGGCGGCGAGCTCGGCGTCCGGAGCCAAGGCGGACGCCGGGGGCGCGAGCCAGCCGGTCTGGTGGACGCCTCCGGCCCAGTCGGGGGCCGGCGGGACGACCACCGGACTGGCGGCGACGAGGGTGGGGTGGGTGTCGGCCGCCTCGGTCTCCCGGGCAGCACTGCGCCGGGGCAGGCCGAGCCGGCCTCGGATCGTGTGGGTGAGCGCGGGGGCGACGTTGGTGGCCAGGATCCAGTTCTGCCGCGCACCCCAGCGGTCGTAGGGTGGCCAGCCGGTGAGCCAGCGGTGGAAGTAGAAGCTCTCGGGGCGCGTCGTGGGGGCCTGCCCGGTGTAGACCACGGTCGCCATCTTGACGCCGTGGGCCTCGGCGACGGCGGTGGCGACGCCGCGGGCGAGGTTCCCGGCCAGCACGAGGTCGTCGCGGCGGACGGTGGCGAGGACCGCGTCGGCGAAGGCGTCCGCCAGGCCGGCGCCCCACCGCCGGAGCAGCAGGGCCTGGCCGGGCGGCGTCCCGCCGAGCAACTCGCGCGTGGGCGTCCGGCGCATCGCGTCGGCGACGCTGCCGGCCACGGGGACGTAGGCGGCGCCCAAGCCGGCGGCCAGCGGTGCGTACTCGGAGAGGCCGACGACGCGGGCCTCCACGCCGGCGCGCGCCAAGGCGGCGGCCAGGACCGCCATCGGCTGCACGTCGCCGCGCGAGCCGAGGCCGAGGAGGACGACGCCCATGGTTCAGCGGGCGGAGGCGGGGATCTTGGTGGACTCGGTCCAGCCGTGGAGCCAGTCGGGCAGCTGGAGGTCGGGGTAGCCGCCCGCGAGTTCGGCGAGCTCGTCGTGGTCGACCGACCCCCCGGACTGCTTGAGGAACCGGGCGCGCACGACGGCGTGGGCGTAGACGACGTCGCCGGAGGTGAACGTCTGTTCCATGAAGACCCAGCGGTCGTCGAAGCCGAGCACGGCCGTGCTTAGCTCGAACGCCTGGCCCAGGTTGAGCGATTTGCGGTAGGTGATCGTCTGGCCGGCGACGACCGGATACCAGCCCTGTTCGCGCACCTTTGCCCAGAAGCCGGAGCGGAGCATCAGGTCCATGCGGCCGAGATCCATGAGGGACAGGTACTTGCCGTTGTTCATGTGGCCGAGCACGTCGAGGTCGCTCGGGACGACGCGGAACGGGGTGACCGCCGTGTCCCACAGGCCGAGCGGCTCGCGCTTTCGCCAGCGCAGGAACAGCAGCAGGAGGCGTCCGAAGAGATTCACGGACGCCAGCGTAGGGTGTTGCGCACGCTCGGCCGGGGCGTGGGGATGCCACGATGAGCCATGGCCCCGCTCTCCCTCGCCGTCGTCGGCGTCCTCGTGGTGGTGCTCGACCTCAACGTGGGCTCCTTCGACGTCCTCTTCGACCCCGTCGGCTACGCCGTGGTGGCGCTGGCTGCGCACCGGCTCGTCGCGGTGCATCCGGCGTTCGTGCGTGCCCGTGCGGTGGCTTGGGTCGTGGCGACGACGACCCTGCTGGGCGCCTTTCTGCGCCACGCAGACGCCGGCGGCGTCGTGACCGAGAACCCCCTCGTGATTCTGGTGGAGACGCTGGTGCAGGCCGGGCTGGTCGTGCTCTTCTGCACCGCGCTCGAGGAACGCTCGACGGACGCCCGCGTCACCGCCCCCGCGAGCACCCTGCGCCTGGCACTGCCGGTCGCGATCGTCATCACCGGCTTGTTGAGCCTCGCCGTCGCCTTCCCCCTGAGCACCCCCGATCTCGCCATCACACGTGTCGCCGGGTGGGGGCTGTTGTTGTTGCCGCTGCTGATGATCACGGTCGTGCTGGCGGTCTGGTTTCTGCGGGTCCTCAGGCGCGCCACGCCCGATCCCCGCTTCGCGGGGCGGCGAACGGTCGAGCGCGTCTCGGTCTCCTAGGACGCCGCCGCTGCGGCCCGGGCGGCGCCTGTGGTGCCGCCCTCGTTGCCACCTGCGCCCCAACCCTCCGCGCGTGCGAAAGGGCCCGCCCTCACCGCTGACCGGTGTGGACGGGCCCTTTCGTGCCGGTGGAGCTAAGGGGATTCGAACCCCTGACCTTCTCATTGCGAA
>NZ_JARKOT010000032.1 GCF_029977985.1 Propioniciclava sp. | reverse complement strand
GAACGCACGATCGCTTGGCTGACCCGAGGGAACCGGAAAGTGCCCTACCGGGGCGTGACCAGGAACGACAACTGGCTCCACAACCGGGTCGCGGCGATCAACCTGCGCCGACTCCTCGCCCTCGGCCTCACCCACGGACCGACCGGCTGGGCGCTGGCCTGACCGACCGCCCGAGGGCACTTAACCCTTAACCAACAGCCGCCACCATGGACCTCAGACGGGCGGGGCGACCCCGTTGTCGCACTCTGGGTGCCGACTCACACTCGCCGCTCGACGGCCTTGGCGGCGTCCCGATCGTCGCCCATACTCAACACGCCCTCAGAATGGCGCCTTGTTCAGCAGTCTCCTAGCTCCTGCCGCGCGATCTCGTCCCCCAAGGGGGACTGCCCGATCCGCTCCGAGAAGCGCTTGGACGCCAGCGCGCGCAGTTCCGACGCCTCGTCCCAGTCCACCTCGGTCGACCGCTCCGTGGGTCGACCATCGACGCCCGACCTCGCCTCGCGGCCCACGACGTGGAGGGAGGACGCGGTCGGTGCGCCCGCCGTCGACAGGGTGAACCCGGAGCGGACCCGGCCCGGCCGCGCCGGATCGGTGCCGTCGCCGAAGGCGGTGAACAGGGGCACGCTGGCCAAGTCGGGCCTTTCCCAGGTGGGCTGCGGCTGCTTGGTCATCGTTCCGCCCCCGTCCTGGTGCGCGGTAGCGCGTCTTCGGTGCGCGGTGCGAGGGCTCGCAGCGACTCACCCAACGCCACCACGGACCTGGGCAGCGGCGAACGCTCGAACCGACGCTGAGGCTCCCCGTGGGACCACCACCGCGCGGCGTCCGGATCCCACGCCACCTCGCCGACCACCGGCACGCCCAAGGTCTTGGTGACCTCGGACGTGCTGTACCGACGTGCCGGGCCCGCGATGACCAACCGCACGTCGCCCAGCGAGCCTTCCTGAAGTCCGGGCAGCCACGACCGCACCCGGGCCAGCTCGGGCAATCCGGTCCCCGTCACGATCACGGTCACGTCCGACTCCGAGATCAGTGGTTCCGGGCTGCCGACCATGCCCAGCCGGCCGGCATCCACGACGATGTCCACGCCCGTGTCGACCTCGAGTCCACGCAAGGCGTCCAAGAGCGAGTCCCACACGCCCAGGAGGGACGCCGCCTGCTGGTGCGCCCGTAGCCCCGGCAACAGGCTCGCGTTCGAGTCAGCCAGGGGAAACAGCCGCGAGGGCAACTCGTCGGCCAGCTGTCGGTGTCGGTGGGCCAACACGAGTTCGGAGAGTCCGGGGCGGGCAACACCTGTGCAGTACCCGGCCAGGATCGCCGAGCCGCCCGACGGATCGGCTTCCACCAGCACCACCGGACGCGGCCACGTCAGGGCCAGACCGACCGACAGGGTCGTCACCCCCAACGAGCCCGAGACGGACGCGACCGTGAAGAGCGGCATGGCGACACCGCTCCCGGGAGTCGAGCACCACGGCGACCTTGCCGGTCGCCGCGCGAGCTGCCAGATCGGGTGCGGCGTCCGCGCTCACCAGCAAGTCGACCAGGGCGAACTGCCCGTCCTGCGAGCGCGTGACCGCGACCACCTTGGCCGCGATGGTCACCGGCGACACCTCGCCGACCTGGCCCTGCGCACCGGGGGTCTGAACCACCCGCACGTCGTCGCCGGTCTTCAAGGGAATGGCTGGGAGCATCCCGTCCACCAGCGACAGCCCCACCACTGTCTCGCCCTTGGCCGGGACCGTCTCG
>NZ_JARKOT010000030.1 GCF_029977985.1 Propioniciclava sp. | reverse complement strand
CACGCAGCCGTAGCCACCGGTAGCCCAGCCCGATGACGAGCACGGCCGTCCCGGCGAGGACGGAGGGCCAGCCGACCGTGACCGCGATCACCAAGCAGCCGAGCGCTCCGAGACCGGCCAACGCGCGGGGATAGCGGCGGTGGGCCTTGTCCTGACGCAGTGCCGACAAGTTCGCGACCAGGTAGTACAGCAGGACTCCGAAGGACGAGAACCCGATCGCCCCGCGCAGATCGGTGGCGAGCACGAGGACGCACACCGCTGCGCCAAGCGTCCACTCCGCGCGGTGCGGGACGCCGAAGCGCGGGTGCACTGCGTCCAGGCAACGCGGCAAGTCACCGGTGCGGGCCATCGCCAGCATCGTCCGTCCGACGCCGGCCAACATCGCCAGCAGGGCTCCAAGCGCCGCGCCCGCCGCGCCGATGCGCGCAGCGACGACTGGCCAACCTGTTCCCGACAGCGCGGCGACGTCGGCCAGCGGCGCCCCGGACGCCGCGAGCGCGAGCGGGCCCAGCGAGGTGAGAGCGGACAGCCCGACCACGACGTAGAGCACGAGGACGACCGCCAGGGCAATGGTGATCGCGCGCGGAATGGTGCGGACCGGCTCGGCGACCTCCCCTCCCATGGTGGCGATGCGGGCGTACCCGGCGAAGGCGAAGAACGCCAGTCCGGCCGACTGCAGGACGCCGGGCGCCGTCCACGCGGGGCCGGAGGCCAGGGCGGACGGGTCGGCGTGGCCGAAGCCGACGGTGACCACCACCGCGAGCCCGGCGAGCGAGACCATGACGAGGACCCGCGCGAGCGATGCCGTCCGCGTCACGCCGAGGCTGTTCACCACCGCCAGCACGAGGACCGCGAGGACCGCGACCGGCTTCTGCCACGCGGCGGGGACAGCGTACGCGGCGAACGTCAGGGCCATCGCTGCCGAACTGGCCGTCTTGCCCACGACGAACGCCCAGCCGGCGAAGAAGCCGGCCCACGGGCCGAGCACCTTCCGTCCGTAGACGTAGGTGCCGCCGGACGCCGGGTACTGCGCGGCGAGCTGAGCCGACGACGTGGCGTTG
>NZ_JARKOT010000029.1 GCF_029977985.1 Propioniciclava sp. | reverse complement strand
CACGCAGCCGTAGCCACCGGTAGCCCAGCCCGATGACGAGCACGGCCGTCCCGGCGAGGACGGAGGGCCAGCCGACCGTGACCGCGATCACCAAGCAGCCGAGCGCTCCGAGACCGGCCAACGCGCGGGGATAGCGGCGGTAGGCCTTGTCCTGACGCAGTGCCGACAAGTTCGCGACCAGGTAGTACAGCAGGACGCCGAAGGACGAGAACCCGATCGCCCCGCGCAGATCGGTGGCGAGCACGAGGACGCACACCGCTGCGCCGATCGTCCACTCCGCGCGGTGCGGGACGCCGAAGCGCGGGTGCACTGCGTCCAGGCACCGCGGCAAGTCACCGGTGCGGGCCATCGCCAGCATCGTCCGTCCGACGCCGGCGACCATCGCGAGCAGTGCGCCGAGGGCCGCTACAGCTGCGCCGATGCGGGCGGCGGCCACCGGCCACGCCGTCCTCGAGAGCGCTGCGACGTCGGCCAGCGGGGCCGTGGACTCCGCGAGCGCGAGCGGGCCGAGGGACGTCAGCGCCGACAGCCCGACCACGGCATAGAGGACGAGGACGGCGGCCAGCGCCACCGTGATCGCGCGCGGGATCGTCCGGGCGGGCTCGGCGACCTCCTCACCCATGGTGGCGATGCGGGCGTACCCGGCGAAGGCGAAGAAGATCAGCCCGGCCGACTGCAGAACGCCGGGCGCCGTCCACGCCGGCGCGGCGGCCAGCAGCGCCGGGTCGCCATGGCCGAACCCGACCGCGACCACCACCGCCAGACCGGCCAGCGACACCGTGACGAGGACACGCGCCAGCGCCGCTGTCCGCGCCACGCCGAGGCTGTTCACCACGGCCAGCAGCGCGACGGCGAAGACGGCGACCGGCTTCTGCCACGCGGACGGGACGGTGTACGCGGCGAAAGTCAGCGCCATGGCGGCCGAACTGGCCGTCTTGCCCACGACGAACGCCCAGCCGGCGAAGAAGCCGGCCCACGGGCCGAGCACCTTCCGTCCGTAGACGTAGGTGCCGCCGGACGCCGGGTACTGCGCGGCGAGCTGAGCCGACGACGTGGCGTTG
>NZ_JARKOT010000025.1 GCF_029977985.1 Propioniciclava sp. | reverse complement strand
ACGGTGCGCGACGTGCTGCAGAACCACCTGCTCCAGCCCGTGGCGCTGCTCGCCATGGAGCCCCCCATCTCCGACGACGCCGATGCCTACCGCGACGAGGAGGTCAAGGTGCTGCGGCAGTGCCTGCCCCTCGACCCCGCGACCACCGTGCTCGGCCAGTACGTGGGCTACCTCGACGAGAAGGGCGTGCGCGAGGCGTCCGAGACGGAGACGTTCGTCGCGACCCAGTTGACGATCGACTCGTGGCGCTGGGCGGGCGTGCCCTTCTACCTGCGCGCGGGCAAGTACATGCCCGGGGCGGCGACCGAGGCCGTGGTGGTGCTGCGGCGTCCGCCGCGGATGCTCTTCGCCGGCGCGGACGCGGCGGTGCCCAAGGGCAACCGGTTCCACTTCCGGCTCGGTCACGCCGACGGCGTGACGCTCGCCGTCCAGGCGAAGGTGCCGGGTGCCCGAACCGTGACCCGCGAGGTGGAACTCAACGTCGACTTCGAGCAGGCGCTCGGCGAACGACGGGGAGCCTACGAGCGCCTCCTCGACGACGCGATGAGCGGCGAGCGCCACCGCTTCGCCCGCGAGGACACCATCAACGAGGAGTGGCGCATCGTCGACCGCATCCTCGACCCCGGCGAGCGGCCGGTGCCGTATTACAAGGGCACCTGGGGGCCGACGGACGCCGAGGAACTGCCCGGACCCAACGGCTGGTACGACGTCACGACCCGCTGATCGTTGGCTCGCCCCGCCGCGAGGAGAACGGTCAGGCGTCAGTGTGCCGGGGCTTGGGACACCGCGCCTCCTCGTGACGGACGCGGGGGGCCCGGTCCGGGTGGTGACCGGGGCGCTCGCGGGGGGCTTGGGGGTGGGGTGGCGGTCAAGCGAAGGCCTTCTCCTGCTCGTCGGCGTCCTTGGCCTCCTGCTTGCCGGCGGTGCGGAGTTCGTCGCACACGTACCGCAAGGTAGCGGTGTGGCGGCCGTTCCAGTCGTTGCGGAACCGCTGGGCGTCGTTGCCGACCCACTTGACGCTGTTGAGCTGCGCGGTGATCTGCCTGGCGGCGTCGTCGATCTCGTCGGCCTTGGTGAGCATGAGTCTGCTGAGGTGGCGGACCCCGGCGATGTCCCTTCCGACCATGCCACTCATCAGGGCTGCTCCTTCATTGGTTGGTGATCCCGGCTGGGTCCTTCGTTGACGTCAACCTAGAACGGTCCCCGACAGGTCGCCATGGGGAGCACTCCCCGCCGGCGTGCCGGTCGTGTCGTGGACTGGGCTTGTCTTGGTCGGGGACGTCTGGGCGTACGAAAGCCCTCGCCACGGCACGCGTCCAGGGGGCAGGCCTGTCGACGGAGGTCTTCCGTGTCGCGTCGGCTTGTGCGACGGTGAAGGGCATGACCACGGTCGACCTCACCCACGAACTCGTCGAGCAGATCGACTGGCACTGGCGCACCCAGCTCCGGCCACGGCTGGAGGGGCTGACCGACGACGAGTACTTCTGGGAGCCTGTCGCGGGGACCTGGCACGTGCGCCGCAAGGCGAATTCGACCAGCGAGTTCCAGCCTGGGACCGGCGACTGGACCATCGACTGGGCCTGGCCGGAGCCGGTGCCCGCCCCGGTCACGACGATCGCGTGGCGGCTGTCGCATCTGCTGGTCGGGGTGCTCGGCGCCCGCATCGCCGGTCACTTCGGCGGCGAGCCGCACGACTACCAGACCTACCGGTATCCCGAGACCGCCGCGGACGCCCTCGCCCGCCTCGACGACCTCTACAGGCAGTGGCTGGACGGCGTGAACAGCTGGTCGGCGGCCGACCTCGCGGTGCCGGTGGGCGACCGGGAGCCCGCCGCGTACGCCGACCAGCCGCGCGCCACCCTCGTGCTGCACATCAACCGCGAGCTCATCCATCACGGCGCCGAGATCGCCCTGTTGCGCGACCTCTACGCCCACCGACCGCTCACTGGCTAGGAGGAACGATGCCGAAGACCAACGCCGACGGCAGCGCCAAGCAGTCCGAACTGCCCGGGACGCTCAAGCGCTCGTCGCAGAAGGCCCAGCGCACGTACGCGCAC
Organism: Propioniciclava sp.; assembly: GCF_029977985.1. Taxonomy (GTDB): domain Bacteria; phylum Actinomycetota; class Actinomycetes; order Propionibacteriales; family Propionibacteriaceae; genus Propioniciclava. Next base: position 33,001 of record NZ_JARKOT010000025.1, on the reverse strand, counting down.
ACCTACGACGCCGCCCTGGAGCAGTACGACGACGAGGAGCGTGCCCAGCGCACCGCGTTCGCCTCGCTGAAGCACACCCACGAGAAGGTCGGCGACCACTGGGAGGCCAAGGACGAGCCCGGCCCCTCCGACGCCAGCGCCGAGCAGGGCGGCCTCAACGACCTGCCGTCAGCCGGTGGCGTCGACGCGAACGCCACGAAGGCGCATCTGCTCGACCTGGCCAAGCGCCTCGACGTGAAGGGCCGCTCACGCATGACGAAGGCCGAACTCGTCGAGGCGCTACAGAAGGCCAACGAGCGGGCTACCCGGCGGGCGACCGGCTGACGCAACGGCCTGCTCGGATGCCGCCGAGCCGGGGTCGCTCCAACTCCCAAGGCCAGCGGGTCGCGGCCGTCAGCGGATGAAGCCTCCCTCGGTGTTGAGGACTTGGCCGGTCACCCAGCGGCCCTCCTCCGAGACCAGCCACCCGATGAGGCGGGCCGGGTCGTCCGGCTGGCCCCAACGCCCGAGTGGGAAGCGGTCGGCGAGGGCGTCCCTCATCTCTTCGGTGACGTAGGAGGCGGAGTCGACCGGGCCCGGATTCACCGCGTTCACCGTGATGCCACGGGGTGCCAGCTCGTGCGCGATCGTCTTGGTGATGCCGGCCAGAGCAGCCTTGGACGCCGCGTAGGCGACCTCGTTCGGCATGGGGCCCAGGTCCTGGCCGGAGGTGAGGAAGACGATGCGGCCACCGCCGCGGCCGTCGTGCTGCGCCGCGAATTCGCGTGCCAGCAGCAGTGATGCGCGCGCGTTCACCGCCCAGTGCGCGTCGAGCAGCGCCGCGGTCTGGTCCAGCAAGGGCCCGTCGCTCCCGGATCGGGCGTGGTTGCACACGAGCACGCTGAGGGGCCCGAGATGCTCGCGGGCGAACGCGACGACGCGGGCCGGGGCGTCCGGGTCGGCCAGATCGGCCCCCACGTCGACGAGCTGCCGGCCGGGCTGCAGTGCCTCCCGGATGCCATCGAGGACCGAGGGCAGCGAGTCGGCTCCCCATGGCTGGTCGGCGTCGTGGGGCGCGAAGTGGGTCACGGCCAGGTCGCAGCCCGCTGCGGCGAGCCGGCGGGCGATGGCGAACCCGATGCCGCCACGGCGGGAGACGCCGGTGATCAGGGCTGAGCGTGGCTCCATGCGGCCAAGGCTAGGGCGCTGGCGGGCGCGCGAGCAGGTCCGCCACCGCGGCGACCACGATCTCCGGTTCGGACAAGGGAACCAGATGCCCGGACGCCGTCGCCGCCACGAACGCTGCCCCCGGGTGCGCGGCGACGCTCGCGCGGTGGGCGGCGTTGAGGTGGGCGCGCGTGCCGGCGTCCCAGCGGCTCGTGCGGGTGCCCGAGATCAACCGCACGGGCAGGTCGGCCAGGGGTAACGTGTGCTCGCGCAGGCGGCGCAGGGCCGGGACGATCCAGCGGTCCTCGGCGGTGGTGGCCCGGGCGGCTGCTGGCGTCGTACTGGCCGTCACGGCGGCGTCCAACACGTCGGGGGGCAGCCCGCGGAGCATCCGCCGCACCGTGGGGGCGAGCAGGCCGAGCCGCGCCAGTGGTTCGAGCGTGGCCGCCTGCACCGCGCTCTGCCACGCGACGAGCCGGCCGAAGTAGAGGTCGGCGTGCTCGTCGGCGGGGTCGACGAGCACGAGGCCGTCCACCCGCTCCCCGCGGGCCAGCCGCTGGGCCGCGACGAGGCGCACCACCGGGCCGCCCCAGCTGTGGCCCACGAGCACCAGCCGTTCGTGGGGGAAGGCGTCGATGACGCAGGTGAGGTCGGACGCCAGCCGTTCCAGCCGTCGCGGGGCGGCGTCCGAGGTGCTCGTGCCGAGCCCCGCGCGGTCATAGGCGACGACGCGCCCCTGCGTGGCGAGTTCGCGCATGATCGGCAGCCACGTCCAGCCGCTCATGCCCAGACCCGCCTCGAACACGACGAGCGCGGGGCCCGAGCCGAGGGTGAGCGCGGCCAACGAGCGGCCGTCGGAGGTCGTGATGCTCGTCTCCATGGCACCACCATGGCATCACGACCGACCCCAATTCGCCTGACCTCCCGATTGGGACATCCCAACTACGCGCACGTGCACGCAGTTGGGATGTCTCAATCGGGAGGTCAGTCAGTGCGCCGAGCGTGGGCGTAGCGTGGAGGTCGGCGAGGGAGGCGGTTGTGACGCATCGAGCGGGCAGGTTGCTGGGAAGGGTGGCAGCGCTGGCCGCGGTCGCGGCGCGGACGGTGGTGTGGCTGGCGCAGGGCGAGCACCTCACCCTGGGGGCGACCCCACAGGAGCGGACGGGCGTCCTGCCCGGTGACGACCTGGTCCCGAACGCGAGCACGGTGCCACCCGGGGCATCTCGATCGACGCCCCCGCCGAGGCCGTCTGGCCGTGGGTGGCCCAGTTGGGCCAGGACCAGGGGGGCTTCTACAGCATCGCCTGGTTGGAGAACCTCGTCGGCTGCCGCATCACCAACGCCGACCGCATCGTTGCCGCCTGGCAGGACCCGCACGTCGGCGACCGCTTCCCCCTGCACCCCGACATGGTGCTCCGCATCGCCCAGGTCGACGCGCCGCACGCGCTCGTCGTCGCCCCGCCGGGACCGGGTGAGGCGGGGCGGTTCGAGCAACCGTTCGAGTTCAGTTGGGCCTTCGTCATCCGCGAGCGACCGGACGCCGCCGGCGTCCGTCTGGTCGCCCGCGAGCGTTACCGACCGACGTCGGCGGCCGGGGCGGCGTCGGTCGTCGTGGGTGGCCTGGTCAGCACGCTGATGACGTCAGCGATGCTGGCCGGCATCCGTGAACGGGTGGGACGGGAGGCGTCCGCAGCATGAGGCGCGTGTGGTCCTGGGTGCGGGACCACGACCTCGTGGCCTTCCCGGTGCTCGCCTTCGGCTTGGGCTGGCTGTTCTACGTGCCGGCCATGGTGCTGATCTCTGGGCGTCCGGAGCGGTTCGGGTGGCTGATCTTCTTCCAGACGCCGGGGGCGGGCATGGCGCTCGTCGCGGGCTGGATCGTCCGGCACGCGCGAGGCGGGGCGGCGGAGGTCGCCGACGGCTGGCGGCGCTACCTCGACGCGAAGGGGCACCCCTGGTGGTGGTGGGCCGCGGCGGTCGCTTTGGTGCCGTCGCTGGCCGTGGCGGCCGGGCTGGTGCGCGGCTCGTTCGGCGACGGGGTGGCGCAGATGTGGGGGCAGATCGGCTGGTTCACCCTGCTCGCGCTCGTGCCGATCGGGGCGATGCAACTCATCAGCAGCCCGCTGCTCGAGGAGTACGGCTGGCGCGGGTTCTGGCAGCCGCGGCTGCAGCACCGGTGGGCGGCCCTGCCAGCGTCGGTGCTCGTGGGGGTGCTGTGGGGCGTCCACCACCTGCCGATCGCGCTGGCGGTCGGCGCCGACCCGTGGACAACGGTCGTCGGCGCCGTCGGCCCGTCGGTGCTGGCGGCGTGGCTGCTGAACGCGGGCCGCGGGTCGATGGTCGGACCGATGCTGCTGCATGCAGGCCTGAACCTCGCCATGGCCATGCTCGCCCCGGCCGGCTGGGCCTTCCCCGTGGCGATGCTCGTCGCCGCAGCGGTGGTGGCGGTGGTCGCCGGACCCGTGCAGTTGGGTGGACGGCCCCGAGTCAGCCTCGCGCCGACCCCAGCACGCCGCGCACCCGACGCCGGCTCATGATCGAGAACAGGCAGGCCGCGGACAGGAGCGATCCCACCGAGACCACCGAAGCGACCGAGAACACCGACGCGCACGACCCGATGGACCCGATCGACAACACCGACCCCACCGACCCGATCGACAACACCGACCCGCGCGAGCAGATCGACAACACCGAGTCCGTGGAGCGGTAACTCCAGCGCGAGCGCGCTTCTGACTGGCAGGGCATGAGCCCCATTGTGGCGCGTGAGCCTGCGGCGCGGGGAGGGAATACCCGGACGCCACCCGGAGTTGAGTCTGGTGTACTCAACCTCGCAGGTGAGTCTGCTAGGCTCAACCGCGAAGTCCCCACGAACAACCGGAGGTAACCCACCATGGCCCGTGCAGTCGGTATCGACCTCGGCACCACGAACTCTGTTGTCGCCGTCCTCGAGGGCGGCGAGCCCACTGTCATCCCCAACGCCGAGGGCTCGCGTACGACGCCGTCGGTCGTTGCTTTCACCAAGACCGGTGAGGTCCTGGTCGGCGAGGTCGCGAAGCGGCAGGCCGTCACCAACGTCGACCGCACCATCCGCTCGGTCAAGCGCCACATGGGCACGAACTGGTCCGTCGACATCGATGGCAAGAAGTACACGCCGCAGGAGATCTCGGCGCGTGTGCTCATGAAGCTCAAGCGGGACGCCGAGGCCTACCTCGGCGAGTCGGTCACCAACGCGGTCATCACCGTGCCGGCGTACTTCGGCGACGCCGAGCGCCAGGCCACCAAGGAGGCCGGAGAGATTGCGGGCCTCAAGGTCGACCGCATCATCAACGAGCCCACCGCGGCCGCGCTCGCCTACGGCCTCGACAAGGGCGACGTCGAGCAGACCGTCCTCGTCTTCGACCTCGGTGGCGGCACCTTCGACGTGTCGCTGCTGGACATCGCCGACGGCGTGTTCGAGGTGAAAGCCACCAAGGGCGACAACCGCCTCGGCGGCGACGACTGGGACCAGCGCGTCGTCGACTGGATGGTCACGCAGTTCAAGAACGCCAACGGCGTCGACCTCTCCAAGGACAAGATGGCCCGCCAGCGCCTCCAGGAGGCCGCCGAGCGCGCCAAGATCGAGCTCAGCTCGGCGCAGGAGACCTCCATCAACCTGCCGTACATCACGGCCGGCGCCGAAGGCCCGCTGCACCTCGACCTCAAGCTCACCCGTGCCGAGTTCCAGCGCCTCACCCAGGATCTGCTCGACCGCTGCCGCGCGCCGTTCAACAACGTCATCAAGGACGCCAACACGTCGGTCGACAAGATCGACCACGTGCTGCTCGTCGGCGGCTCGACCCGCATGCCGGCCGTCGTCGACCTGGTGAAGGAGCTGACCGGCGGCAAGGAGCCCAACAAGGGCGTCAACCCGGACGAGGTCGTCGCGCTCGGCGCGAGCCTGCAGGCCGGCGTCCTGAAGGGCGAGGTCAAGGACGTGCTCCTGCTCGACGTGACCCCGCTGAGCCTCGGCATCGAGACCAAGGGCGGCGTCATGACGCGCATCATCGAGCGCAACACCACTATCCCGACCAAGCGCTCCGAGATCTTCACGACGGCCGAAGACAACCAGCCGTCGGTGATGATCCAGGTCTACCAGGGCGAGCGCGACTTCGCCCGCGACAACAAGTCGCTCGGCAACTTCGAGCTGACGGGCCTCATGCCCGCCCCGCGCGGCATCCCGCAGATCGAGGTCACGTTCGACATCGACGCCAACGGCATCGTGCACGTGTCGGCGAAGGACATGGCGACCGGCAAGAACCAGTCCATGACCGTCACCGGCGGCTCGGCCCTCGGCAAGGACGACATCGACCGCATGATGAAGGACGCCGAGGCTCACGCTGAGGAGGACCGCAAGCGCCGCGAGGCCGTCGAGATGCGCAACGAGGCCGACAACCTCGCCTTCCGCACGGAGAAGCTGCTCAGCGAGAACGCGGAGACGCTCACCGACGATGTGAAGGCGCCGGTCCAGGAGTCGCTCGACAAGCTGAAGGAGGCCCTCAAGGGCACGGGCAACGACGACGAGGTGAAGGCCGCCATGGACGACCTCAACACCAAGGCGTCGGCGATGGGTCAGGCGATGTACGCCGCCGCGCAGGCCGCCCAGCAGCAGGCGCAGCCCGACGACCAGGCCTACACGTCGGAGGACAACGCGGACGCCTCGGCCTCCGCCGGCGATGACGACGTCGTGGACGCCGAGATCGTCGACGAGGACAACGGCAACAAGTGAGGTGAGTCGTCTCGACATGCTCGGCCGGCGAAGGCTCGCTGGTCGAGCTGTCGAGACCTGTCTGACCGGCCACCTAGGCTAAGCGATGAGTAGCCCCCTGAGGTAGAGCAAAGAGGAGTGACGTGAGCGACAACCACGAGGATAACCCCGACTTCGTGCCCGACGGCGAGGCCGGCGGGGACGGCCCCGAGGAGCCCCTCTTCGCCGTGCCCGACGATGCCTCGGCGCTGGACGTCGACTCTCCGGTCGAGGTGCCGACGGAGCCGACGGCGGCCGAGCGGGCGTCGTCCGGAAAGACGGACGAAGCAGCGAGCGACTGGGAGAAGCTGGCGGCCGAGCGCACGGCCGACCTGCAGCGGCTCCACGCCGAATACGTGAACTACAAGCGGCGCGTCGACCGCGATCGCGACGTGGCCCGGCAGAAGGGCATCGAGGCGGTCGTCAACGACCTGTTGCCGGTGCTCGACTCGATCCACGCCGCCAAGCAGCACGACGAGCTGGCGGGCGGGTTCAAGCTCGTCGCCGACGAGATCGACAAGGTGGCGGCCAAGTACGGGCTGACCACGTTCGGCGAGGTAGGCGACGCGTTCGATCCGCACCTGCACGAAGCCCTGATGCACGTGCCCTTCGAGGGTGAGACCGACGTGACCGTGGTGTCCGCGGTGATGCAGAAGGGTGCGAAGCTGAACGACCGCGTCATCCGGCCCGCCCGCGTGGGCGTGGCCGACCCCGCCTGAGCACTAGGAAGGAGGCGCCATGAGCACCAAGGACTGGCTCGAGAAGGACTACTACAAGATCCTCGGCGTCTCCAAGGACGCCAAGCCCGAGGAGATCAAGAAGGCGTTCAGGAAGCTGGCCCGGGAAAACCATCCCGACGCCAACCCCGGCAACGCCGCCGCCGAGAAGAAGTTCAAGGAGATCTCCGAGGCCAACTCGGTGCTGTCCGATCCGAAGAAGCGCAAGGAGTACGACGAACAGCGCAGCCTGTTCGGGGGCGGCGGGTTCCGCTTCCCCGGGGCGGGCGGGGGGCGTCCGGGCGGCGGCTACGGCGGCGCGGGCGGCGTCAACATGGACGACCTGTTCCGCAACGCCACCGGCGGAGACACCAACATCTCCGACCTGTTCGGCAACCTCTTCGGCGGCACGACGACCCGCCGCACCGGCGGCGTCCGGAACCCGCGTCGGGGCACGGACATCGAGGGTGAGGCGACGATCGACTTCAACCAGGCGGTCGAGGGCACGACGGTGCAGATGCAGACGGTGTCGGACGCCCCGTGTGCCGCCTGCCGCGGCACGGGCGCGAAGTCGGGGACCGTGCCGAAGGTGTGTTCGACCTGCCAGGGCTCGGGCATGAAAGCCACGCAGTCGGCCGGTGGGTTCGCGATGGCCGAGCCATGCCCCGATTGCCGCGGCCGCGGGCTTGTGGTCGAGGATCCGTGCCCTGAGTGCGGCGGTTCGGGACGAGGACGGTCGACGAACACGATGCAGGTGCGCATCCCGGCGGGCGTGAACGACGGGCAGCGGATCCGGATCAAGGGGAAGGGCGGCGCCGGAGAGAACGGCGGCGCGGCCGGCGATCTGTACGTGCTGGTGAATGTGCGGTCGCACCCCGTGTTCGGGCGCAAGGGCAACAACCTGACGCTCGAAGCGCCCATCACGTTCACCGAGGCCGCGCTGGGGGCGGAGATCGAGGTGCCGACACTGAACGGCCCCCGCGTGCGCCTGCGCGTGCCCGCCGGGACGCCCAACGGGCGCACCTTCCGCGTGCGTGGCAAGGGCATTCGCAAGTCGGACGGCTCCTACGGCGACCTGCTCGTGACGGTGGCTGTCCAAGTGCCGCAGCACCTGAGCGCCGATGCGAAGAGCGCGCTGGAGGCGTACGAGGCGGCGTCCGGTGCGGGTGATCCGCGGGCGTCGCTGTTCGCGAGCTGACGGGCCGAAGGGGGAGGGGATGACCGAGCACCTGCCGGCGACGATGGATGCCGACGCGCCCATCCTTACCGTGACCGTGGCGGCCCGGCTGGCCGACATGCACCCCCAGACGCTGCGCGGCTACGACCGGCTCGGGCTGGTCGTGCCACGCCGCTCTCGAGGTGGACGCCGCTACTCGCTGCGCGACGTCGCGAAGTTGCGGCACATCCAGCACCTGTCGCAGGACGAGGGGATCAACCTCGAGGGCATCCGCCGGATCCTGGAGTTGGAGGCTCGCCTCGATGAGGCGCAGAGCCAGTTGGGGCACCTGCTCGAACTGCTCGCCGAACGCGAAGCGACCCCCGCGACGCGCTTGTTCACCGCCGGGTCAGCCGGGCAAGTCCACTTGGGGCGGACATATCGTTCCCGGTCCCCGCGGCCGCTGACCGCGGGTCGCTGATCCGGCGCGATCGGGGGCGGTCTCCGTGGGAGCCGCTCGTCGGACGCCGTTGGTTGCGGCCAACCCGTGCCACGGTATGACCTTGGCCCGCACTGGTGGGGAGTGCTCCCTATGGCGTCTGGGGTGGAGTCGCTTTTAGGTTGGGGTCATCGAAAGAGCCCACCCGGGATCATCAACCAACAAGCGAAGGAGCACCCTCTGATGAGTGGCATGGTCGGAATGGAGATCGCTGGCGTTCGCCAGCTCAGCAAGCTCATGCTCACCGAGGCCGACGAGATCGACAATGCGGCCAAGCAGATCACCAAGCAGCTGAACAGTGTGAAGTGGGTCGGTAACGATGCGCAGCGGTTCCGCAACGACTGGAACGGTCGGCACGCGGCGGCGTTGCGGAATGTGTGTGATGAGCTCCGCACGGCGGGTAAGCAGGCTGCCAAGGACGCCGATGAGCAGGAGAAGGCCTCCGCCTGACCCCCACACCCCATCCTGCTGGAGCGTCTCGGTCACCACCCCGACCGGGGCGCTCCCCTGTGTGCGGGTGGGGTTGCTTCACGGCCTGCCCTGGGACTCCCCCGGGAGCATCCACGCCGTTTAGGTGCAGATACGCCGCGCAGACGCGGCGTATCTGCACCTAAGCGGCGTCCGGGCGGACCGAACCGGCGTTTCTGCACCGAACCGGCGTCTGGGGCAGGCCCGAGCCGGCGTTTCTGCGCCCAACCGGCGTCTGGGGCAGGCCGAACCGGCGCCCCTGCACCGAACCGGCGTCCGGGCGGACCGAGCCGGCGTGTCTGCACCCAACCGGCGTCTGGGGCGTCCCGAACCGGCGCCCCTGCACCCAACCGGCGTGCAGGCGCCCACCCGGCGTGGTTGGAGACCACCCCGCCCACGGAAGGGGAGCGACTACCTCCGTGGTCAAAGCAGCGGCAGCGCGGGCTGCCGCACCGGCGGCGTCCGGCTACCGTGGGGGGAACCGAGCGAAGGAGCGAGCATGACGGCCCCGGCACTGTCCGCCCAGCAGAGCGCAGCGGTGGCCGCGCGGCTCGCGAGCGCGAAGGGGTACACCGCCTGGCATGCCGGCGTGCGCCGCGACCCGCTGATGCGCCTGTTCACCGAAGCCGGGCGCCGCGATCGCTACCGGATCTATGAGCGGCTGCGCGCGGAGGGACCGATCGTGCGGTCGTCGACGGGGTTGCTGTCGGTCGTGAGCCATCCGGTCGCCGACGGCGTCCTCCGCAGCCGCGACGTGAGCGTCCACACCGGCAACCCGTCGGAGGGGGTGCTGGACCTGTCGTTGCTCGAACTCGACCCGCCCGATCACACCCGCCTGCGCGCCCTCGTCGCGCCCGCCTTCACCGCGCGGCGGATGCTGGTTCAGCAGGAGCGGATCGCCACCGCCGTCGACCGGCTCGCCGACGACCTCGCCGGCCGCCTGGCCGAAGGGCCGGTCGACCTCATGGCCGCCTACGCGAAACCCCTGCCGGTGATCATGATCACGGCCCTGCTGGGCATCCCCGACGCCCATGTGGCCGCCCTCAACCGGTACGGCGACGCGATCGGCCGGGCGCTCGACGGAGTGGCGTCGCTGGCCCACTTCCGGGAGGTCGCCGAAGCCGATGCAGGCCTGGGGTCGCTCTTCGCCGAACTCATCGAGGTGCGGCGCCGCGAGCCCGGCGACGACGTCATCAGTCAGCTGGTCCGGGCCGAGGACGCCGGCACACTCACCCGCACCGAACTCACCGCCCTGGCCCGACTGCTGCTGGTGGCCGGCTTCGAGACCACCGTCAACCTCATCGGCAATGCCGTCGCCTGCCTCATGGATCGCCCGGACCTGTGGAAGCGCCTCACCGACGACCCCGACCTCGCCGAGCGCGCCATCGACGAGACCCTGCGGTTCGACCCGCCGGTCCAGCTGACCGGCCGGACGCCGACGCGCGACCTCGACCTGTCCGGCCGGCGCCTGCCGGCAGGCACGCCGGTCATCGTGCTGCTGGCGGCCGCGAACCGCGACCCAGAGGTGTTCGCCCGGCCGGCCGAGTTCGATCTCGACCGGCCCAACCCGCGCGACCATCTCGCGTTCGGCACGGGCATCCATCACTGCGTGGGCCGGCCGCTCGCCGAGCTGGAGGCGCGTCTCGCCCTGGCCGCTCTCGCCCGCCGCTTCCCGCACCTGCGCCGCGCGGGTCGTGAGGTGCTGGGGGACGGCATGGTCCTGCACGGCCGGGCGGAGTTGCCCGTCCGCGCCTGAAGGCCTCAGACCGAGAGCAGCACCCGTTCGCGGGAGCCGGCGTCCACCCGGTCGTGGGCCTCGGCGACCCGGTCGAGGGGGAGGACGACGTGCGGCACCGCCAGCCCGACGGCCAGCGCGGACAAGTCGCGCACCGCGTCGGCCCGGGCCTCGACGCTGAGGTCGTCGCTGCCGACCAGCCGGATCGTCACGTTCGCGAACAGCAGCGGCCAGAAAGGCAGGGCCGGTTCGGCCTGGCGGGTCGCATAGGCCGCGAGCACGCCGTCGAGGGCCACCACGTCGGAGTCGAACGCGATGTTGTCGCCGAAGGCGACCTCGACGATCCGGTCGACGCCGTCCGGCGCGATCGCCCGCACCGCGGCTTCAGCCCCGGCGCCCAGCACGACCACGTGGTCGGCCACCTCAGCCGCCGCCGCGACATCGGCGTCCTTCCGCACGGTCCCGATCACCGCAGCCCCGCCCTGGCGCGCGAGGAGCGCGGCGAGCCGGCCGACCCCGCCCAGCACGCCCTGCACGAGCACCGTCTTGCCCGCGACGGGCCCGTCGGCGAACACGCACCGGTGCGCGGTGATGCCGGGGATGCCGAGGCACGCACCCACCTCCAGCGTCGCGCCGTCGGGCAGTTCGGGGGCCAGGGCGTCAGGGACGCACACGTACTCCGCGGCCGTGCCGAACGCCCGGTAGCTCTGGGCGCCCCACACCCAGACCTGCTGGCCCAGCCGGCTGGGCGCGACGCCGTCGCCGACGGCGTCCACCACTCCGGACCCGTCGGAGTGCGGGATGACCAGGGGGAACGGCAGGCCGAGGCCCTGCCAGTCCGCACGCTTCTTCGTGTCGCCTGGGTTGACCCCCGAGAACGCGAGCCGCACGCGGACCTCGCCGGGGCCGGGCTCGGGGCGGGGTTCCTCGCCCACCGTCAGCACGTCGGCCGCGACGCCGCCGCGCGTATAGCGGGCGGCCCTCATCGGAGGGTCTCCGCGAGGGTGGCCAGCGACGTGGCGCGGCGCCCGAGCAGCGCGGGGATGTCGTCGCTCACCTCGGCCAGTGCGCCCGAGGCGACGGCGGTGTAGGTCGACACCCACGCCTCGTACTGCCAGTCGGGTTCTCCGGGCCAGTCGGCGCGGCGTCTGCCGTAGGCCGCCTCGACCGTTTCGTTCTCGAACCGGTAGGGCCGGCCGGTGACATGGCTGAGGATCGCCAGCGCCTCGGCGAACGTGAGCGACTCCGGCCCGGTCAGCGTGTAGGTCGCGTCGGCGTGTGCCGCAGGCTCGCGCAGCACGGACGCCGCCACCTCGCCCACGTCGGTGCGGGCGACGAACGCACACCGCCCGTCGCCCGCGGGTCCACGCACCACGCCGTGGGCGTCGGCGAACAGGGGCAGCACGTCGGCGTAGAAGTTGTCCCGCAGCAGGGTGTAGGTCATGCCCGATGCCTTGATCGCCTCCTCGGTGTGGAAGTGGTCGCGACCGAGCGTGAACACCGCGTCGGGCGCGGCGGCGGCGAAGGACGTGTACACGAGGTGCTTCACGCCGGCTCGCGCGGCGGCGTCGACGAATGTGAGGTGATCCTCCCGCCGCGTCGCCGACTCTCCGGCCGACACCATGAAGGCCACATCCACGCCGGCCAGCGCGGCGCGCACGGCGTCGGCGTCGGCGTAGGTGGCCCGCGCGACCTCGGCGTCGGGCAGTTCGGGGGCGCGTGCCGGGTTGCGGACGACGAGTCGCAGCGGGACGCCGGCCGCGGACAGCAGCCGGGCGATCTGGCCGCCGAGGTGGCCGGTGGCGCCGGTGACAGCGATGGGCGTGGTCATGAGATCTCCTTGCGGGCGTCGAGGACGGCGGCGGTGTGGCCGCGCGCCCACGTCACGAGTGCGTCGGCGGCGGGGACGGCCGAGCGCCCGAGGGCGGTGAGTTCGTAGTCGACGTGGCGGACGCCGCCGGCGACCGGGATGCGCGCGGCCAGCCCGTCGGCCTCGAGGGCCCGCAGGGTGGCGGTGAGCATCTTGGGGCTGATCCCGTCCACGCGCTCGCGGAGCGCGCCGAACCGTGCTCGCCCCTCGCCGAGCGCGACGAGGGTGAGCACGGCCCACCGGTCGGCGATCGTGTCGAGCACCGTGCGCGACGGGCAGAGCCGGTTGAACGGGTCGAAGGCGGGGTTCACACCAACCCCTGTGCCGCCAGCCACTCCGAGGCGATCTGGTCGGGCCGCAGTTGCTCGCCCACGCTCTGGGCGTTGAGCGCCTGCAGTTCGCTCGAGGTCAGCTTCGCGTTGACCGCGTCGAGGACGGCCTCCGCGGCGGCGTCCACGCGGTTCGACACGAGCGGCAGGACGTTCTGCGGCAGGATCATGCTCTTCGGGTCCTCCAGAACGACGAGATCGTTCGTGGCGATGGCCGGATCGGCGGTGTAGAGGTCGGCGATCTGGACGGTGCCGTCCTTGAGGGCGCCGAGGGTCAGGGGGCCGCCGGAGTCCTCGACCGACACGAGCGTCACGTCGACCCCGTAGATCGCCTTGACGCCCTCGGGCCCGTAGGGCCGCTTCTGGAACTCGCTGTTGGCGGCGATGCGGAGGCCGGCGATGCCGGCCAGATCTTCGATGGAGGTCAGCTGGTGTTCGTCGGCGAAGTCGCGCGTGACGGTGTAGGAGTCCTGGTCGGACGCGTCGGCGGGCGTCAGGACGCGCAGGTTGGCGGGCAGCGCCTTGCCGAGCGCGGCCACGATGGACGCCGTGTCCGTCACCTCGGCTTGGGCGTCGTAGTACTGGAGCAGGTTGCCGCCGTACTCGGGCAGGATGTCGAGCTTGCCCGACTCGAGTTCGGGGATGTACACCTCGCGCTGGCCGATCTGGAACTGCCGGTCGACGGTGTAGCCGGCGTCCTCGAGGGCCTGGGCGTAGATCTCGGCGATGATCTCGTTGGAGTAGTAGGCCTGCGAGCCGACCACGAGGGTGCCTGTAGCGGCGGCCGTCGTGGAGCCGGCCGGCGTTCCGGCCGGAGCGGCGGTGGAACCCCCGTCGAGAGGGCTGGACTGGGTGCATGCGGCCAGGAGGCCGACGCCGCTGAGCGCGGTGAGGGCGACGAAGCGACGGCGGCTGAGGGCTGGTGACATGATGCGTTCCTTTCGGTGGGGATCAGCGGGCGGTGCGAAGCCCGGCCGGTGTGGCCAGGCGCTGGAGGGCGGCGAACGCGAGGTCGGCGACGAGCGCGAGCGCCACGACGAGCAGGGAGGCGGCGAGCATCTGGGGGTAGTCGCGGGTGCGCAGGCCGAGGAACAGGTAGCGGCCCAGCCCGCCGGCGCCCACATAGGCGGCGAGGGTGGCGGTCGCGACCACCTGCAGGAACGCCGAGCGGACGCCGCCCAGCAGCAGCGGCAGGCCCAGCGCCAGTTCGACCCGGGTGAGCACCTGCCACTCGGTCATCCCGCTGGCGCGGGCGCCGTCGACGGCGGTGCGGTCGGCCGCGCCGATGCCGGCGTAGGTCCCGGCCAGGATGGACGGCACTGCGAGGGCGACGAACGCGATCATCGGACCCACGAGACCGATGCCCAGGCCGATGCCGAGCAGGGTCACCAGGCCGAGCGTCGGCAGCGCACGGGCGGCCGAGGACAGGCCGACTGCCAGCCCGCGGCCCCTCCCCGTGTGGCCGACCCAGGCGCCCACGGGCACCGCAAGGATGCACGCGAGGAGGACGCCGATCGCCGAGTAGGCGAGGTGCTCGCCGAGGCGTGCCCAGATGCCGTTCGGCCCGCCTTGATGGGCAGGGTCGGTGATCCACGCGAGGGCTTGCAGGAGGAACGTCATGCCGCCCCCACCTTCGCCTCGGGCTCGACCGGACGCCGGCGGCGTCCGGAGGCGGGACGCGTCCAGGGCAGGACGGCCCGGCCGAGCAGGACGAGCAGCCCGTCGATGACCAGCGCGAGCCCGACCGTGGTGACGATGCCCGTGCCGATGGCGGCGAGGATGCCGCGCTGGAACCCGTCGGTGAACAGGGAGCCGAGGCTTGGGACGCCGAGCACGGCCCCCACGGTGACGAGCGACACGGTGCTCACCGCAACCACCCGCAGGCCGGCGAGGAGCGTCGGACCGGCGACGGGCAGTTCCACGGTGAGGAAGCGGCGCACCCGGCCGTGTCCGAGGGCGTCCGCTGCGTCGACGACCCGCGGGTCGATGGAGGCGAGGGCGTCCGCGGTGGCCGGCACCATGAGCGCGAGCCCGTAGAGCGTGAGCGCGACGATGATGTTGAACGGGTCGCGAATGCCTGTGCCCAGCACCAGCGGCAACACGACGAACAGCGGCAGCGACGGGATCGCGTACAGCAGACCTGCTGCGGTCAGCAACGGCGTCCGGAGCCAGCCCAGCCGTGTCGCGAGCCAACCGATCGGGAGGGCGAGCAGGAAGCTGGCCACGATCGGCGGCACCGCCAGCAGGAGGTGATGGGCGAGGTGGCCACCGATGACGTCGAGGTTGGCCAGAATCCACCTCACGGGGTGCTCCCGGGTGCGAGGACGCCGACGGCCCGGCCGTGTGCGTCGGTCAGGACGCCGCTGCCGTCGGGTGCGGGGTGGAGGGTGCGGTCGCCCCGGTTGAGGCCGACGAACCCGGCCACGAAGTCGTTGGCGGGGTGGGCGAGGATCTCGGCGGCGGTGCCCCGCTGGGCGATCCGGCCGCGGTCGGCGAGGATGATGATCTGGTCCCCGAGGGTGAAGGCTTCGTCGACGTCGTGGGTGACGAAGACGATGGTCTTGCCGAGGGTGGACTGGATGCGGAGCAGTTCGGCCTGGAGGTCGCGCCGGACGAGGGGGTCGACGGCGCCGAACGGCTCGTCCATGAGGAGGATGTTCGGATCTGCGGCGAGCCCGCGGGCGACGCCGACACGCTGCTGCTGACCGCCCGACAGCTGGTGCGGGTAACGGCGGGCGAGGGAGCGGTCGAGGCCCACGAGGTCCATCAGCGCTTCGGCGCGTGCGTGCGCCTCGGGCTTGGGCACCTTGTTGAGGAGCGGCACGGTGGCGATGTTGTCGATGACGCGCCGGTGGGGGAGGAGCCCCGCATTCTGCATGACGTAGCCGATGCTCCGACGCAAGGCGACGACGTCGCGGCGGGCGATGTCCTCCCCGTCGATGGTGATGGTGCCGCGGGTGGCGTCGACCATGCGGTTGACCATGCGCAGGATGGTGGTCTTGCCGCAGCCCGACGAGCCGAGCAGGACGGTGGTCCGGTGAGGCGGGAACTGGGCCGAGAATTCCTCGACCGCGACGGTGCCGTCGGGGTACTGCTTGGTGACGCCGGTCAGCTCGATCACGGGGGCCTCTCCAGAGCGTTAGGTAACCGGAAGTTACCACGCTGGTCAGCGTCGGTGTCAATCCCGTGGTTAGGTGGGTGGATCAGTCGTCGTCCAGGTCGCCCGCGAGCGCCTTGGCGGCCAGGTTCTCCTCCTCGGCCACCTCCCACACTTCCTTGGCCGCCGACACGTTGAGGACGACGATGATCGCGCCGAGCACGATGTCGGGCCAGCCGCTGCGGGTGAACCACGTCAGCGCGCCCATCGCGATGATCGCTGCGTTGACCAGCACATCGTTGCGGGCGGCCAGGAACGCTGCTGTCGACATCGACCCGCCCGCGTGCCGGAACCGGGCGAGGATGAGGGCGCACCCGAGGTTGACCACCATGGCGCCGCCTGCGGTGATGGCGAGTTGCACCGGGTCGGGCGGCTCGGGGGCGAGGGCCTTGGCGAACACCCCCACGGCGGCGGCGAGCGCGGGCACGCAGATGATGACCGCCATCACCTTGCCCATCACCGCGCGCCACCGCAGGGTGAAGCCGAGGGCGACGAAGATGAGCAGATTGACGGCCGTGTCCTCGAGGAAGTCGACCGAGTCGGCGAGCAGCGACACCGACCCGATCCCGACCGCGACGCCCACCTCGACGAAGAAGTAGGCCAGGTTGAGCAGGGCGACGATCAGCACGGCCCGCTGCAGGGCGCGCGGCCGGTCGGTGGTGCCGGTCATGCCCGCACCCTAGCGACCTTCTCCGCCGAGGGCCCCAGCGGTGTCCGCCGAGAACGCCGACCTTCGCCGCGGAGAGCCCCGGACTTCACCGCCGAGGACCCCAGGCCGACAGGGCAGCGGCGTCCGGCATGGCGTCCGCGCTGAGCGACGGGGGGCGTCCGGCTTGGGCCTCGTAGTCACGCAGGGCCGCACGCACCCAGCCGGTGAGGGCGACCAGCCCGGCCAGGTTGACGACGGTGATGAGGGCCATGGCGGTGTCCATGAGGATCCACACGTGGGGCAGCGCCAGCACGGCGCCGATGCCGGTGGTGGCCACGGTGACGCCGGCGAGCAGGTGCCGCGACCAATCCGGGCAGCGCAGGAACGCGAGATTGACCTGGGCATACGCGTACGCGCCCAGAATAGAACTGAAGCCGAAGAAGAAGACCATCACCAGCATCGGCCAAGTCGCCCAGGCCCCCAGCTGATGCGTCACCGCCGTGGTCGTGAGGGACGCCGCCTGCTCGCGGGCCGTGACCCCCGGGGTGTAGACCGCGCTGCCCGTCGACAGGATGATGAAGGCCGTCGACGTGCAGATGAGCACCGTGTCGATGAAGACGCCGAGCGACTGGACCAGCCCCTGCTGCACCGGATGGTCCACCGTGGCCGTGGCCGCACCGTTGGGTGCGGTTCCCATGCCCGCCTCGTTGCTGAAGAGGCCGCGCTGGGCGCCGTTGAGCAGCGCCGCCGTGACGCCGCCGCCCACGCCCGCGAGCCCCTCCCGCAGCCCGAAGGCGCCCGCGACGATGTCGGCGAGGAACCCGGGCACGCTCGGCAGGTTCGTGGCCACGACGGCGACGGCGATGAGCAGGTATCCGAACGCCATGGCGGGTGTGATCAACTCCGCCGCCCTCGCCACGCCGCGCACCCCGCCGAACACCACCACGGCGGTGAGACCGGCCAGCACGACCGCGGCCACCGTCGTGGGGACGCCCTCGGCGTCCGCGAGTGCCACGGCGATGGTGTTGGACTGGACCATCGGCATCGCCACGGCCATCGCGAACACCAGCAGCACGGCGAACAGCCCGCCCCACAGGCGCGACCGCAGCCCGACGCTCACGTAGTAGGCCGGCCCGCCCCGGTAGGTGCCGTCGCCGGCGGGTTCCTTGAACAGCTGCGCCAGCGTCGCCTCGGCGAACCCCGTGGCCATGCCGACCGCGGCGACGATCCACATCCAGAAAACGGCGCCCGGCCCGCCGAGGATCAACGCGAGCGCGACGCCGGTGATGTTGCCGATCCCGATCCGGGTCGCCATGCCGATGGCGAACGCCTGGAACGATGAGATGCCCCCGTCGGCGCCCGTCCGCGATCGCGTCAGGGATCGCACCATCGCCCCGAACTGCCGCACCTGGACGCCGCGGGTTGCGAGGGTCAGCCAGAGGCCGACCGCGATGAGGAGCCCGACGAGCCCGTACAGGTAGACGGTGCCGTTGAAGTCGTTGAGGGCGGCGAAGAAGGCATCCACCCCGAAACCCTAACGACCGGCCCCGGGGTGGGGCCGGGCCGTCCACCGGCACGCGCGGCGTCCGTTTCATTCTCGGATCCGGGCTTGAACTCACACCCGGATCCGAGAATGAGCCGCCTCACTCGTTGGCGGATCCCTCTCCGGCGAGGCCCAGAAAGTCCCGCCACGCGGGTACCTCGTGTTCGGCCTGCGCCAGGCCGAGGGCGTGGGCCTGCGTCAACTTCGCGACGTCGCGCTCGCCGTTGCCCACCGGCATGGTCTCGGGGATGAACAGGTAGGCGTCGCCGGACGCCTCGAGCGCGAACAGCTCCTCGCGGGTCGCGTTGTAGCGCATCCAGCGGGTGAGGAGGGCGTCCGCGACGGCTGGCCAGCGGCGGAAGTGGCGCCGGTAGAACCACGGTGCAGGCAGCGGCTTCTTCGTGAATTCCCGCTCCTGGGTGAGCACCACGAAGAACTTCGAGTAGCCTGCCGCACGAGCGGCGTCCAGGGCGATGCCGCCGGACATGCCGAGGGCGCCGTCGACGTAGAACTCGCCGTCGAGTTCGACGGGCGGCATGACGACCGGCATCGTCGACGATGCCTGCACGCGCGGCAGGATCGCGTCGAGCGTCGGCATGTCGGCGCGGTGCCACGTGACGGTGGCGCCGTCGGAGCAGCGCAGCGCCTGCAGCGCGACCTCGGCGGGGTGGCGGGTGAAGGCGTCCATGTCGAAGGGCAACAGGCCGTCGGGGCCGGAGGTCTGGCGGTAGATGTAGTCGGAGTGGAACAGACCCTTGCCCTGCACGAAGGTGCGCCAGTTGCCGAAGTTGGGGTCGGACGCCAGGTCGATGAAGGACGCCCGCGCCCGCCACGCGTCCGAGCTGACGTAGTTGAGCGTGTTCGTGGCGCCGGCCGAGATGCCCGCGACGAAGGGGAAGACGATGCCGTGCTCGATGAGTTTCACCACGACGCCCGCCGTGTAGGCGGCGCGCATGGCGCCGCCCTCGAAGATGAGGGCGCCGTCGGAGACGTTGGCTCGGAGCGGTTCGTCGGCGGAGGGGGCAGTACTCACCCTCAGCAGCCTAGTCTCGCACCGTGCGGGGCCCGACGACCGTCACCCCGTGGCCGGCCACGCGTGCGATGAGCCCTCGGTCGGCCGTCGCGAGCGTGACCGTGTGGCCGGACGCCGCCGCCGCGGCACACTGCGCCGCGATGGTGTCGTCGCCGGAGGCGGGAGCGTGGACGACCCGGATCCCGCACGCCGCCCCTTCGGGCATGGCCGCGCGTGCCTGCCCCTCGAGGACCACGAGCACCTCGTCGTGACCGAGGGCGGTGGCGTCCAACTGCTCGACGAGCCGCCGGGCGGCACCCGGCCGGTCGCGCCACCAGCCGTCGGGCACGGAGCCGACGACGTTGGCGGCGTCGATGACGAGGAGCCTCATGCGTCGGGGCCGTCGACGGGCCAGAGGTCGACCGACACGAGGTCGCCGCCGGCGAGGCGTTCCGTCGTGCGGACCGACCGTTTCACCGGCAGCACGAACGCCCCGTCGCCGATCGGGAAGATCGGCGTGCGCCAGACGGTCGCGCCGATGCGGGCGTCCACACGGATCGAGCCGAACCCACGCGGCGGCCCGCCGGCGAGGTGCAGGTGATCGGCGAGGTCTCGGGGCACCGTGACCATGCGGAACGCGGGCCGTTGCTCCCACCGGAACAGCGGCGCGGTGAACGAGAAAGCCGGCCCAGCCATGACCGACAGCTTACGGGCGGCGTGAGAGGACACGGTTAGGGTGGAGACATGTCGCTCTTCACCGCCGAGGCTGCCGGGATCGCCGCCGAGATCGTCGCCCTGCGCCGCGAACTGCACCAGATCCCGGAGACGGGGCTCGAGTGCCCGCGAACGCAGGCGCGCATATTGGCCGCCCTCGACGGTCTCGGCCTGGAGGTCACCACCGGCGAGGCGTGCAGCTCGGTCGTCGCCGTGTTGCGAGGCGGCCGTCCCGGCCCGGCGGTCCTGCTGCGCGGCGATCTGGACGCGCTGCCGGTGGTGGAGGAATCGGGCGAGCCCTTCGCCGCCACCAACGGCAACATGCATGCGTGCGGCCACGACCTCCACGTCGCGGGACTCGTCGGTGCCGCCCGCCTCCTCGCCGCCCGCCGCGACGACCTGCCGGGCACGGTCGTGTTCATGTTCCAGCCCGGCGAAGAGGGTCAGGGCGGCGCGCAACTCATGATCGAGGAGGGTGTCCTGGACGCTGCCGGCGACCGGGTCGTCGCAGCCTACGGGGTCCACGTGGCCACGGGCCCCGACGGCGTGTTCCAGGGCAAGCCGGGCCCGCTCATGGCGAGCGCCAACGAGCTTCACGTGACGGTGCACGGACGCGGCGGGCACGGCTCCCAGCCCCAGACGTCGCTGGACCCGGTGCCCGCCCTGCTGGAGATCGGAACCGCCCTCCAGGCCATGGTGACGCGCCGGTTCTCGGTGTTCGACCCGGTCGTTCTCACGGTGACCGTTCTCCAGGCGGGAACGGCGGTCAACGTGATCCCGCCGAAGGCGTCGCTCAGCGCCACCGTTCGCACCCTGTCGCAGGACGCCATCGACACCCTCGTGTCGGAGACCAGGCGCCTCGGCGAGGGCATCGCCGCCGCTCACGGCTGCACCGCCGACGTCAGATTCGAGAGCCACTACCCGGTCACGGTCAACGACGACGCCGAGGCCGCCTTCGTGGCGGACACCGTCGCCGACCTCTTCGGCGCCGACCGCTACCTGGCCATGACCGATCCCCTCATGGGTTCGGAGGACTTCAGCTTCGTCCTGGCCGAGGTGCCGGGTGCGTTCGTCTTCCTCGGTTGCACGCCGCGCGACCGCGACTGGCAGACCGCCCCGTGGAACCACTCGCCGCTGGTTGTGTTCGACGACGGCGTCCTGCCCGATCAGGCCGCCCTCCTCGCCGAACTCGCCTGGCGGCGTCTCGAGCGAGGCTGAGAGTTCAGCGCCCCGGAGCGGCGAGCCGGGCGACGATGCCGTTCAGGGTCTCGGACGGCCGCATGACCGCCGAGGTCTTGGCGGCGTCCGGCTTGTAGTAGCCGCCGATGTCGACCGGCGAGCCCTGGACGCCGATCAGCTCGGCGTCGATCTGGTCGGCCTTCTCGGCCAGCTCGGCTGCCACCGGGCCGAAGATCTCGGCGAGTTCGGCGTCCTCGGTCTGGGCGGCCAACTCCTGCGCCCAGTAGATCGCGAGCCATGCGTGTGAGCCGCGGTTGTCGATCTGGCCGACCTTGCGCGCCGGCGACTTCCCTTCGTTGAGCAGGGTGCCGGTGGCGGCGTCCAGCGCATGGGCGAGCACGGATGCGCGCGCGTTGCCGGAGGTGCGGGCGAGGTGTTCCAGGCTCTCGGCGAGGGCGAGGAACTCACCGAGGGAGTCCCAGCGCAAGTAGTTCTCGGCGACGAGCTGCTGGACGTGTTTGGGCGCCGATCCGCCGGCGCCGGTCTCGAAGAGGCCGCCACCGTTCATGAGCGGGACGACGGAGAGCATCTTGGCGCTCGTGCCCAGTTCGAGGATGGGGAACAGGTCGGTGTTGTAGTCGCGCAGCACGTTGCCGGTGACCGAAATGGTGTCCTCGCCGCGGCGGATGCGTTCGACGGAGAACTTCGTCGCCTCGACGGGGCTCATGATCTCGATCGACAGCCCGTCGGTGTCGTGCTCGTCGAGGTACGTCCGGACGAGCTCGATGAGGTTGCGGTCGTGGGCGCGGCTCGGGTCGAGCCAGAACACGGCGGGCGTGTTCGACACCCGGGCGCGCGTGACGGCGAGCTTCACCCAGTCACGGATGGGGGCGTCCTTGGTCTGGCAGGCGCGCCAGATGTCGCCGGCGGCGACCTCGTGCTCCATGAGAACGTCGCCGGCAGCGTTCACGACCTGCACCTTGCCCTCGGCGGAGATCTCGAACGTCTTGTCGTGGCTTCCGTACTCCTCGGCCTTCTGCGCCATGAGGCCCACGTTCGGCACCGACCCCATGGTGGCCGGGTCATAGGCGCCGTTGGCCTTGCAGTCGTCGATGACTGCCTGGTAGACGCCGGCGTAGCTCGAGTCGGGAATGACGGCGAGCGTGTCGGCCTCCTGCCCGTCCGGGCCCCACATGTGCCCCGACGTGCGGATCATGGCCGGCATCGAGGCGTCTACGATCACGTCGGAGGGCACGTGCAGGTTCGTGATGCCCTTGTCGGAGTTGACCATGGCCAGCGCCGGGCCGTTCGCCCGTTCGGTGTCGAAGGAAGCCTTGATGTCGGCGCCGTTCGGCAGCGCGTCGAGCCCGGCGAGGATCGCGCCGAGACCGTTGTTGGGCGACAGGCCCGCCTCCGCCAGCGCGGCTCCGTGGTTGGCGAACGTCTGCGGGAAGAAGGCGCGCACGACGTGGCCGAAGATGATGGGGTCGGACACCTTCATCATCGTCGCCTTCAGGTGCACCGAGAACAGGACGCCGAGATCCTTGGCCCGTGCCACCTGGGCGGCGAGGAAGGTGTCGAGGGACGCCGCCCGCATGACCGTGGCGTCCACGACCTCGCCGGCGAGCACCCCGAGGCCTTCCTTCAGCGGAGTGACCGCACCGGCGGCGTCCACGTGCTGAATGGTGAGGGTGTCCGCGGCGGGCATGACGACGGACTGCTCGTTGCTGCGGAAGTCGTCGACGCCCATGGTGGCGACCTCGGTGCGGCTGTCGGCGCTCCAGGCGCCCATGGAGTGCGGATGGCTACGGGCGTAGTTCTTGACGGCGGCGGGCGCGCGGCGGTCGGAGTTGCCCTCGCGGAGCACCGGGTTGACGGCCGAGCCCTTGACGGCGTCGTAGCGGGCCTTCTCCTCGGGGGAGGCGCTCTCGTAGTCGGGCAGGTCGTAGCCGAGGGCCTGCAACTCGGCGATGGCCGCGTTCAGCTGGGGCACGGACGCCGAGATGTTCGGCAGTTTGATGATGTTGGCCTCAGGGGTCAACGCCAGCTCGCCGAGCTCGGCGAGGTCGTCGGAAACCTGTTGGCCGGCGGGGAGGCGATCGGCGAACGCGGCCAGAATGCGGCCGGCGAGCGAGATGTCGCGCGTGTCGACCTCGACTCCTGCGCTGGAGGTGAAGGCCTGGATCACGGGCAGGAACGAGTAGGTGGCCAGGAAGGGCGCCTCGTCGGTCCAGGTGTAGATGATCTTGGCCATCGCGATGGGTTCCTCTCGGTCGGGTCGCTCGTGCCTGCGCCGTGGCCGGCACGGGGTGCGTCGCGGGCCAGCCTAGCGACCCGTGCCCCCGGGGTGGGACGCGTGGGGCCCCCGTCGGTCATCGACGGGGGCCCGCAGCGTGATTGGCTGGAGATGGCGTGACGATTCCAGCCGGGGTGAGCACCGGGGCGTTCCCCATGACCACGTCACCCGGCCACGGTGGTCGGTCTGCAGACCGCCTACGGACGCTGGTTCCTTCACCCGTCACCACCCCTTCCTCGGGGCGGTACATGACCTTTTCTAGTGGTCAGGTCAAGCACCCCGCAAGGGGTTGGGCGTGTCGTCCACAGGGGCGTTGCGGCGTCCACAGGGGAGTCGGGATCTGTCCACATTCTGTACCCACAGGGCTGTGGAAAACCGCGCAGTCACCGTTGGCCGAGCGGCACGTAAGAGCGGTCGCGGTGGCCGGTGTAGAGCTGTTTCGGGCGCATGATCTTCTGCTCGGGGTCGGTGACCCCTTCCAGCCACTGGGCGCACCAGCCGGCCGTGCGCGGCACGGCGAAAAGCACGGTGAACATCTCCGGCGGGAACCGCAACGCCTCGTAGATGAGGCCCGAGTAGAAGTCGACGTTCGGGTAGAGCCGACGCCGGACGAAGTACTCGTCGTTGAGCGCGATCTTCTCCAGCTCGACGGCGATCTCGAGCAGCGGGTTGACCCCGGTCACCTCGAAGACCTCCTCCGTGGACTTCTTGATCACCTTGGCCCGCGGATCGTAGTTCTTGTAGACGCGGTGGCCGAAGCCCATCAGGCGGGCCTTGCCGCTCTTCACGCCGTCGATGAACTCGGGAATCCGATCCTTGGAGCCGATCTCGCGGAGCATCTTCAGCACCGCCTCGTTCGCCCCGCCGTGCAGCGGGCCGAACAGGGCGCCGATCCCGGCGCCGGCGGAGGTGTAGACGTCGTTGCCCGCCGATGCCACCGACCGGACCGCGTTCGTGGAGCAGTTCTGCTCGTGGTCGGCGTGCAGGATGAACAGGACCTCCATCGCACGCGAAACCCGCGGATCGGCGCGGTAGACCCGCTGCTGGCTCTGGAACAGCATGGCGAGGAAGTTGTCGACGTAGCCCAGCTCGTCGTTGGGGTAGACGAAGTGCCGGCCGATCGAATGCCGGTACGACCAGGCCGCCATTGTGGGGATCTTCGCGATGAGGCGGACGATGTTCATGTCGCGGGCGCCCGGATCGTCGAGGCGGCGCGAACTCGGATAGAACGTCTGCATGGACGCCACGGCCGCCATCATCTTGGCCATCGGGTGGGCGTCGTGGCGGTACGCCTGGATGAACCGGCCCACGTTCTCGTGGACAAACCGGTGGGTGTTGACGAGCTTGTCCCATTCGGCCAGCTGGTCCGCGGTCGGCAGTTCGCCCTTGAGGAGCAGGTAGGCGACCTCCAGGTGGGTCGCGTTCTCGGCCAACTGCTCGATCGGGTAGCCCCGGTATTCGAGGATGCCCGCATCGCCGTCGATGTAGGTGATCGAACTGTGGCAGGACGCCGTGTTCACGAATCCCGGATCGAAGGACGCGAGGGGTCCTTCGGGCGTCTGGATGGCGCGCAGATCAGTGGCCCTGATGGACCCTTCGGTGATGGGCAGCTCGGCGCTGTCCGCCCCGGCGGAGATGCTGAGGGTGTCCGACATGGGGTTCACCCTAGGGTCGGGCCGGACGCCGTGGGTGGGTGTCCAGCAGCCGTCGCCCCGCGCAAGACCTCGGGCACCTGTGATGGGGGAGGGTCAACGGGCCGTGGGCGTGGCCTGTTCGAACCGCAGGCGCCACGTGTCGTCGTGCTTGACCCAGATCGACGAGCGCAGCGTCACGGTCGCCGCGCTGCGAGCCCGCCAGCGCACGTGGACGATCCAGGGGGCGAGTTCGTCCACACCCTCCACCTCCAGCCGGGTCGGGTCGGGCAGGGGAGCAAGCGTGGCCAGGAATCGGCCCTTCCCGGAGATGCGACCCTTCGCGTCGTGTTCGACGAACCGCGGGTGCAGGTGCGCGGCGTACGCGTCCCGGTCCCGCCGTACCTCGTCGGTGAGCAGCGCCCGTTGGAGGGCGACGACCGCATGCTCGGCGTCCTCTCCGGCCGAGATCTTCTGGTTCGAGCCTGCCGAGCCTGTCGAGTCCGGCTGCCTCGCCGAACCCGTCGGGTCCGCTGCGTCGGCCGAGCTCGCCGAGTCGAGGGCCACGTCCAGCAGGTCCGGCTCGGGGACCACGCCGGGACGCACGTCCCGCGTGCCCGCACCGGCGGCGTCCGGGCCGAAGCCGGGTCCCTCGTCGACGGGGAGGCCCCTCTGGAAGGCGGTGGCCGCAGCGCGGGCACGCGCATCGGCGGCTTCGTTGAGTTCGTGCCCGGCGTGACCCTTGACCCATTCGAACGTGACGCGCCGGCCTGCGAGGGCGGCGTCGATGCCCTGGAGGAGTTCGACGTTGAGGACGGGCTTGCCGTCGGCCTTCTTCCAGCCCTTGCGCTTCCAGCCGGGCAGCCATCGGGTGACCGCGTTGATGACGTATTGCGAGTCGCAGTAAACGAGCAGGTCGTCGCCGGCGTCGGCGGTCTGCTCGAGCAGGTCGAGGACGGCCATGAGTTCGCCCATGTTGTTGGTGCCGTGTTTCCACCCGCCGGCGCGCCAGCGGTCCCCGTCGACGAACCAGGCCCAGCCGGTCGGTCCGGGGTTGGAGAGGGACGATCCGTCCGCGGCGGCGATGATCACCGGCCCATTCTGCCGGACGCCGAGAGCCCCGGGTCGGTGCGTCGGGGACCGGCGGTCAGGGTTGCCGCGTCGAGTACCGGCGGTCAGGGGTTCGGGCGGACGAGACCCGCGTCGTAGGCGAGGACGACCAACTGGACGCGGTCGCGGGCGTTGAGCTTCGCCAACAGGTGACCCACGTGGGTCTTCACCGTGGCCTCGGCCAGCCACAGCTCCTTGGCGATCTCGGTGTTCGTCTTGCCCTGCGCGATCGCGGTGAGCACCTCGGTCTCTCGCTCGGTCAGAATGCTGAGCCGGTCCTGCGCCCGGCTGGCCGCCTCGCCGGCGACGGGCAGCGTCGGCACGAACCGCTCCAGCAGGCGCCGCGTCGCGGTGGGCGCCACGACGGCTTCCCCGCCGTGTACCGCCCGGATGCCGGCGAGCAGTTCGGCCGGTCCGGCGTCCTTCAGCAAGAACCCCGACGCCCCTGCCTGCAGCGCGGCGTACACGTACTCGTCGAGGTCGAAGGTGGTCAAGACCAGCACCTTCGTGTCCACGCCGGCGTCGACGATGCGCCGGGTGGCCTCGACACCGTCCATGATCGGCATGCGGATGTCCATGAGCACCACGTCGCAGCCGCCGGGCGACAGGGCGCGGGCGACGGCGTCCCGCCCGTTGCCGACCTCGGCGACGACGGTCATGTCCTCCTGCGCGTCGAGAACCATCCGGAAGCCCAGCCGCACGAGCTCCTGGTCGTCGGCGAGCACGAGGCGGATCGGTTCGTTCATGGGTTCCTCCGTGGGTTGGTCGGGAATCTGGCCACGACAGCGAACCCGCCGTGGGGAAGGTTGCCGGTGCTGAGCGTCCCGCCGAACGCGGCGACGCGCTCGCGCATGCCGATGAGCCCGTGGCCCAGGCCGTCGGTGGTGGTGACGCCCTGTCCGTCGTCGCGGACACCGACGGTCAGCCAGTCGGGCGCGTGGTCGATGGTGACGAGCGTCCGCGCCTCGGGTCCGGCGTGCTTGACCGTGTTGGTCAGCGCCTCTTGAATGATGCGGTAGGCGGCCAGTTCGATCCCCGGGCCGAGCAGGCCCCGCAGCCGTGGATCGCCCGTCACCTGCATCTGCACGTAGCGCCCTGCGTCGGACAAGCCCGTGACGAGGTCGAACACGTCGCCCAACCCGGCGGCCGGGGTGCGCTCGTCGCCCGCGTCACCCGCATCGCTGCGCAGGACGCCGACGAGCCGGCGCGTTTCGGCGAGGGCCTCGTGGGCCGTGTCGCGGATCGTGCGCAGGGCCCGCTCGGCGGTGGCGAGCCGCACGGTGGGGTCGCCCTCCATGGACGCCGCGTAGGCGCCTCCGTCGGCCTGCACCACGATGACGGCGAGCGAGTGCGCGACCACGTCGTGCATCTCGCGGCCGATCTGTTGACGTTCCTCGGACGCCGCCAGCATCGTCTGCTGTTCTCGCTGCTGTTCGATCGCGACGCTGCGCTCGCGCGCTGTCTCCCGGGAGGCCCGGGCGCTCCGCGCGAGCGCCCCGAGCGACCAGCAGGCGGCCACGATCGACGCGAGGAGGAAGAACGCGAGGGCCCCCACCTCGTATCGGTTGCCCTGTGGCTGGCTCCAGTCCAGGGCGGCGGCCGCCGCTGAGGCCAGCGAGACCCCCAGCCACCACGGCCGGGTGCGGGGTTGGGCCCAGGAGGCCAACGAGAAAACCATGACGGGCACGGCGATGTTCCCGGGCAGCGGCGTGTCCAGCAGCGCGAGTTGCGCCACGTGGGGCACGACGAGGAGAAGGGCGGCGGCGTCCGGACGCGTGCGTCGCAGCGCGAGCGGCGCGCAGTAGAGCAGCCCACCGAGCAGCCCCCAACCGGCGGAGCCGATCGCGATCATGGTGGCGGGCACGACGAAGATGGCGAGCAGCCCGGCGAGGACGATGTCGGCCGCGAGACGCTGGGTGGTCCACCAGCGCACGGGGTCGAAACTCGTCACGGGGCCAGCCTAGGGAGTTGCGACTCCCGCGACGTCAGCCCGTGGCCGGGAACCGGCTCCGCCCACGGGACCGACCGCGGAGGCCGCCCGGGCGCCGAGCAGCACCAGCCCGACGAGCAGCCCGACGCTGGCCAGCGAGAACCAGAGGCCGAGGTCGGTGTCGCCGCTGATCCGAATCGCACCGATGAACGCCAGCACCAGGGCGAACGCGACCCCGACGGCCGTTGCGGTCGGACGCAGCTCGGGGTGGCGCCTGGCCGTGAGGACGGCGACCACCACCGCGGCGCCGGCCACCGCCGCCAGACCGAACCGGACCGCGTGCAGCCCGACGGGAGTGCCCGTGTCCGCCTGCAGGATCGTCGCGACCGGCCAGCTCATGCAGCGCGTGTACGAGCCGGCACCGGCGGCGTAGAGGCTGGTCAGGTGCATCGCGAGCGCCGAGCCGAAGCCGAGCCACGACCACCCCGCGACCCGGCCGGACGCCGCTGGTCGCCGCGGCCGCTCGAGCAGCACGGTCGCGGTCACGATCGCGGCCATGGCGACGACCGCCGAGCCGAGGTCGGCCGCAGACACCCAGGCAGGGAAGGTGACGCCCAAGACGATTCCGCGGCCCACGTAGCCGGCGACGATGGCGCCGAGGACCGTGATCCACGGCAGGATCTTCACAGCCGACGGCACGTTGCGCAGCCGCAGGGAGAGCACGGCGGACGCCAGCGCGAACGGCCCGGCGAGGATCGCCGACGTGCGGTGGATCATCTCGATCCACGGATTGCGGTAGAGCGCCGCACTCAGCCCGTTGTCGGGCAGGAGAGCGCCGGTCTGGCAGCCGGGCCAGTTGCCGCACTCGAAGCCCGACTCGGTGGCGCACACCACCGAGCCGAGCGCGACGGCTGCGATGGTGCAGGCGGCGGCGATGCGGAACACGGTGAGTGTGGTGCGGGGTGCGGACGACTCCATCGTTGCGACCTTTCCTGCTGGGCTCCCCGTCACCCTAGACCTGGGCTCGGACAGAATCCCCCGGCGTCCACGACAGGTCGTCGTAGAGGGGCGCTCCGGCCCACGGTGGGTCAGTGCGGGTGCTGGTAGCGGGAATGGTCGTGGGCGTGGGGGCCCGCATCGTGAGCAGCATGCGGATCGTCCACCACGTCGGCGGACGCGGCATGGTCGTGCAGGGAGCCGAGACCGTAGGCGTCCGTGAGATTGGCGGTGGTCAGCACCGACGCGGGCGGCCCGGAGGCGACGCATCGTCCGTTCATGAGCACGACCCAGTCGGCGGCGCGCGCCTCGTCGAGATCGTGGGTGGTGAGGACGACCGCGTGCCCGCGTTCGCGTTCGGAGTGGATGATCTCGTCGATCACCCTGGCCGAGGTGATGTCGAGCCCGGTCAGGGGCTCGTCCAGGAGCAGGGCTTCATGGGCCTGGGTGATGCCCTGCGCCACGTACACCCGCTGCCGTTGCCCGCCGGAGAGTTCGTCGAGGTGGCGCCCGGCCAGTTCGGTGACGCCCAGCCGGTCCATGGCACGGGCAACGCGGGCGCGATCATCGGCGGAGGGGCGTCCGAACCAGCCGAGCCTGGGGTAGAGCCCCATGCCGACGGCCTCCCGCACCGTGATGGGGGTGCCGGCCGGGAACGCCTGTGACTGCATCACGTAGCTCACCCGAGGTGGGCGCACGCGTGGCGAGACGCCGAGCACGCTCAGTGTCCCCGCGAGGGGCTCGAGCACGCCGGCGAGGGCGCTGAGCACGGTCGACTTGCCCGACCCGTTGGGCCCGATGATGGCCGTCACCGCCCGGTGCGGAATGGTGAAGCTGGATGCCGTGACGGCCACCTGGTTGCCGTACCCCAGGCTCAGGCCGGACGCCTCGGCGAGTAAACCCGTCACGCGGCGACCCCCTCGGCGAGGGCCCGCGGACGCCGCAGGCGGGCCACCGCGCGGGTGCCGGCGAGGAGGGCGAAGAACAGGGCGACGGCGACCAGGGCGGTCGTCGCGGCGCCGGCGGTGCCCAGGCGATAGGACAGCAGCAGCCCGAGCCAGACCGAGAGTGCGCCGAACCCCACCGACCACGCGAACATGCGCGGCACGGTCCGGCTCACGAGCGCGGCGGACGCCGGCGGCCCCACGAGCAGGCCGAAGACCAGCAGCGTGCCGACGGCCTGGAAACTGGCGATGACGGCGGTGGCGATGAGGACGAGCAGGGCGGCGTGGGTGAACCGGGGAGCCATGCCGAGCGCCTGCGCCTTGGCGGGGGAGAAGCTGAGGGCGAGGAGCGGACGGAACAGCACGATCGCCGCCACCACCACGACGGAGCCGAGGACAGCCATCGTGGTGATCGTCGCTTCGGAGACGCCGAAGATGTCCCCGAAGAGGATGGCCGTGAGGCTCCCTGTGTAGGCGTTCGACGAGCTGATGATGGCGACGCCCAGCGCCATCATGCCGACGAACAGCAAACCGATGGCGGTGTCCTCCTTGAGGGCGGTCTGGCGGTGGATGAGCTCGATGCCGCCCACCATGAGCAGCGCCGCCACGGCGGCGCCGAGGTACGGGTTGAACCCGAAGATGACGGCCGCGGCGATGCCCGGCAGGACGCCGTGCACGAAGGCGTCCCCGAAGAAACTCATCCCGCGCAGCACCAGCCACACGCCGACGACCGAGCACATGACGGCGGCGATGAGCCCGCCCACCAGTGCACGCTGCTGGAAGCCCAGCAGGAACGGTTCGATCCACCAGTCCACGAGCGTGAAGGTTACGCGAGGGCGTCCGCCACGAGGCGGGCGTCCGCAAGCATCATGCCGGCGTAGGTGGCGGCGTCCGTGCCGGGTTCGCCGACCGAGCCTTCGTACAACTGGACCACCTGCACGTCGGTGCCCGCCTCGGCTGCGAGGGCGTCCACAAGGCGCGGGTTGACCGTGTTGTTGCTGAAGACGACGCTGACCCCGTCCTCCCGGATGACTTCGACCAGCCCGGCCAGGTCGGCCGAGTTCGGCTGGGCGTCGGTGCTGCCGCCCGGGATGACGACGCCGGCGATCTCGAACCCGTAGGCGTCAGCGAAGTAGTTGTAGGCCTCGTGGTCGGTGATGAGGATGCGCTTCTCGGTGGGGATGGCGCTGAGGATCTGGCGCACTTCGGCGTCCGTGGCGCGCAGTTCGCCGGCGACCTCGGCGCCGCAGCTGGTGTAGCGGTCGTCGCCGGTCTCGGCCGCCAGCCGTGCGCCGATCTTCTCGGCGGCCGTGGCCATGCGGCCGACGTCCATGTGGACGTGCGGATCGTAGGTGCCGTGGTCGTGCTCGTCGGAGTGCTCCTCGGACCCCGTCGCGTGCGTGTGGCCGGCGTGCTGGGCCGCCTGGGCGGCTTCGATGTCGGCGTAGGCGAGTGGGTCGAGGTCGGGAGCGACCTCGTAGATCGTGGCACCGTCGGCGGCCGCGTTTCCGAGTGCGGACTCCAGGCCCTGTTCGAGGCCGAGGCCGCTCGCGACGACCAGCTTCGTCCGGACGAGTTGCGCCACCTGGGCCGAGGAGACCGAGAACTCGTGCGGGTCGTCGCCGGGACCCATGAGCGTGGCTGAACTGGTGCCGGCGCAGTCGGTGATGTCGCCGAGGATCGAGCCCAGCTGGGTCGTCGTCGCGATGGCGACGGGATCGCTCTGTCCGGACGCCGGCGCCGCGGCCGGGGTGCCGCAGGCCGCCAACGCGGCCAGCACGGGCACGGTGAGGAGGGCTCGAACTCGCATGCGAGGAGTCTACCAGGTATTGAGAATCGTTCTCAAACGGGGATGAGTCTGATCTCACCGGGGTCGATGGCGGTGAATCGTGTGAGTGAGACGCTTAACCTCGATCGACCCCGGTCAGATCAGATCGCCCGCCCCACCCTCGGGCTCGCGTCACTCCCATACCAACGTCGGGAACGTCTCTTCGGTGCGACGGATCAGGTCCACGTACCTGCTGGAGGCCGACTCGGGCGACACCCGGATGTCCTTGAAGAACGGCGACCTCTGCCAGGTGATCTTGCAGAAATGGACGCCGTCCTCGGCGGTCTGCCCGGCGTTGTGGAAGTACGCCTTGTGGTCCCACTCGCTGGCCGCGTGATTGGCCCAGTGGAAGTCCAGCGCCGGATCGGCGATCGGGGTGATGCCGGCTCCGACCCTGGCGTACTGCGTCATGTACATCTCCGCGCACCACGCCTGGATCGGGTACTCGTGACCCTCGGGGTGGTACTGGTCCTGCGTGCTTCGCATGTGGTGGTAGGCGGCGACGGACGTGCGTTCGACGTGCTCCCAGAACGCGGCGTCGGTGTCCTTGATGAAGTACTGGGCGCCGATCGAGTTGTGGTCGTGCGCCAGGACCGCATCCGGGTCGGCGTCGGCGATCCGGCACAGGTCGAGGAACAACTGCTCTCCCTTGGAGCGGATGTAGTCGGCGCCCGTGTAGCTGCGCGTGCTCGACCCGTACCAGCGGCCGTCGTGGGCGGAGTAGGGGGAGAAGTCCATGGGGTGGGTGAACATCACGTCGGGGTCGAGATAGTTGTGGACCTCGCGACCCATCTCGGGGAACTGGTCGAAGTACCGGCTGAGCAGCCAGGGCTTCATCGAGGCGCTGTAGCCCTTGTCCGTGCGGGTGTCGGGGTAGGCGTGCAGGTAGCACCGCAGCTCGTCGGACTCGAACAGCCTCCGCAGTCGATCCGAAGGCGTGTCGTTGAAGTAGACGACGAGGTAGTGGGCGTCCTCCTCGTAGCCGAGTTCGCGCAAGTGCGCCGCCTGGACGAGGAGTTGCCACAGGTAGTAGTCGTGGTCCGGCACCGGGATCAGGAACTGCACGCGATCAGCGGCCTCTCGGGCGATGGATGCGACGAAGCCCGCGAGGGCTGCTCCTCGCGGGCTTCGTCGTGATCAGGATCAGGCGTCCGCGCCGGTGGTCTCGGCCGGGGCAGCCTCGGCCGGGGCAGCCTCGGTCGTGGCGGCTGCCGTGGTGGTCGTGGTGGTCACCTCGACGGTGGTGGTCGTGGTGGTGACCTCTTCCTGGGCCTGCGGCTGCGCCGTGGTCGTCGACGTGGTCGTGCCCGG
>NZ_JARKOT010000018.1 GCF_029977985.1 Propioniciclava sp. | reverse complement strand
CGTGGCGCTGCTGATGTCGATGACGGGCTGGCTGCTGTTCAGCTCCGGGCTGCTGCCGATGTGACCTGCGCCACGTCGCCATCGACGTAGCCCCAGCGCCGCTCCAGCGTTGGGTGGGGTCGAGGCGCACGGACGCCGGCCGCGTCGCTCACGCAGGGGGCACCGCCCGGAGCGACGCCTCCACCGGACGCCGCGCCGCCAGGTCGCGGTAGAGCTGCATGATCGCCTCGGACTGGTTCTTGATCGTCCACCAGGACGCCATCTCGCGGCTGCGCTGGGAGGCCAGCGCCCGGAACTTCGGATCCTCGAGGTGGTGCAGCATCATCACGAGTTGCCGGGCGAACGACTCCGGCGTCGGCCGGGCGAACGCCCCGTTGACACCCTCGTCGACGACCAGCCGCAGCTCATGGTCGCAGCTCACGATGGGCAGCCCCGCATGGGCGGCCTCGTGTAGGACGAGCGCTTGGGTGTCCGTCGTCGACGGGAACGCGAACACGTCGGCCGCCGCGTAGTAGGGCCCCAACTGTTCCCGCGGCACCTGCCCGACGAGCGTGACGCCGCCCCGCCGGCGGGCGGTGCGCAACTTCTGCTCCAGCAGGCGCCCGGTCCGCCAGTTGCCGACGATCATCAGCTCGGCGTTGGGCAGCTCCTCGCGGACCCACTCGAAGGCGTCGACGAGCAGACCGATGCTCTTCTCGGGGGCGATCCGGCCGACGTAGAGGATCCGCGGGCCGTGGGCCGGCGGCAGGGGCGGGCCGGGGGGGAGGGCGTCCGCGCCGTTCGGGACGACCCGGATGTGGGCGTTCGGCGCCAACTCGATGCAGCGGACGGCCGTTTTGTCGGAGGGGGTGGTGACGAGGTCGGCGGCCTCGAGCATCTCGCGGGCGGCGTTGAGGACGCCGCGCCGGGTCAGCTTGCCGCGACGCCACCAGCGCGGCTGGAAGAAGCGGGCCAGCCGCTTGAGCTGGGGGCGGTCCATGCCGTTGGTGGCCGCCTTGAGGGCGCGGATGTAGGCGTCGGCGACCGGCGCGAGCAGGGCGTAGTGGTCGGCGTACGCCTCGAAATCGGTGTGCCACGTGACCATGAGCGGCACCCCGAGCCGATCGGCGGCCCAGACGCCGAGGAGCCCGACGGAGCCCAGCCCGTGCACGTGGATGACATCGGGCGGGTCGGCGGCGAGTTGGGCGAGCGCCTGCTCGAACCCGCGCCCGGTGGCCATCGTGAGCGACATGCCCGGCACCGGGATGCCGGGCAGCCGCAGTTCGCTGCGGTGCGGGTGGGCACGATACGGGTTGGGCCCGTCGCAGGCCGGCGCCACGACCTGCACCTGGAACCCGCGCGCCAGCAGCTCCCCCTCGAGGAACTGCACGGCGTACAGCAGCCCGCTGTGGCCAGGGCCGTAGTTGTCGGTGAACAGGGCCACCCGGAGCGGCGGCGTCCGGTCAACAGACGCCGCCTGCTCGGCGCTGCTCGGCTCCACAGAGGCGGGCATGAATTCCTCCCTCGTGTCCATCGAGAAGCAGTCTACCGACCTGGGTCGGGGCGCACGCCAGCGGGGGCGCGGGGGCTGCGGGCGCGAAAAGGGCCGTGCCGGCGGCCTCAACCGCCGGCCCGCTCGGCGTCAGAGGGTGCCGTAGCGCGCCTTCGCGGCCTGGATGGCGGCGACGTAGCCGCCGCGCTCGGCGGCGTCCGGGTCGCCGTCGGCAGGCAGCGCCAGCAGCCCGCGCGCCTCCGCGACCGACGCGAACCCCTTGCGTTCCAGCCATGCCTCCAGCCCCGCGACGAGCGTGATCACATGATGCGGCCCGTTGCGGATCAGCGACGCCGTGGTCATGACCGCGTCGGCGCCGGCGAGGAGGTACTTCACCACGTCGTCGGCCGTCTCGACGCCGGTCGAGCCGGCCAGCGAGGCGTCGGTGCGGTGCCGCAGCGCGGCCAGCCACGTGCGCGGCAGCCGGCCCTCGTGCGGCGTCGACAGCTCGAAGGCGGCGTCCATGCCGAGTGTCTCGGTGTTCACGTCCGGCTGCAGCCAGCGGTTGAACAACACCAGGCCGGACGCCCCCGCCTCCAGCAACTGCAGCGCCGCGTTGCCCGGCGAGCTGAAGTACGGCGACATCTTCACCGACACCGGCAGCGACACGGCCGAACTCACCGCGCTCACGATCTCGAGGTGCCGCTTGAGCACCAGATCGCCCGTGGTGCGCACGTCGCCGGGCACGAAGTAGATGTTCAGTTCCAGCGCGGCCGCCCCGGCCGACTCGATGTCCTTGGCGAACTCCACCCAGCCGCCCAGGTCGGAGCCGTTGAGCGATGCGATGACCGGCACGCCGACGGCGGCCGCCGCCCGCTCCACCAACCGCAGGTAGCCGTAGCCGGCCGAACGGGTCGTCACCGCCACGTCGGGGAAGAAGTCCTGCGCCTCGGGGAAACGCTCCTCGTGCGCGTCGAGGAGGGCGGCGTCCCGGTTGGCCTCGGCGCGCAACTGCTCCTCGAAGAGCGAGTGCAGCACGATCGCGGCCGCACCGCCCTCGGCGAGGGCGGCGACGGCGTCCACGCTCTGGGTGAGCGGCCCGGCCGACGCGATGACCGGGTGGGCGAGCTCCAGCCCGAGATAGGTGGTGGCCAGGTCGGCGGCGATCCGTTCCATGTCACTCCTTCGCATCCGCGGCGAAGTCGGCTGCCGTCCGCATCGCCATTTCCTCGTAGTCGCGCCACCGGCGCTCCACCTGGGCCTGCCCGAGCTCGAGCATGCGCTCGGCCGCTTCGGGGTTGGCGTTGCGCAGCATCCGGAAGCGCAACTCGTTCTCGTGGTATTTCCTCAGCGGGAACCGCGGCCGCGGCGAGTCGAGCAGGAACGGGTTCTTGCCCGCCTGCCGCAGCACCGGGTTGAACCGCATGAGCGGCCAGTGGCCCGAGTTGACCGCCAGGTACTGCTGGTCGAGCCCCTTCTTCATGTCGATGCCGTGGGCGATGCAGTGGCTGTAGGCCAAGATGATGCTCGGCCCGTCGTAAGCCTCCGCCTCGCGGAACGCCGTGAGCGTCTGCTGCGGGTCGGCACCCATCGCCACCCGCGCCACGTACACGTTGCCGTAGGCGATGGCCTGCAACGCCAAGTCCTTGCTGATCGTCTCCTTGCCGCCGGAGGCGAACTTCGCGATCGCGCCCATCGGCGTCGCCTTAGACGCCTGCCCGCCCGTGTTGCTGTACACCTCGGTGTCGAGCACGAGCACGTTCACGTTGCGGCCCGAGGCGAGGACGTGGTCGAGGCCGCCCGACCCGATGTCGTACGCCCAGCCGTCGCCGCCCACGATCCACACCGACCGGCGCAGCAGATGGTCGGCCACCGAGCGCAGGTCGGACGCCGCCGGTCCGGTCATGTCGTCGAGGCGCTCCTTGAGTTCCTCGACGCGCGCCCGCTGGTGCGACAGGTCGGACTCGTACAACTGCTCGGCGCCGAGGATGGCGTCCACCAGGTCGTCGTTGCCGATGTCCTCGCGCAGTTCCACGAGCCGCTTGCGGGCGAGGTCGGTCTGCAGGTCGGCGGCGAGCCGGAGGCCGAGGCCGAACTCGGCGTTGTCCTCGAACAACGAGTTCGACCAGGCGGGCCCGCGCCCGTACTTGTTGCGCGCCCACGGCGTCGTCGGCAGGTTGCCGCCGTAGATGGACGAGCAGCCGGTCGCGTTCGCGATGCTCGCCCGGCCGCCGAACAGCTGGGAGAGCAGCTTCAGGTAGGGCGTCTCGCCGCAGCCGGTGCACGCCCCGGAGAACTCGAACAACGGCTCCAGGTACTGGACGCC
>NZ_JARKOT010000016.1 GCF_029977985.1 Propioniciclava sp. | reverse complement strand
GTCGCCAACTACGTGTCCAACCTCCTCAGCACCCTCCACGCAGCCGACCGCGCCCACCTCACCCGCCTCGTCCGATCTCCCGACCCTGCAAAGGGCGTCGCCGCCACACATGACGACGTCGACTTGAGAGAGCGTCGCCCCGCTGCTGCGACCAGACCTGAAAGGTGGAGTCATCCGTGACCCACTTCGCGACGCGCGGTTACTCCTCCATCGTGGATCTGTTCCTGGCTGCGGGGCGTACCGTGCCGGGGTTCCAGCACACGCTCGCATCGCTGTCCGCTGACAAGGCGTTTCGCTAGTCCCACAAACGGATTTCTGGGGTCTGTATGGGACTTCGGCTGTCCAGTCCCGTCCACCACCCAATCCCGGCAGACCGGCCACAACCCCTAGCCACCCCCACAAGTGGCCTACGGGCGACAGGTTTTCGTCCTGTGGACTTGTCGAGGCACAATGCCTAGCCAAAGCCACATTCTTGGTCGGGGCGACAGGACTCGAACCTGCGATCTCCTGCTCCCAAAGCAGGCGCGCTAGCCACTACGCTACGCCCCGGATCGGAGGCCGATCCTACCTCCTCACGCGCTGATCTCCCCCATCAGCAGCCACGCCAGTCCGTCGTGCGCCGGGTGCAGCCGGTCGGCGTGGTCGGCCAGCAGCAGGGCCGCCGCCTTCTCGGACGCCAGCGTCGCGGCCTCCCGCTCCGCCCAACCCTCGGGCACGTGTCGCAGGAGCGCGACGGCCAGGCCGGCGTCCGCCTCGGCCAGCCCGACGGGCTGGCCGGGCAACCCGGCACCCAGGCGGGCCACGAGGCCACGCACCGCCCGGCCCCAGCGTGCGGCGTCCGCATTGCGCAGCACCGCGCTCTCCAGGCCGGACAGCCCCGAGCCGGCCCGCGCGAAGACCGCCATCAGATCGAACGGAGGCAGCCCGGCGCGGAGGGTTGCCAGCCACAGGCGGCTCCCGATGATGCCCATGCCCGGCAGCGGGTCGGCCGCGAGCAAGGCGGCGCACGCGTCCTCGACGAGCCCGGCGTCGTGCGTCTCGTTCGCCACGACGCCCGCGATCGCAGGGCCCCACAGGTCCCCGCGCGCCAGCCAGTCCTCGCGTTCGAGCCAGTCGAGGGCAGCGCTCGCGTCCACGACCACCCGTCGCGCGAGCCCGCTCGCAACCACCGCCGCGGACGCCGACCCCACCCCTGAGGGCCGCGTCCGAATGATCTCCCCAGCCAACTCGCACACCAGCGCGGGAAGGGCCGGCGCGCACGTCATGCGCAGCCGCTGCACCCCCCGGACGCCGTGCACCGCGACCTCGCGTTGCCCCGCAGAGCCCAGCAGCACCGCGCCCGAGTCGGTCTCGGTCACCTGCACGCCCGGGCCGGGCACGATGGCCTGGTCGGGCGTGTGCAGCACTAGCTCGTCCCCGGGAGCGACGACGAGCTCGGGCAGCCACGGCGGCAGGGTCGCGGCGGCGGCGCCCGGCACGGTGATCGCCGAGAACTCCAGGGTGGTCTGGTGACGCCCGTAGGCCCGCAGCGAGCCCGTGGGGTGGGCGAGGTGGAACGCCGCGACTCCCGCCCCGAGCGCGTCGCCCCGCCGGGCGGCCGGCGAGACCACGGGCACGGACGCCGCCGCCCGCCAGAAGCCCCGGCGCACCGAGACGAGCAGGCACTCCCCCGGACCGTCCGCAGGCGCCACCACGAGGAAGCCCTCCACGTCGGTGGACCACGACCACCCGACCCACCCGGGTGCCACGCTCACCGCCACCCCCAGCGGCGGCAGTGCCTGCGTGTCGTCGGAGGTGTTGTCGAGGGAGACCGTGGTGGTCCAGCCCTCATCGTCGGGTTGGTGCCGCAGGCGGG
>NZ_JARKOT010000014.1 GCF_029977985.1 Propioniciclava sp. | reverse complement strand
AGTCGGCCGCGACACTCCCACCCGCTCAGCCACCCGCGTCGTCCCGACACCCTCCGCGACGGCCAACACGATCCGAGCCCGCTCAGCCCGACCCGCCGCCACCGTGCTCGACCGCGTCCAAGCCTCCAGCGTCAAGCGATCTTGATCACTCAGTTCCACAACTGATGATGGCATGCCCCATCATCCCACACCGTCAACGAACTAATGACGCACGACACTAGCCACGACCAGACCTCGGCGGGCGGCGCTCAGCGGCGCCGACCTCAGCGGGGCATCAGACCCCAGAGGTAGGCGTCATGGAGCGCCTCCCACGACGCCTCCACGACGTTGGTGCCCACGCCGACCGTGGTCCACGTGCGTTCGCCATCGGTGGTGTCGATGAGGACGCGCACGATGGCGTCCGTGCCGGACCCCATCTCGATGATGCGCACCTTGTAGTCGATGAGCTCGTAGCTCTCCACGGCCGGGAAGGCCGGCGTCAGGGCTTGCCGCAGTGCGATGTCGAGGGCGGACAGCGGCCCGTAGGCCTCACCCACCCGATCGGTCACGACCGAGCCGACGCGCACCTTCACGGTCGCCTCGGAGTCGCCCTCGTCGGTCGGCTCGCTGAACGTCAGCACCCGCCAGCGCGGCACCTCGAACGGCCGCGTCAAGGCGCCCAGTTGGTCGCGCAGGAGCAACTCGAAGCTGGCGTCGGCCGACTCGTAGCTGTAGCCGTCGGCCTCCCGCTGCTTGACCACGTCGGTGATCTTCGCGGCCAGGTCGCGATCGGACAGGTCGAAGCCGAGCTCGCCGCCCTTGAGCTGGATGTTGGCGCGCCCCGCCATGTCGGAGACCAGCATGCGCATGTCGTTGCCCACGAAGGTCGGGTCGGTGTGCTGGTAGAGGTTGGCGTCCACCTTGATCGCCGAAGCGTGCAGGCCGGCCTTGTGGGCGAAGGCAGAGTGACCCACGTAGGGCTGGCGGGCGTTCGGCTGCATGTGGGTGACCGCCGCGACGGCGTGCGAGATCGAGGTGGCCTTCGCGAGGTTCCCCGGCGGGACGATGCTCCAGCCGTACTTGAGCTGCAGGTTCGCGAGCACGGTGATGAGGTCGGCGTTGCCCGTGCGTTCGCCGTGGCCGTTCATCGTGCCCTGCACGTGCATGGCGCCGGCATCGACGGCGGCGAGGGTGTTGGCCACCGCGCACCCCGTGTCGTTGTGGCAGTGGATGCCCAGTTCGACGCCGATGGCGCCCGCCGCGCTCACGATCTCACCCATCCACGCGGGCAACATGCCGCCGTTGGTGTCGCACAGGACGACGACCTCAGCGCCGGCGTCCGCGGCCGTCCGTACGACCTCGAGCGCGTACGTGGGGTTGGCCCGGTAGCCGTCGAAGAAGTGCTCGACGTCGACGAAGACCCGCCGGCCTTCGCCCGTGAGGAACGTCACCGTGTCGGTGACCATCGCGAGGTTCTCGGCGAGGTCGGTCCGCAGCGCCCGGAAGACGTGCTCGTCGTGGCTCTTCGCGACCAGGCAGATGACCTCCGTCTCCGCGTCCAGCAACGCCTTGGTCAACGGGTCGCTGGACGCCTTGCCGCCCACCCGCCGGGTGGAGCCGAAGGCAGTCAGCTGGGCATGCTTCAGGCTGAGTTCCCCCGACGCCGCGGCCGCGAAGAACGCCGTGTCGTTGGGGTTGGCGCCGGGCCAGCCGCCCTCGATGAACGTGACGCCGAGATCGTCGAGCAGCCGTGCGATCTTCAGCTTGTCGGCGACGGTCAGCCGCAGGCCCTCTTGTTGGGCACCGTCGCGCAACGTGGTGTCGTAGAGGTGGAACTCGTCAGGGGCGACGGGGAGGGTCGTCATCGGCCGTCCTTCTCTCGTGGCATACGGCGCAGGTGCACCGGGTCAACCGCTCGATGGTGTCAGGTGCCCCCTCCGCGGGTCACGGCGGTCTCGCCGGCCGAGACGGACGCGGCCAGTGCGGCTCCCGGCCGCCCTTGGAGGCGCGTGCGCCGCATGGAAGGATCGGGCCATGGCTGAAACCAAGTTCAAGGGCAATCCCGTCCACACCGTCGGCGACCTGCCCCCGGTGGGCACCCCCGCTCCCGCGTTCACCGTGACGGACACCGACCTCGGAGACGTCACGCTCGCCGACCACGCCGGGCGGCGCGTCGTCCTCAACATCTTCCCGAGC
The DNA here is from genome assembly GCF_029977985.1 of Propioniciclava sp. Lineage (GTDB taxonomy): Bacteria > Actinomycetota > Actinomycetes > Propionibacteriales > Propionibacteriaceae > Propioniciclava. The sequence continues at coordinate 34,613 of NZ_JARKOT010000014.1, read as the reverse complement.
GTCGACACCGGGGTGTGCGCGATGAGCGTCCGCAGGTTCAACGAACTCGCCGCCGGGCTGCCGGACACCGATGTGGTGTGCGTCTCCGCCGACCTGCCGTTCGCCCTGGCCCGCTTCTGTGGCGCAGAGGGGATCGACAACGTCGTCGCCGCCTCGACGTTCCGCTCGTCGTTCGCAGACGACTACGGCACCCGCCTCCTCGACGGCCCGCTCGCCGGCCTCAACGCTCGCTCGGTCGTCGTCGTGGACGCCGACGGCACGGTCATCTACACCGAACTCGTGCCCGAGACCACCCAGGAGCCCGACTACGACGCCGCCGTCGCAGCGCTCGGCTGATGCTGTCCTGAAGCCCGACGCGGGCCAGTCCGCGTGCGCCGCACGGGCGGGGCCCGGCGTCGTCGCTATGCTCGGCCCAGACCCTGAAAGGAGCTGCCCGCATGCCCGACCTCGCTGACCGGATCAGCCGCGGAGCCGTCGCGGCTCTCGACCTGGCCCCGTTCGACGACCGCTTCTCCAAGCTGTCCCGCCGGGTGCTCGCAGGGGGGGCGTCCCGGTTCTCCCGCATGGTCGCCGACGACGAGCCGGTGGAGTTCGTCATCCCCGTCGGGCTGCCGCACGAGCGCATCGACTACGGCGCGCTCGTCCTGCAACACTCACGCGCCGGGGTCGTCTGGCGGGACGCGGCGGGCGTCGACCACCACCGGGGCGTCTCGATCGACCCGGACGCCCGGGGCACCTTCTCCGCACTCACCCTCGGCGGCGAGCAGTGGCTCCGCTTCGACCTGCCGGACGCCGCCGGTCCCCTCACCTTCCTCGTCCCGCCCGTGTCGTCGCCCCTCCTGCGCAGCACCCTGATCCAGGTGCTGGGGGCCCGGCCGGGTGCCCCGGCCGCCGAGGCGACCCCGATGCCCGAGCCGGAGCCCGAGCCGGCCCCCGTGGTCGTCCCCGACCCTGAGCCGGAACCCGTGCCACAACCCGTCCAGCAACTGGAGCCGGAACCCGAGCCGGTCGCCGAGGACGACCCCACGCAGGTCATGGCTCCCGAGGGTGCGGAGTGGGCAGACGACGCGTGGGCCGGGGCACCCGCCGACGACGATCAAGCCACCTGCGTCCACGCGGCCATCCCCGCCCCCACCGAGGATCCCGACGCCACGCGCGTCCATCCCATCGCCCCGCCTGCCCCAGAACCCCTCGTCGCCGAGCCGCCAGTGGTCGAACCCCCCGTCGCCGAGCCGGCGCCGGCGGCGTCCGACGCGCTGTACCGCGACCATCTGCGCGAGGCGCCGACCGAGGTGCTGCCGACGGCCGTTCGCGAGCCCGTGGGCCCGGCCGCGGCCTACGCGCCCGTGTCCATCCCTGCGGCGCAGGCGGCCCCGGCCACCCGCCCGGGGATGTCACTGACCGTCCGAGGGTTCCTCATCGGGTTCGTCTGCGCCCTCTTCGGCGGCGGGCTGGCGCTCGCGATCCGGCTGCTCGCCGGCTGAGCGCCGCCGGATCGCCCACGCCGCCCCGGCGGCGGCGAGCGCAGCGGCGCCAGCACCGCCCACGATCCACGCCGGATCCGTGCCCGTCGCAGCGGCTGCTGCGTCCGCGGGAGTGCTGGCCGGCGTCGGGGATGGCGTCGGCAGCGGGGTGGGCGTGGGCGTCGCCGCGGCCCGCTGGAAAGCGAGGGCGGCCGGCGACAGTTGGGTGCGGACGAGCGGGTAGAGGGCATCGCCGGGGCAGGCGGTCAGGGACATGTCGCGGTGGCCGGCGATCGGGTCGGTCGTCACTTCGGCACCGCGCTTCCAGCGGTTCGAGCCGCGCGAGGTGAACGTGACCGGAGCGGTGAGGTCGATGGCGTAGCGGTCGGCCAGCCACGCACAGAGGCGAGCCGCGGCGTCCATCGCATCGGGGGTCGGGGGAGCTTGCGTGAAATCGCCCAGGAAGCAGACGAGCTGCGCGAACCCCTGCGAGCCCCCGGTGGCATCCGCCGCCACGGGGCCGGTGAGGCTGCCGGTGCGGCCCTCCCAGAGGGTGCCGAAGCGATCGACGAAGAAGTTGTAGGCGATGTCGGGCCAGCCACGCTCGGCGCTCGTGTGGAAGGCGTACACCTTCCGCAGTTCCGCGGGCACGGCTTCGGCGGCGTAGTCGTTGGCGGTGACGGTGTGGTGAACGAGCAGGAAGCGCACGTCGTCCTCGGCGGCCAACGGTCCCCGTGCGGCGCGTCCGTCGGCCCACTCGGCGCGCGACCGGATCGCGGGAACGGCGGGGGCCGCGGCGGCGTCTGGGGGTACCGCGAGGGGCGCGAGCGCGGCCGCGGTCAGGAGACGCCGCCGGGAGAGGGGCACCGCCGCCTCAGCCCTTGACCTCGCGCGGGTAGCACCGGTTGCGGTCGTCGATGTGCAGGTCGGTGCAGACGGCGACGGCATCTTGGGCGGAGGCGGCGCCGGGAACGGCGACGACCCAGTAGTTCGGCGTGAACCCGAAGGCGTTGCTGTCGAGCACGACGGGGCGGTGCATCTCGTTGCCCATCGTGGCCGCCTGGGCGAGGGCCTCTTCGGCGGAGACGGACCCCTGCGGCAGCGACTTGAGGACGGTCACCCACGTGCCGGCCTGCAACTCGGTGACGACGTTCGGGTTGGGGGTTGCGCTGGGCGTGTCGGCCGGGGAGGCCGAGTCTCCCGGCGTGGCCGTGGACGTGGGCGCCGACGTCGCGTCGGCGCTGGGCGTCGAGGCGGGATCGGCGGGGGCCAGCTCGGTGCTGGCGGCCGTCGGGCTCGGCGTGGTGGTCGCCGTAACGGCCGTGCGCGGCACGAGCGCGAACCAGGCCAGCACGATCGCGATGATGCCCGCGAGGGCCCCCAGCACGAGACCGAGCATCAGGTTGCCGCGCTGCTCGGTGACCGGGCTCGTCATAAGTCCTCCTCGGGCGCGTCAGACGACGCGCTGCATCCAGCCGTGACGGTCTTCTGCTCGACCGTACTGGATGTCGAGCACCGCATCGCGGATCTGGAGGGTGCGTCCGAAGGACTGATCGGCGGGACGCCACTCCCCCGCCTGGCTCTTGAAGCCTGCGATGGGGCTGATGACAGCCGCGGTGCCGCAGCAGAACGCCTCGACGAAGCGCCCGGAGGCGATGCCGCCGAACACCTCGGCGGCCGACAGGCGCATCTGCACCGGCGTGAGGCCGAGGTCGGCGCCGACCGTCAGGATCGAGTCGCGGGTGATGCCGTCGAGGATCGTCCCGGTGAGTTCGGGGGTGACGAGTTCCCCGTCGGCGGTGACGTAGAACACGTTCATGCCGCCGAGTTCCTCGACGCGGTCCTTGCCGGACGCCTCGATGAACATCACCTGCGTGCACCCGTGGTCGTAGCCCTCGTACTGGGCGATGAGGCTGGCCGCATAGTTGCCGCCGCACTTGGCGGCGCCGGTGCCGCCGATGCCGGCGCGGGCCCACTCGTCGGTCACCCAGATGTCGACGCCCTTGACGCCCGCCGGCCCGAAGTAGGGTCCGACGGGCGAGGCGATGACCGCGAACGTGACCCCCTGGGCCGCGCGGACGCCGAGGAACGCCTCAGAGGCGATCATGAACGGGCGGATGTAGAGGCTTTGCTCCCCCTCCATGGTGGGCACCCAGCGGGCGTCCACCGTCACGAGTTGGCGGACCGCCTCGACGAAGTCCTCCACGGGCAGCTGCGGCAGCATCATGCGGGCCGCGGAGGTCTGCAGGCGCGCCGCGTTGCGCTCCGGCCGGAACAGCCAGACCGAGCCGTCGGCGTGCCTGTAGGCCTTGAGTCCCTCAAAGATCTCCTGCCCGTAGTGGAGCACGGCGGCCGAGGGGTCGAGCACGAACGGGCCGTACGGCTTGACCACGGCGTCGTGCCAGCCGGCGTCCTTCGTCCAGGCGATCGTCACCATGTGGTCAGTGAAGTGGTCGCCGAAACCGGGGTCGGCGAGGATCTGCGCGACCTCGTCGTCGGTGCGGGCGGCCGCGTTGGCTTGAACGTCGAACTCCACAGGCATGGGGGTCACGATACTCGCCCGGGCCCCCGCCTCCGTGAGACGACCACGACGGCGTCCGTGCCCTTCTCGCTAGGCTGGGCGGTCGTGAACCGAGCAACCAAGAGCATCGCTGTGATCGGCGGAGACGGGATCGGCCCCGAGGTCGTGGCCGAGGGCCTGAAGGTGCTGACGGCGGCCGCAGGTGAGGACGCCTTCGCGTTCGTCCCCTACGACCTCGGCGCCGAGCGTTGGCAGCGGACCGGCGAGGTCCTGCCCGACTCGATCCTGGCCGAGATCGCTCAGGCGGACGCTATCGTGCTGGGCGCGGTGGGAGCCGCCCCGGGCAGCACGGCGATCCCGTCGGGGCTGCTCGAGCGCGGCCTCCTCCTGCGGCTGCGGTTCGCGTTCGACCACTACGTGAACCTGCGCCCCAGCAAGCTCTACCCGGGGGTCGTGACGCCGCTGTCGGACGCCGTCGTGGCGCGCGGCCCCATCGACTTCACCGTGGTGCGCGAGGGCACCGAGGGGCTGTACGCGGGCGTCGGCGGATCGCTCGCGAAGGGCACGGCCGCCGAGGTGGCGAACGAGGTGAGCGTGAACACGGCGCGCGGCGTCGAGCGGGTCGTCCGCGATGCGTTCGAGCGGGCGATGCGGAGGCGCAAGCACGTGACGCTCGTGCACAAGCACAACGTGCTCGTGCACGCGGGCGGCCTGTGGAACCGCATCTTCACCGCCGTGGCCGAGGAGTATCCGGAGGTCACGACCGACTACCTGCACGTCGACGCGACGATGATCATGCTCGTCCAGGATCCGCAGCGCTTCGACGTGATCGTGACCGACAACCTGTTCGGCGACATCATCACCGACCTGGCCGCCGCCGTGACCGGCGGGATCGGGCTGGCGGCGTCCGCGAACATCAACCCGACCGGGGCGTTCCCGTCGATGTTCGAACCCGTCCACGGCTCGGCGCCCGACATCGCCGGCAAGGGCATCGCCGACCCCACCGCCACCATCTCGTCGATGGCGTTGCTGCTCGACCACCTCGGTCTCCGCGACGAGGCGGCCCGCATCGAAGCCGCCGTGGACGCCGACGTCGCCGAGCGCGGCAGTGCCCCCCGCTCGACCGCAGAGGTCGGAGACGCCATCGCCGCACGGCTCTGAGGGTTGCGGCGTCAGGCCTCGCGCGGATCGAGCTCGGGGCTCTTCCAGAAGCGGTGCTTCTCGCCGAAGACCCACCCCCGGATCCACCACACCAACTCGACGAGCACGGCGCCCACACCACCGACGGCCAGACCGGTGACCATCATCAGCGTGTTGGAGGAGTCGAGATGAAACAGGTCCTGGGTGAGCGGATGCAGGAAGATGAACGCGTACGCCCCGAAGGACGCCGCCACGAGCGCGATGCGCCACCACTCGTAGGGTCGGGCGACGACGGCGAGCACCCAGGTGGCAGCGACGATCAGGGCCGCCAAGCAGGCAGCAGCGACCTGCTCGCGCCCGGCCTCGCTGTCCAGCCCGGACGCCGGCCGCACCAGCAAGTAGGTGACGAACGTGACGGCGGCGATGATCACCCCCGACGGCAGCCCGAGCCGCATGACGCGGGCGACGAAGCCCGGCCGGGCGCGCTCGTGGTTGGGCGCGAGCGACAGCAGGAACGCAGGGATGCCGATCGTGAACCAGCCCGTGATCGTCACGTGGATGGGCTGGAACGGGAACTGCACCCGCCAGAGCACCACCAGCAGCGCCAGGAGGGCCGAGTACACCGTCTTGGTGAGGAACAGGTTGGCGACCCGCTCGATGTTGCCGATGACGCGGCGTCCCTCGGCGACGACGTGCGGCAGCGTCGCGAACCGATCGTCGAGCAGCACCACCTTGGCGACGGCGCGCGTCGCCGACGAGCCGGAGCCCATCGCGACCCCCAGGTCGGCGTCCTTGAGGGCGAGCACGTCGTTGACCCCGTCGCCCGTCATCGCCACGGTGTGCCCGTCGGCCTGCAGGGCGTGCACCATCCCGCGCTTCTGTTGCGGCGTGACGCGCCCGAAGACGCTGGCCGTGCCGACGGCGTCCGCCAGCTTCTCCGGGGTGTCGAGGGTGCGAGCGTCGACGGGGTCGCCGGTCACGACGCCCAACTCGCGGGTGACCGCGCCGACCGAGCGGGCGTTGTCGCCCGAGATGACCTTCACCTGCACGCCCTGGTCGGCGAAGTACTCCAGGGTGCCGGCGGCGTCGGGCCGAACGCGCTGTTCGAGGACGACCAACGCCAGCGGCTCGACCGCGCCGGGGGCACCGTCGGCGTCCACCGGCAGCTCGGCCCGACCGACGAGCAGGACGCGGAGGCCCTGGGCGGCGATCTCCTCCGCCTCGGCCACGAGTTGGCCCGACGCGAGCACTTCGGGCGCGCCGAGCACCCAGGAGCCTGCGTCGGCGAAACTGATCCCGGACCACTTCTTGGCCGAGGTGAAGGGGGCGCGTGCGGTCGGCGTCCAAGGCCGCGCCGCAGCCGGGACCGACTCCGCGATCGCCTGCATGGACGCATTGGGGTGCGGGTCGGCAGCGACGAGTTGGGCGAGCACCTCGGCGGCCTCGCCCGCGTCATGCCCGCCGACCGGGTCGATCGAGCGGCAGCGCATGCCGTTCTCGGTGAGGGTGCCCGTCTTGTCAGCGCACACCACGTCGACCCGTGCGAGGCCCTCGATGGCCGGCAGTTCCTGCACGAGGCACTGGCGGCGGCCGAGCCGGATGACACCGAGCGCGAACGCCGTCGACGTGAGCAGGATCAGTCCCTCGGGCACCATCGGCACCAGCGCCGCCGCCATGCGCAAGACGGCCTGGCGCCAATCGACGCCGGCGTACATGAGCTGGACCACGATGGTCGCCAGCCCCACCGGGATCAACAGCCAGGTGATGAACCGCAGGATCCGGTCGATGCCCGCGCGCAACTCCGAGCGCACGAGCGTGAACCGGGACGCCTCGTCCGCCAGTTGCGCGGCGTACGCGTCGGCCCCCACCTTGGTGGCCCGATAAGTGCCTGAGCCGGAGACCGCGAAGCTGCCCGACATGACCGCGTCGCCGGCCCCTTTCGGCTCGGGGTCGGACTCCCCGGTGAGCAGCGACTCGTCGACCTCGAGGTAGTCGGCCTCGACCACCTCGCCGTCCACGACCACCTGGTCGCCCGGCGTGAGCACGATCAGGTCGTCCAGCACCACTTCGTCGCGCGCCACCCGGTGCTCCCCGTCGGCCCGGCGGACGAGCGGGTGAGCCTCGCCGAGCACGGCGAGGTTGTCGAGCGTGCGCTTCGCGCGCAACTCGCCGATGATGCCGATGGCCGAGTTGGCGATGATGAGCAGGCCGAACGCGCCGTTGATCCAAGATCCGGTGGCCAGCACGATGACGAGCAGGACGCCGAGGATCGCGTTGATGCGGGTGAACACGTTGGCCCGGACGATCTCGCCCACCGTGCGGCCGCTGCGCGGCGGCAGCGCGTTGACCTGGCCTGCGGCGACGCGCTGCGCCACCTCCTCGGGGGTCAGGCCTCGTTGCACTGTCACGGACACGCCCGACAGCATGCCACGCCCCACCGACGACCCACGCGCACCCCGGGTCGCGGCTGCCTCCGACCCAGGTCGGGCACATGCCAGTTTCCCTGTGAATCTTTCAGGCTGCTCTTGGCAGCGTCTCAGTCTTGTCGTACGGTTACTGCGTTCGGCCTAGTCCGGGGCCGGTCCCCACCGAAAGGAAACACCCATGAAACGAACCCGACAGCGCGTCGCGGCTGTGCTCGCCGCCAGCGCCGTCAGCCTCGGCGGCACACTCCTCGGCGCGCCCCAGGCGCACGCCGGCACCGTGTGGGACGCCGTGGCCGCCTGCGAGTCGAGCGGCAACTGGTCGATCAACACCGGGAACGGCTACTACGGCGGCCTGCAGTTCAGCGCTTCCACGTGGCGGGCGTTCGGCGGCACCGAGTTCGCCCCCCTCGCGCACCAGGCGACGAAGGAACAGCAGATCATCGTCGCCCAGCGCACGCTCGCGGCGCAGGGGCCGGGGGCGTGGCCCACGTGCGGCAAGCGCGCCGGGCTCACCAAGGCCAACGGCGGGGCCACCGCCTACACGCCGGGCGCCTCGACCAGTTCCTCCGCCGCAGCGGCCAGCCAGACGACGTCGCGTTCCTCCTCCCGAACCGCCACGCCGGCCACGGGCTCGAAGTTCTACACCGTGAAGCGAGGCGACACGCTGGGCCGCATCGCCGCCCGCCAGGGAATCGCCGGCGGCTGGCAAGCGCTGTGGTCGATGAACCGGGACACGATCAGCAACCCGCACCGCATTCAGGTCGGCCAGCGGATCGCGGTCGGCTGACCCTCCCCCCGGCCTCCGGTCGAACACACGAACGCTCCCCGCGGCGCGGGGAGCGTTCGTGGTTTGAGTTCGGGGCGGTCAGCGGGCCGCGGTGCCCTCGACGTAGTCGTCGTCGTGGGACTTGACCCAGCTCATGAGCTTGCGCAGCTCCTTGCCGGTCGCCTCGATCGGGTGCTTCTCGGCGTCGGCGCGGAACCGCTTGAACTCGGGGGCTCCGGCGTCCTGGTCGTCGATGAAGCGCTTCGCGAACGCACCCGACTGGATGTCGGCGAGCACCGCCTTCATCGACTCCTTGACGTGGGCGTCGATGACGCGCGGACCGGACACGTAGTCGCCGAACTCGGCGGTGTCGGAGATGCTCCAGCGCTGCTTGGCGATGCCGCCCTCGTACATGAGGTCGACGATGAGCTTCAGCTCGTGGAGGCACTCGAAGTAGGCGACCTCTGGCTGGTAGCCGGCCTCGGTCAGCGTCTCGAAACCGGCCTGGATGAGGGCGGACGCCCCACCGCACAGGACGGCCTGCTCGCCGAACAGGTCGGTCTCGGTCTCCTCGGTAAACGTCGTCTTGATGCCGCCGGCCCGCAGCCCGCCGATCGCCTTCGCGTAGGCGAGGGCGAGCGGCCAGGCCTCGCCCGTGGCGTCCACCTCGACGGCGACGATCACGGGGACGCCGCGGCCCTCCGAGTACTCGCGGCGCACCAGGTGGCCGGGGCCCTTCGGAGCCACCATGCACACGTCGACGCCCTCGGGGGCCTTGATGTAGCCGAAGCGGATGTTGAAGCCGTGCGCGAAGAACAGGGCGTTGCCCGGCTCCAGGTTGGGCTCGATCGACTCGGCGTAGATGCCGCGCTGGTACTGGTCGGGCGCCAGGATCATGACGACGTCGGCCCAGCGGGCGGCGTCCGCCACGCTGAGGACCTGCAGGCCCTCCGCCTCGGCCTTGGCGCGGCTCTTGCTGCCCTCCTTGAGGCCGACGCGGACGTCGACGCCGGAGTCGCGGAGGCTCAGCGCATGCGCGTGCCCCTGCGAACCGAAGCCGATGACGGCGACCTTGCGGGCCTGGATGACGGCCAGATCGGCGTCGTCGTCGTAGAACATCTCTGCCATGGGTTGTCTCTCCTTGTTGTGAAGTCGGTTCGGTGTGTGGGACCAGTGTGGCCGAAAGGCCGGCGTGGCCGCAGATCAGCGGATCGCCTGGCGACCGCCCTTGATGGCGCGGTCGGTGAGCGACTTGCTGCCCCGGCCGACCGCGACGAGGCCGGACTGGACCAGCTCGCGGATGCCGTAGGGGCGCAGCATCTCCAACAGGGCGTCCAGCTTGTCGGGCGAGCCGGTGGCCTCCACCACCAAGCTGTCGGCATGGACGTCGACCGTCTTGCCGCGGAACAGCTGCACGATCTCGATGATCTGGCTGCGCGTCGCCGGGTCGGCCTTCAGCTTGATGAGGACCATCTCGCGGCGCACCGCGGACGCGTCGTCCAGCTCCATGATCTTGAGCACCTCGACCAGCTTGTTGAGCTGCTTGGTGATCTGCTCCAGCACCTGCTCGCTCTCCACGCCCACCTGGAGGGTGATGCGCGAGATCTCGGGCCGCTCCGTCTGGCCGACGGCCAGCGACTCGATGTTGAAACCCCGGCGGGCGAACAGCCCGGAGATGCGGGCCAGGACGCCCGGCTTGTTCTCGACGAGAACGCTCAACGTGTAGGTACTCACAGGATCTCGTCCTCCCAGTCGGGCGCCAGGTCCCTGGCGATCATGATGTCGTCGTTGCTCGTGCCGGCGGCCACCATCGGCCACACCATCGCGTCCTTGTGGCAGACGAACTCGACCACCACCGGGCGGTCGTTGATCGCCATCGCCTTCGCCAGCACCTCGTCCACCTCGTCCGGCGTCTCGGCGCGTAGGCCGACCGCCCCCATCGCCTCGGCGAGCATCGGGAAGTCGGGGACGCGGCGGGACTCCAGGTTGGTGTTGGAGTAGCGCCCGCCGTAGAACAGCGTCTGCCACTGGCGCACCATGCCCAGGGACTCGTTGTTGATGACGGCGATCTTGATCGGAATACCGTTCAGCGCACAGGTGACGAGTTCCTGGTTGGTCATCTGGAAACACCCGTCGCCGTCGATGCCCCACACCACCTCGCCGGGTGCGCCCACCTGGGCACCCATCGCGGCAGGCACGCAGTAGCCCATCGTGCCGGCGCCGCCGGAGTTCAGCCAACGGCCGGGCTTCTCGAAGGGCAACAGGTGCGCGGCCCACATCTGGTGCTGGCCGACGCCGGCGGCGTAGATCGCGTCGCCCGCGACCTCGCCGAGCCGCTTGATGCAGTACTCGGGGCTGAGGACGCCGTCCTTGGTGGGCTCGGGGGTGAAGGCGTACTTCGCCTTGAGGTGGGAGAGGTACGTGACCCAGGCCGAGTGGTCGCCGAGGTCGGCGCCGCGCAGTTGCTGGTTCAGCTCGGCGATGACGAGTTTCACGTCGCCCACGATCGGCACGTCGACCGGCTTGTTCTTGCCGATCTCGGCGGGATCGATGTCGGCGTGGATGACCTTCGCGTGCGGCGCGAAAGTGTCGAGCTTCCCCGTGACCCGGTCGTCGAACCGTGTGCCGAGGGCGACGAGCAGGTCGGCCCGCTGGAGCGCACCGACAGCAGCGACCGTGCCGTGCATGCCGGGCATACCCAGGTTGAGCGGCTCGCTGTCGGGCACGGCACCGCGCGCCATGAGGGTGGTGACGAGTGGGATGCCGCTGATCTTCACGAGTTCGTTGAGCTCGGCGTAGGCCTGCGCTTTGACGATGCCACCCCCCACATACAGCACCGGCCGCTTCGCCTCCGCGATCAGCCGCGCCGCCTGCCGGACCTGCCGCGCGTGCGGGTTGATCGTCGGCCGGTAGCCGGGCAGGTCGACCGTGCTCGGCCAGGTGAACGGCGCGGTCGAGGCGAGGGCGTCCTTGCTGATGTCGACGAGGACGGGACCGGGCCGACCGGTGCCGGCGATGTGGAAGGCCGCCTTGATCGCGCCGGGGATGTCCTCGGGGCGGGTGATGAGGAAGCTGTGCTTCGTGATGGGGAACGTGATGCCCCGGATGTCCGCCTCCTGGAAGGCGTCGGTGCCGATCGCGGTCGAGTTGACCTGACCCGTGATCGCGACGATCGGCACGGAGTCCATGTACGCATCGGCGAGGCCGGTGACGAGGTTGGTGGCACCCGGGCCGGAGGTGGCCATGCACACGCCGACGCGTCCGGTGGCCATCGCGTAGCCCTCGGCGGCGTGCGCTGCGCCCTGCTCGTGGCGAACCAGGATGTGGCGCACCAACTGGCTCTGCCCCAGCGGGTCGTAGGCGGGCAGGATGGCGCCGCCGGGGATGCCGAAGACGACGTCTACCCCGACCCGCTCCAACGACTCGACGAGAGCCTGCGCCCCGGTGAGTTGCTTCGGCTGGGTGGCTTCGGTCATGTGATCATCCCCTTCGATCGACTCTGTGCGGTTTCGGATCCGTGCAAGAAAAAACCCCCGCCACCGGATGGGCCGGCGTGCGAGGGAGCGCGTCGCGGTGACGAACCGTCAGGCGACGCGCTTTTCGAGTACGAGGGTGAACTGCACGCGTTCACTATAGGGCCGCACTGTGAGGGCGTCGCAATGCGGACGCGCCGTGTTCCGCATGCCGGACGCCGCCGGTGCGGTTGTCCACATGTCCACAGGCTCGCGGATCGATTCGGGAGAGGATCCGCCGAAGGGCCTAGCGTGCCGGCATGACTACCCCCAGGACGCATCACACACCCCTCATCCTCGTCGTGCTCGCGACCCTTGCCCTGGCCGGCTGCGTCGGCCTTCCGCGGCCTCCGGCGGTCCGTACGCCGTCCCCTGGCTCCCCCGTTATGACGGCGGCGTCCGCCACGACTGCGGCGGCACCGGCGGCAGGGTCGGCGGCAGGGTCGGGGGCCGGGTCGGGGGGCGGCGGGACACCCTTGCCCGTGCTGGCCACCCGCTCCTTCGCGTTGAGCGGCGGTGAGGTGGAGGTGGCGATCACCACCTTCGCGCAGGAGGGCGAGACGTTGACGCTCGACTTCACGGTGACGAACGACTCCGCCGAACCGCTGGAGGCGGTGCGTTTCGGTACGGGTCGGCGCGCCGAAGTCGACGGGATCTACTTCGTGGACGCCGCCCACGGCCGCCGGCATCTGCCGGCGAGGTCGGCCGACGGCTCGTGCGTGTGCAGCTCGACGATGGGCCTCGCCGTCCATCCCGGCCAGTCGCTCACGTTCTCGGTCGTCTTCGGGGCACTGCCGGAGGGCGTCACGTCCGCAACGTTGGTGATCCCGCTCGCGGGGTCGTTCGTCGACCTGCCGGTGACGCGATGAGTCCGGCGTGGCGCGCCCTCGCTGCCGCGACCGCCGTCGGGATCGGTGGGTTCCTGCTGGCTCCGTGGGTGGGTGCCGCTCCGGCCGACCGGACGGTCGACCCATCGGCGGCGGTGACCTTCCCGGTGGAGAGGGCGACCCTGCCGACGGACGCGCTGCTGTTCCCGGTGGGGAACGCCGACGCGTCGGTCGTGGACGACGGCGAGACGGTGGTCCTGCAGGCCGACGTGTTCTTCGCCTACGACGACGCGACGCTCTCTGAGCGGGCACACACCGAACTGGCCAGCCTCGCCGGGCAGCTGCGGGAACGGGCGCCGATACTCCTGGTGACGGGGCACACCGACGCCGACGGCACCGACGCCCACAACCTCGACCTCTCGCGTCGCCGCGCCGAAGCGGTGCGTGCCACGCTCGTCTCCCTCCTGCCCGGAGTCACCATCCGGGCCGAGGGCCGAGGGGAGGCGGAGCCCGTGGCCGACAACGACACCCCGGAGGGACGGGCGCAGAACCGCCGGGTCACGATCACGGTGGCTGGATGAGGCCGCAGCTCCCGCCACGAGCCCCAAGAACGTCGCATCAATCGGTGAGCGCGGCGTGGACGGCGTCCAGGTCGCCCTCGCCCGGCGCCCGCTCGACCATGGCGGCGAAGCCCGCATCGTCGGCGTAGCGCGGAATGAGGTGCACGTGCAGGTGGAACACCGATTGGCCGGCGTCCTCGCCCACGTTCGACACGATGTTCAGCCCGGACGCACCCAGCCTGTCGACCAGAAGGCGCCCGGTGGCCCGAACGGCGGGGGCGACGGCGGCCAGCACGTCGGCGTCGGCCAGGGCGTCGACGACATGCTGGCGCGGGATCACGAGCGTGTGGCCGCGCTTGAACGGCGCCAGGTCGAGGATGGCGACGGCCGCGTCGTCGGTGTACACCTGACGACTCGGGATCTCCCCGGCGACGATACGGCAGAAGATGCAGTCGGACATGTTCCTCCTCGGTTCGTCGTTCAGCCGACCGGCAGCCGGACCTCGAAGCCGGCGTCGGCCAGACCGGCTTTCACCTCGGCGATCGTCAAGGTGCCGTAGTGGAAGACGGACGCCGCCAGCACGGCGTCCGCGCCCGCGCGGGCGGCGTCCACGAAGTGCGCGACGGTGCCCGCCCCACCCGACGCGATGACGGGCACGTCGACCACCCGGCGGACGGCCTCGATCATCTCGAGGTCGAAGCCGTTGGTGGTGCCGTCGGCGTCCATCGAGTTGAGCAGGATCTCCCCCGCCCCGCGGTCGACGGCCTCGCGGCACCACTCGAGCGCGTCCAGGCCCGCCGCCTGACGGCCGCCGTGGGTCGTCACACCGAAGCCGGAGGGCTGCCCGGCCTCGCGACGGGCGTCGAGGCTGAGGACGCACACCTGGTTGCCGAAGCGGGCCACGATCTCGTCAATGGCCTGCGGCCGGGCGATGGCGCCGGTGTTGATGCCCACCTTGTCGGCGCCGGCGCGCAGCAGGCGGTCGACGTCGTCGGCCGAGCGGACGCCGCCACCCACGCACAGCGGGATGAAGACCGTCTCGGCGGTGCGCGTCACCATCTCGTACGTGGTCGCGCGCCCCTGGGCGGAGGCCGAGATGTCGAGGAACGTCAGCTCGTCGGCACCCGCGTCGCCGTAGGCGCGGGCCAACTCGACCGGATCGCCCGCATCGCGGAGGTTCAGAAAGTTGACGCCCTTGACCACCCGCCCGTCGTGGACGTCGAGGCACGGGATGACCCTGATCGCAACCGCCATGGCCGCCAGCTTAGGACAGCCTGCCCGCGCGGTACCCCGGCGCAGCGCTCACTAGGTGTCATACTGCGCCGATGGAGTTGGAGCAGCCCACGCGCGACCCGAACTGGCACGTCCAGGGGCCCACCGCCCTCGGCCGCGTCGTCGCCCGGACGCGCTCCTGGTGGCAGGCCAACGCGCTGATCGGGACCTACCTCGTCGTCGCCGTCATGGCCACCCTGACGCTCGTGTGGGGCTCCGGCGAGGTGTACGAGGGGGTGGCCGATTCCGGCGGCATCGCCCTCGTGGACCAGCCGCTCCTCACCTGGATGGTCGCCCACCGGACGCCGGCCTTCACCTCGGCCGTCGTCGCCTTCACCGAGTTCGGCGGCCCCGTGATCCAGCCCATCGTGCTGCTCGTCGTCACGCTCGGCATCGCCTGGGCCTGGCGCAGCTGGGCGCCGCTGGTGCTGGTCGGCGTCGCCGTCGGCACGTCCACGCTGGCCACCGTGTTCGGCAAGCAGCTGTTCGGGCGCGCCCGCCCGCCCATCGATCTCGCCGTGCCCCCGCTCGAGACCACCGCCAGCTTTCCCAGCGGGCACACGCTCAACGGCACGGTCATCGCCGGCATCCTCTGCTACCTGATGCTGCACTGGTTCCGGCGGGCGTCGGCACGCGCCGCCTGGATCGTCGGCTTCAGCCTGTACGCCCTGAGCATGGGCATGAGCCGGGTCTACCTCGGCCACCACTGGCTCACCGACGTGCTCGTCGGCTGGACTCTTGGGCTGGCGTGGGTCCTGGTGGTCATCGGGATCCACCGGGTCTGGCTGCTGGCGCGGGCCAGGCACGGCCAGCCCGCCTGGATGCTGCGCGCCCGCAGGGCTTAGTCGTCCTCGTTCCACGCGGCGTCCACGACGCCTCGGCGGAGCATCCCGATGGCCTCCCGGGCGTTCGTGCGCACCCGTCCCGGACCGGCGGCGTCCCGCACCTGGCCGAGCAGGTCGATGACCATCCGCATCCACCGGACGAAGTCCCCCGCGGTCAGTCCCGTCGTCTCCAGCAGGTCGCCCAACGCGGCGCCCGACGCCCACAGGAACGTGGCCTCCGCGAAACCGATGTCGGGCTCGCGGCCGCTGTCGAGCTTCTGGTCGCGCTCCATGAGCGACACGTCGCGCCAGATGCGGCGCAGCATCGTCTGCGCGATCTCGGTGGAACGGTTGGGCATCCGGGCCGGACGCCGCTGCTCGCCCCCGCGCGCCTCGTAGGTGAGCGAGCTGACCACCGCCGCCAGCTCGGCAGAAGTGAGCTCGTCGAAGGTGCCCGAGCGAATCGCCTCGGCGGTGACGAGATCGAGGTCGCCGTAGATGCGGGCCAGCATGCGGCCGGCATCGGTCACGGTCCCGGCGTCCTCGGACAGGTACCCCAGCGCCGACAACACGGTGCAGATCTTGTCGAAGCGGGTCGCGATCGTCTGGGTGCGGCGCTCGCTCTGGCGGCGCAGGTCCGCGATGTCCTTCTCGGCGCGCAGCGCCTTCTCGGCGGCCCGGGCGTGCACCTCGCGGTCGGGGCAGTCGTGGCAGGCGTGCCGCCTCAAGTCGTCACGCAGGCGGGCGATCCCGGCCGCGACCTCGGCGTCCATCGCGGCCGGGGAGTAGCGCGTCGCCGCCGTGTCCAGGGTGCCGAGGCGGCTGTGGAAGGCCGCGGCGAGATTGCGGCGGTCCTTGGCCTGGCGGGCGTCGAAGTGCTTGGGGACGCGCATGCGGGCAGCGACGACGGGCGGCGACGGGAAGTCCGTGAGCGACAGCTTCTTCACCTGCCGCTGCTCGGTCATGACGAGCGGCGTCGGATTGCCCCGATCGCGGCCCACCCCCGGATCGATGACGACCGCCCAGCCCTCATGGCGGCCCGCGGGGACGCCGATGATGTCGCCCGGCTTCACGTCCAGGAGCACCTGAAGGACCTCGGCGCGCCGATCGGCGCGGCGCGAGCGGGCCGCCGTGGCCTCCAGCACGGCGATCTCCGACCGAACACGGGCGTATTCCGCAAAGTCGCCCCGGTCGCAGGCGGCGTCCGCCCACAACTCGGCCGCCTGCTCGGTCTTCCGGGCGGCCGCGCGGGCGATGCCGACGACCGAGGCGTCCGACTGGAACTGGGCGAAGCTCTGCTCGAGCAAACCGCGCGCCTTCGCACGGCCAACGCGTCCTACGAGGTTGACCGCCATGTTGTATGTGGGGCTGAACGACGAGCGCAGCGGGTAGGTGCGCCGCGAGGCGAGGCCGGCGACGTGGCGCGGATCCATGGAGCGGTGCCAAAGCACCACCGCGTGCCCCTCGACATCGATGCCACGGCGGCCGGCGCGGCCCGTGAGCTGGGTGTACTCCCCAGGCGTGATGTCGACGTGGGCCTCGCCGTTGAACTTGACCAGCTTCTCGAGCACCACCGAGCGGGCCGGCATGTTGATGCCGAGGGCGAGGGTCTCGGTGGCGAACACCACCTTGACCAGGCCGCGCACGAATCCCTCCTCGACGCACTCCTTGAACGCCGGCAGCATCCCCGCGTGATGGCTCGCGATGCCGCGGCGCAGCGCCTCGCGGAACGTCGAGAACTCCAGCGCGTCGAGGTCGTCCCGGTCCAGGCCGGACGCCGCGGCGTCGGCGAGGGCGTCCAACTCGGCGCGCTCGGCCGGGGAGGTGAGCCGCAGACCCGAGCTCAACAGCTGCCGGACCGCCTGGTCGCAGCCCGCCCGACTGAAGATGAAGTAGATGGCGGGCAACAGGGCCTCGGCGTCCAGCTTCTCGACCGCGCCGTCGCGGCGCGGCACAAGGTTCGGCCCGCGTTCGCCACGCGCGGCCGCGTTGCGCTCGATGCGCTCGCGGGTGCGCCGCCCCCGTGGCCTCCGGGAGTCGTCGCGCGTGAACCGGCCCTCCTCCTTCGCCAGCCGCGTCAACTCTGGATTGACGTCGCCTTGGGTCAGCAGCGCGGACGCCGTCGGCGCCTCGCCGGCGAACAGGTCGTAGAGGCGGCGTCCGGCCATGACGTGCTGGAACAACGGCACCGGACGCCGTTCGCTCACGACCACGGCCACACCGCCGCGCACCTCGTCGAGCCAGGCACCGAACTCCTCGGCGTTGCTGACCGTGGCCGACAGGCTCACCACCTGCACGCTCGGGGCCAGACTGATGATGACCTCCTCCCAGACCGCGCCGCGGAAGCGGTCGGCGAGGTAGTGCACCTCGTCCATGACGACGTAGCCAAGACCGGCCAGCGTCGACGAGCCCGCGTAGATCATGTTGCGCAGCACCTCGGTGGTCATCACGACCACGGGCGCGTCCCCGTTGAGGCTGGTGTCGCCGGTCAACAACCCCACACGATCGGCGCCGTGCCGCTCGGCGAGGTCGTGGTACTTCTGGTTGCTCAGCGCCTTGATGGGGGTGGTGTAGAAGCACTTCCGCCCGGTCTGCAGGGCGCAGAAGACGGCGAACTCCCCCACGACCGTCTTGCCCGCGCCCGTCGGGGCGGCGACGAGGACGCCGTCGCCCGCCTCCACGTGGGCGCAGGCGTCGCGCTGGTAGTCGTCGAGGGCGAAGCCGTAGCCGGCAGCGAACGTCGCAAACAGCGGGCCGGGCTCGACGCGACGGTCCTGCGCGGTCATCGGTCCTCCTGCGGCACGAAGATGCGCACCGCCCGCGGCCGGGCGGTGCAGGCGAGCGGGACGGGGCCAAGCGGCTCGCCGTCGGCGGAGGCCAGCATGTCCGGCCCGTCGACGGTGATCGAGGCGACGCGGAACCGCTCGATCGCCGGGTGCGTGACGAAGCCACCCGTGAACAGGCTCGGGAACAGGCGCAGCAGGGTGCGACGCGGCACCGGGTGCACGATCGTGACGTCGAGCAGGCCGTCGTCGAGATCGAAGCCGGGGGCGATCCGGATGCCGCCGCCGAAGATGCCGGCGTTGGCGACGGCCACGAGGATCGCGTCGAGTTCCCGGACGCCGTCGGCGGTGGTCAGCCGGTAGCTCTGCGGCCGGAAGCGGGCCAGTTCGGCGACCACCCCCCACGCGTAGGAGGGGGCGCCCAGGTTGAGGGGCAACGCGTCGGCGCGGCGGGCCACCCGCTCGTCGAAGCCCGTCGACACGACGGAGCCGACGCAGCAGGCCGCGCCGGCGGCGTCCGTGACGCCCATGAGGTCGACCGGGCGGGTGGCACCGGCGAGGATCGCGTCGACGGCGTCGGACCAGCGGGGCGGCAGTCCCGCCGAACGGACGAAGTCGTTGCCGGTGCCCGCGGGCACGATGCCCAGCGGCACGCCGGAGCCGGCGCAGGCGTTAAGGCCGAGGTGCGTGGTGCCGTCGCCTCCCACCACGACGAGCCCGTCGACGCCGTCGGCGACCGCTTGGGCGCAGGCACGGGCGGCGTCCTCGGCATGCACAGGGAGGTGAGCGGTGACGGTGGCCCCGGCTTCCTCGAACCGGGCCAGGACCGAGGCGAGCAAGCGGCGTCCACGCCCGTGGCCCGCGGCCGGGTTGGCCACGACGGCCAGTTGGGTCATGCGGGGACGATCTCGCCGGCCGCCTGCTTGCGGGCACGACGGCGGTCGTTGATGCGGCAGAGGTACTCGGAGCCGAGGAAGAGGACGGTCATCGTGAGCCCGAGGACGATCATGGAGAACGGGTCGCCGCCGGGGGTGGCGGCCGCGGCGAACACGAAACAGCCGAAGATGACGTAGGAGCGCGACGCCTTGAGGGCGCTCGCGGGCAGGATGCCGATCAGGTTGAGCGCCACGACGAACACCGGCGTCAGGAAGCCGATGCCGAACACGAGCATCATGACGATGAGCAACCTCAAGAAGTTGCTGATGTCGATGAGGTTGGTGATGTCGACTCCCATCGGCGTGAACTGCATCATGACGACGATGCCCTGCGGCAGCACCCAGTAGGCCGCCGCGACGCCGGCGAGGAACAGCGGGATCGCGGCCCCCATGAACGCCAGGGCGTACTTCTTCTCCTGCGCGACGAGCGCGGGCACGATGTACGCCCACACCTGGTAGATCCACAGGGGGCTGGTGAAGATGAGGCCGGCGAGCCCGACCACCTGCAGGGCGAACAGGAAGGGCTGCGTGACGTCGTTGATCGTTGCGGTCATCTCCAAATCGGGGTTGGAGATGGCGAGTTGCGCCTGCGCCACGAGATAGGGCTGCATGAGGAACTCGACGATGCGCTGGTAGAAGAACGCGCACGCGATCATTCCGACACCGATGACGACCAAAGAGAGCACCATGCGGTAGCGAAGCTCCCGCAGGTGGTCGGCCAAGGACATCACCCCGTCCTTGGGCACTGCAGGGGGCTTCAGCCACCCGAGACTGAAGCGACGGGCCACGAGCGGTGGGCGTTACCGGTTGTCAGCGTGCGGATCGACGCGACTCGTGTCTTCCGCGCGGTTGTCGACGATCTCGGCGTCGTGCACCTCATCGGCCGGTCGGGAGGACTCACTGCGCAGCGAGTTGGTCTCCTCCTTGAACTCGCGGATCGCACGACCGGCACCCTTTCCCAGCCCGGCGAGCTTGCTGCCGCCGAAGATGAGGATGGCGACGATGAGGAGGATGACGATCTCCGAACCCTGCGGAAGACCGAAAGCCAGTGGCGTCATGATGGCTCCTTGCTGACGACGACGATCTCCAGACTACCGTGACCGTCGGACGATTCCTGCGCGCGGGGGGGGGCGGGGGCCGGGTCGAACTCGATGCGGTCGAGCAGGTCGAGGGCGGCGGAGGCCTGGTCGGCAAGGCGACCCAGCTCGCCGAGCAGGGTCGCGGCCTTGCGCCACAGCCACCTGCCGAAGAGGGCCGCCATCACGACCCCGCCCACTCCCGTGCCCACGATGAGCCAGATCCACAGCACGAAGCCCACCCTAGCCAGCCGGCCACCCCAGCGCCTCCCGAGCGGCTTCCCCGGCGGACGCCGCCGCCTCGGGCGGGTCGACGCGCGCGACGGCGGGGCCCAGCCGCAACAGCAGCCGGCGGAACCACTCGGGGTCGGCGACGCGCAACCGGACGCGCAGCAGTCCACCGTCGAGCGGCTCGGTCGACACGGTCGGGTGGTACTCGACGATCCAGTGCCCCGCGGGGCGCAGGTCGAGGGAGACGAGGGCGGCGTCCGGGCGTTCGTCGAGCCAGCCGGACGCCAACGCAGGCGCCTCGCCGTGGTCACCGACCGGGTCGCCGGTGACGTCGACGGCGCCGACCCGGTCGAGCCGGTAGGTGCGCCAGGCATCGCGTTCGTGCGCCCACGCGACGAGATAGCCGTAGCCGTCCCGCGTCGCGAGCTGGGCGGGATCGACGAGCGGCGTGGTCGCTGTCCCGCGGGACGCGCCGTGGTACGTGAGCCGCACGGCGCGGCCGGCCGCAATGGCGTCGGCCAACTGCGTCCGGATCGCCTCCTCGCCCGCCTGGACGCGGACATCGACCCGGTCGTCGCCGCCGAAGAGACCCGCGAGCTTCGCGCGCGCCGAACGGACGGAACCGGCGAGGTCGGCGTCGGCCATCTCCTCCAGCGCGCCCAACGCCACGACGAGGCTCATGGCCTCCTCGATGGTGAAGCGCAGCGGGCGCGCTAGGTAGTCGGCGTTGGTGAGACGGATACGCCCGTTCTCCAGGGCGTCCATGTCGACCTCGATGAGGTCCCCCGGCATGCCGCCCGGGAGACCGCAGAACCAGAGGACGTTGAGGTCGGCGACGAGTTGGCGCGTGCTGACGCCGAACGTGGCGGCGGTGTCGGCGAGGTCGGCGTCCGGATGGGCCTGCAGGTACGGCACGAGGCTGAGCAGCCGCGGCACCTGCAACGCGCTGGTCATTCCCATGCCGCCACCGCCTCGAGGTGGCGGCGGACCGCGGCGAGCAGTTCGGGGGGGTCGAGCACGAGCACGTCCGGCGCGTACCAGGCAAGGTCCCCCGCCGCGTCCTGACCGAGTTCGACGCGCCAAGCCGAGAAGCCGTCGGGGGCGGCGGCGTCCGAGGGGGTCGCGAAGCGGACGAGCTCGCCGGCCGCTCCGTCGCGCACGGCGACGATGGCCGCGGTGGGCCGCGGCGCGTCGAGCGAGCGGAGGTGGGCCGCCACCACCGCGGCGTCCGGGCGGGTGACGGTGCCGGGCCGTCCGCTCGGCCGGGTCTCTCCGTCGATGCGCGACACCTTGAACGACCGCCCCTCCCGGCGAGTACGATCGTATCCCACCAGGTACCACGCGCCCTTGCGCGAGGTGAGCCGCCAGGGCTCGACGACGCGGTCCACCCCGCGGTAGCGGAAGGCCACCGGACGCTGCTCGAGCGTCGCCTGCCAGAGGGCCTCGAAGCCGGGTTCGTGCGCACCGACGTTCGGTGCGAACGAGGCGACGCGGCCGGCGTCGGGATCCAGTCCGGACGCCCTCAGCTTGGCGACGGCGGTGGTGGCGCTGTCGGCGAGGCGGGCCGAGTCCCAAACGCCCGAGGCGACACCGAGGGCGGCCAACTCGGCCGTGTCGAACTCGAGGGGAGGCAGCTCGAAGTCGCGGCGGCGAATGCGGTAGCCGACCTCGTCGGGGAACAGCGGGTCGTTGCTGCCGGTCTCGACGGGGACGCCGAGGGCGCGCAACTCCTCCTTGTCGCGCTCGAAGGTCCGCTCGAACGCCTGCTGGGAGAGGTCGTGATAGCCCTCCACCAACTCCCGAATGTGCTCACGCTCGACGAAGCGGCGCGCCATGAGCAGGCAGATCGTGAGGTTCATGATCCGCTCGGACTTGCGCGCTGACACGCCGTTCAGGCTACCGGGAGCGGCGGCGTCCGCCGTAGACCTGGAGAGCCGACACGCGACAAACCGACCGCCGCCCGCTGGCGGGGAGGTTCCCGAAGGCCCAAGCCGCCCGTCGGCACCCCCACCCCGCAGCGCTCACCGCGCGTCGACCAGGAGGTTGCTGAAGAACGCCTCGGTGCCGATGTCGACGAAGAGTCCGACGCGACCGTGGACCGGGCGGGCGAGGCTGTCGAGCGCCAGCCGCTCCACACCATCCACCCCGGCGCGGACGCGACCGCCCTCCACCTCGACCCGCAGCCGGTGCCAGCTGTCAGGACCGATGTCGGCGCTCGTCTCGAACTCCCCGGGGCGCTCCTCCCGGAGCCTGCCGAAGGGCCAGTCGGGGTAGGCGAAGTACTGAATGGCCCGCTGGTCGCGGGGTTCGGGCGGCCGGACACGCATGCCGTTCAGGGCCCCGGAGGTAGACGGCTTCGAACGCGTCTCCGCTGTCTTGGATGTGGAAGGCGAGCCCCGCGAACCCCCGGGCATCGTCCGGGCCCTTCCCGTTGAGGCGCGCGAGGACGTCCACCTCGATGAGCCCGTCGGTGAGGAGCACCGGGAGGAGGACGAACGTGGGCTGGTCGACGAAGTCGACGCCCGGACGGCCGCCGAACGTGACCCGGTCGTCCAGCTCGACGCGCAGCGCACGGCGGCCGGCCGCGTCGTCGGGCCGCGCGGTGACCGACCTCATGGCGCAGCCGTCGGGGAGGAATGTGAGGTCGTGGGTGAACACGGGCGATCTCCTTCGATCGGTGGGGGCCATCGCCGACACTACTCGTGGAGGCCCGGTTTGGTGGCCAGCTCGGAGACGGCCAAGATGACGCCATGGTCGGCCGCTTCGCTCCGAGCCCCACGTCGGCGCTGCACGTGGGCAATCTGCGCACGGCCCTGGCCGCGTGGCTCATGGCCCGGCACGCTGGTCGCGGCTTCGTGCTGCGCGTGGAGGATCTCGACGTCGCCCGCGTCGCCGCCGCCCCCGAGGTGGCTGCCGGCCAGCTCGCCGACCTGGCCGCGCTCGGACTCGACCACGACGGCCCGGTCATGGTCCAGTCCGAGCGGCTGGACGCCTACGCCGCGGCCGCCGCCGCCCTGCCGACCTACGAGTGCTACTGCACGCGGCGCGAGATCGCCGAGGCGGCGTCCGCGCCCCACGACGACGGGTATCGGCCCTACCCGGGAACGTGTCGCGGCTTGTCGGACGCCGAGCGTGCGGCCCGGCGCCCGGTGCGTCCCCCGGCGCTCCGCGTGGCGGCGGACGGGGCGTCCGTCACCGTGCACGACCGCTGGGCCGGCCCGGTGACCGGCGTCGTGGACGACTTCGTCGTGCGCCGCAACGACGGCGCCTGGGCGTACAACCTCGCTGTCGTCGTCGACGACCTCGCCCAAGGCGTAACGCAGGTGGTCCGGGGCGACGACCTGCTCTCGAGTTCACCACGGCAGGCGTGGCTGGCCCGACGCCTCGGGGGCGTCGAGCCCGCCTACGCCCACATGGGGCTGGTGGTCAACGCCGCGGGCCAGCGGCTGGCCAAGCGCGACGGAGCCGTCACCCTCGCCGACCTGGCCCGGCAGGGTCTGGACGCCGCCGGCGTCCTGACACTGCTCGGCGCGTCCCTCGGGCTCTGCACGACCGACGAGCACGTCACCGCCGCCACGCTGCTGGGGCGCTTCGACCCCGCTGCAGTGGAGCACGGCGCCTGGGTGTGGCGCGGGCGCTGAGCCTGCGCACGGAGGAACCCGACTTCGCCAGTGAATCGCCTAACGGCAAGGCAGTCGGCGTAGGCTGCCCGGTACCCGAGCGTCCATGCCCATCTGTAGCGAGAGGAAGCAAGGCCATGCACGTCAAGACCAGACGATTGCTGGGAGTCCTGCTCACCGCGGGTGCCCTGACACTCGGACCTCTCACGGCACCGGCACAGGCCGAAGTGACCGTGGGGGCAGAGCCGTACCGCCCCGACTATCACTACACGCCGTCCGAGAACTGGATGAACGACCCGAACGGCTTGTTCTTCCACGACGGCGTCTACCACCTGTACTACCAGTACAACCCCCAGGGTTCCGTGTGGGGAACATGTCCTGGGGGCACGCCACGAGCCCCGACCTCCTGACCTGGACCCAGCAACCGCTCGCCATCGCGCAGACGTTCAACGACGCCGGCGAGAGCATCGAGGACATCTTCTCGGGCGCCATCGTCGTGGACGAGCGCAACACGTCCGGCCTCGGGACAACGAGCAATCCGCCGATCGTCGCGGTCTACACGAGCGCGTACACGTCAGCCCACCCGACGCTGGCGGGGATCCAGGCGCAGTCGCTCGCCTATTCGCTGGACGGCGGCTACACGTGGACCAAGTACGAGGCAATCCGGTGCTGAACCGTGACTCGGCCAACTTCCGCGATCCCAAGGTCAGTTGGTACACCAACCCGGAGACGGGCGAGAGCTACTGGGTGATGGTGGCCGTCGAGGCGACGCAGTACCAAGTCGTGTTCTACCGCTCCGACAACCTGATCGACTGGACCTACCTGTCCACCTTCGGCCCGGCCAACGCGACCGGAGGCATCTGGGAGGTTCCGGACCTGATCCCCATGACCGTCAAGGAGACCGGCGAGACCAAATGGGTGCTCATCGTGAACCTCAATCCGGGATCGCCCGCCGGCGGCTCGGGGGCCCAGTACTTCGTGGGTGAGTTCGACGGCACCACCTTCACCGCCGAGAACATTGTGACGCTCGACGACGAGCAGGTGGCAGGCACGGTCCTCGAGGACTTCGAGTTCGCGTCCTGGGCGGGCTCCGGCTGGACCGTGGCGAACCAGGCCGGAAACGTCGCGGACGGGCCGTTCGGGCTCGGGCCGTACCCCGGGACCATTCCGGGGCAGCAGCAGGTCGTCGGTTATCGCGGCGAGCGGCTGGTGAACAGCTTCGTCGGCAACGACTGGCCTGTGGGCACGCTGACCTCTGCTCCGTTCACGGTGACCTCGGACTGGCTCAACGTCCTGTTCGGCGGCGGCAACCACCCGCGGGTGGAGGGTTCGCAACTCGGCAACGAGCCCCCGGCCGGCACCTTGATGTGGAACGGCTTCGAGGTGACGCCGGGCCAGACGCTGGCCGATTTCGGCTGGACGGGCACGGGCGACCTGCAGGCTGCGAACAGCCCGTCCGACTCCGGCGGCGACTACGCCATCGGCAACTACCGCATCAACACGTGGGCCGGCGGCCCGAAGGGTGACGACAACGTGGGCACCCTCACGTCGCCCTCGTTCACCATCGACGGCGACCACATCAGTTTCCTCATCGGCGGTGGGCGCGAGAAGGACACGACGCTGCAGGTGCAGTTGGTCGTCGACCCCCAGGTGGTCCGCACCGCGACCGGCGCGGACGACGGCGCTCTCCAGTGGCGTTCGTGGGACGTGTCGGACCTCCAGGGTCGCTCCGCGCAACTGAGGGTGGTCGACGAGACCACCGGCGGCTGGGGGCACCTCACGCTGGACCATGTCGTCATGGGGGACGAGCCGGCGAAGCCGCGCTCGGCCGAGACCACGGTGAACCTGGTGATCGGCGGCGAGGTCGTCGCCTCCGCGACGGGCAGCAACTCCGAGACGCTCGACTGGGCGGCGTGGAACACCTCGGCGTGGATCGGCCAATCGGCTCAGGTCGTCATCATCGACAACAACCGGTTCGGGTGGGGCCACATCCTCGTCGACGACATCGTTGCCGCGGACGCCCCGCAGCAGCGCCGCATCGTGCGCTTCGACTGGCTGGACTGGGGTCCCGACTACTACGCGGCGGACTCCTACTCTAACGTCCCCGACGGGCGGCACATCCTGCAGGGCTGGATGAGCAACTGGAACTACGCCAACTTCACCCCGACGTCGCCCTGGCGTTCGGCGATGGCGTTGCCGCGGGAGATCACCCTTCACCGGCTCGGGGGCGGGTACGAGATCGCATCGGCACCCGTCGGCTCGGTCAACGACCTGCAAGTCAAGCGGGGATCCGTGCGGAGAGGCAACATCCGTGTGACCGACAGCACGCTTGTGCTGCCGTTCTCCTCCGATGCCTACATGCTGGAGGTGACGGTCGCACCCGGTGACGCCGACATCGCCGGGGTCGCTGTCCGCACCGACGCCGACTACTCGGCCACGGCCGGCGAAGGCACGCTGAGCGGGATCGACACGGCCACCAACCGTGTCTTCGTGGACCGCACGCGTTCGGGTGACGTTTCGTTCAGCACGAGCTTCGCCAGCGTCGACGGCGCACCCCTGGTCAACATCGACGGCTCGTACACCTTCACGGTGTACGTCGACCGCTCGTCGGTCGAGGTGTACGCCGAGGACGGGTTCCGGGCCATCACCAGCCAGATCTTCCCCGACCCGCAGTCGCTGGGGCTGTCGCTCGTCAGCCAGGGCGGCACCGCGCGGTTCCAGAAGATCGTCGCCGTTCCGTTGGCCACGTCCGTCCACACCGGCAACAGGGGCCGAGGGTGGTCTCCGTGACAAGCACCTGTGGCGCCAGGGCATCCGTCGTGGTGACCAACCCCACAGGTGAGCGGCAGCAGGTCACGCTGAGTTCGATCTCGGGCGAGGCGCGGGTCAACCTCGCGGCGGGCGAGACGAAGACCGTTTTGCTGCGGGGCAAGGCCTCCCGGGCGGCAGGTTCCTTGTCGGTGGACGCCGTGGCCCGGCCGAGCGGCACCGAGACGTGGTCGTCGGTGAGCATGCCTGCGTGCGCATGACCGCGGCCCCTTGCGGGTGACGCACCCTCTGGGCAACCGGGTGGGCGGGTCTTCTGGCCCGTCCAC
Source organism: Propioniciclava sp. (assembly GCF_029977985.1). Classification (GTDB taxonomy): domain Bacteria; phylum Actinomycetota; class Actinomycetes; order Propionibacteriales; family Propionibacteriaceae; genus Propioniciclava. The sequence goes on along the minus strand of NZ_JARKOT010000014.1, from coordinate 7,562 downwards.
CCGGGACGCCCGGCACGTCAGCGAGCGCGCAGCAGGGCGTAGGCGTCCAGCGCGCGGCGGCGGGACTCGGCGAGGTCGACGACGGGCGCCGGGTAGGCGTCCGTGCCGTACTCGGGCACCCAGCGGCGCACGTAGGCGCCCTCAGGGTCGTGGCGCTCACGCTGCGTCTCGGGGTTGAAGACGCGGAAGTACGGGGCGGCGTCGGCACCGCAGCCCGCCACCCACTGCCACGACACCGGGTTGTTGGCCTCGTCGGCGTCCACGAGGGTGTCCCAGAACCACTGCTCACCGGCCTGCCACGGCTGCAGCAGGTTCTTGACGAGAAAGGACGCCGCAACCATCCGCACCCGGTTGTGCATCCAGCCGGTCTGCCACAGCTGGCGCAGACCTGCGTCCACGAGCCCGTACCCGGTGCGGCCACGCTGCCAGGCGCGCAGCAGCGCTGCGTCGGGCGACCACGGGAACTCCGCGAACTGCCGCCGTAGCGGCTCCCACGCGAGCCGTGGCACGTGGTGGGTCAGGTGCCAGCTGAACTCACGCCAGTACAGCTGCCGCACCCAGGCGGACGCATCGTCGGCCGAGACCTCAGCCGACCGCGTGGCCGCCAACGCCTGCCGTGGCGACACCTCGCCGAACCGCAGCCGCGGCGACAACCGCGAGGTGGACGCCGCATCATCCGGCCGGTCGCGGCGCGTCCGATAGCCGGCGATGGCGTCGGGCAGGTCCGCCAAGGCCTGATCGGCGGCAACGCAGCCGGGGACCCAGTGCGCCCCCACGGTGTCGGCCCACCACGGTGGATCGGCGTCCAGGAGGTCCAGAGCGTCGAGCCCCATGACGACCCCGGTGGCGGTCAGCCGCGCGGCGGCGTCCACCACCGCGGGCGGCAACACCTGCGCTGCCGGCCGCCCTCGCAGCGGCCCCACCGGCACCTCGGCCGCCGCCCGGTGGAACGGTGTGAACACCCGGTAGACCGGGCCGCCGGCCGGCGCCACCAGCCACGGCTCGACGAGCAGGAACCCGGGATGGCTGTGCACCTCCACGCCGGACGCGGCGAGGGCGGCCTTGAGCGTCGCGTCGGCGGTCCGCGCCGACGGCGCATAGCGGCGCGTCCAGCGCACCACGGACGCCCCCAGCCCAGCCACCACGGCCGGCACGACGGTGACGCCCGATCCGCGGCCGAACAGCAGGGGAATGCCCAGCGCGTCCAGTTCGGCCGACAACACTTCGAGGCTGCGGTGCGCCCACCAGCGGGACGCCGCACCCAGGCGCCGCGGACCGTCGCCGGCGGCGTCCGGTTCCTCCCGGAGCCACAGCCCCACCACGGGACCGGCGGCGCGGGCTGCGGCCAGAGCCTCGTGGTCGGCGACGCGCAGGTCGTCGCGGAACCAGAGCAGCGTGACCGGCGCAGCCAACGTCAGGCGGCCGACGAGGCGAAGAGGATGTCGATCACGAACACCACGGATTCGCCGGCCTCGACGGCCGGAGTGGCCTGGCCGTCGGGGTAGGCGTCCGGCGCGACGATCACGACCCGCGAGCCGATCGGCACGCCCACCAGTCCCTCCTTCCAGTCCGGGATCAGGTCGGAGAGGGCGCCCGAGTCGGGCGCTGCGTACTTGTCCTCGATGAGGGCTCCGGTGCGCCAGCTGTAGGACCGGTAGAAGACCATGAGGTAGTCGGTGGCCGCGACGCCGCGTTGCGTCCCTTGGATGACCGTCGCCACGGTTCGCTGCGTCGGTTGCGCCGCCCCGGCCGGGATGGCGACGGTCGGATAACCGTCTGCGTCGGCCCCCAGGGTGACCGGCAGCGACGGGCTCTGCGGGGTGCCGGTGGCGGTGTCGACCGACACGGCGATGATGTCGACCACGAAGATGAGCGTGTCGCCGACGGCGATGCCCACGTCGGGCGACCCGTTCTGCGAGTCGTAGGCCTCCGAGCCGGGGATGACCATGAGCACCCGGTCGCCGGCCCGGTGGCCGAGGAGGCTCTTGCTGAAGCCCGGCACGAGCCGGTCGAGCGTCATGAGCGCGGCCTGGCCCTTGTCGAACGAGCTGTCGAACTTCTCGCCGGTGCGCGCGTTGTAGCCCGCGTAGTTGTTCTCGACGATGCTCGCCTCGGTGATCGCCGGGTTCGCGGCGTCGCCCTCGATGATGGTGCGCTGGCGGGTCTGGTCGATCGAGAAGTTGGGTTCGAAGCTCAACGCGGGCACCTCGCCGAACGCACCGTCGACGCTGACCCCGTCGATCGTGTCGATCACCGGTGCGGGCGTGGGCGTCGCGGTCTCCGTCGGCGTCGGTGCCGGCGTCGCTGTCTCGGACGCCGCGGGCGTCGGTTCCGGCGAGGACGCGGTCGAAGGCGAGCAGGCAGTCAGGGTCAGCGCGAGCGCGGCCGCGAGGGCACCGAGCACGGCGCGCACGTGGGTGGACGAGTTGAGCACCGGGCCATGCTACCTACTCGCGCCTTCCTCTCCCGCCACGGCTCACCGCGGCTCGGGCGGCGGCACGAACCCGCGCAGGACGCCGATTCGCGGCTCGGCCGCCATCTTGCCGACGAGGGCGTCGGCGTCCGGATGGGTGTCGGCCGTCGGGTCGTCGAGGGCCAGCCGGACACCGCCGCCCGGCAGGTCGTGGACGGCGAAGCTGGCCCAGTCGACGGCGATGTCGCGGCCGGCCGCGCGGGCAGCATCCACGAGGCGTCCGCGCACGCGCGCGCGGGTGGGCGAGGGCGGCGTCGAGGTGGCCTCGTCCACCTCGGCGTCGGTGGTGAGTCGCTCCGCCTGCCCGCGCGCCTCGAGAAGCCGGGCCAGGCCGCGGGGGCGACCGGCGGCGTCCGTGCCGAGCTCGTGCCAGCGCAGGTCGAGGGCGTCACAGCTGGCATCGTCGCGCTCGACACCATGGGCGACCCGCCAGGCCTCGATGAGCCGCTGCTTGGTGTCCCATTCGGCGCCGCTCGGGCGTCCGGCGGCGACGGCGGCCAGCACCTCCGCCCAGGCGCGGTGGCCGGCTGCGGTCTCGTCGTCGGTGACGGCGTCCTCGGCGGCGGCGAGCAGCGTCCGCTGCAGCCCGTGCGCGGTGAGCGAGGAGCCGTCGGTGGCGGGGACGCCGGCGTCCGGGTCGGTGTTCCAGGCGCGGAGGGCGGCGAGCGGGTCGGCCGGCCCGAGCGGCGCGGGTCGTCCCGACTCGGCCAGCCGCAGGACGAGCTCAGTGCACACCAGACCGAGCCACAGCGGTCGTTCGAGGGTGAGGGTGTCGCCGGCGAGGACGTGCAGGCGGCGGAAGCGGGCGGGGTCGGCGTGCGGTTCGTCGCGTGTGTTGATGAGCGGCCGCGAGCGGGTGGTCTGGTTGGAGACGAGATCGCCGAGCACCTCCCCGCGCTGCGACAAGGTGAAGCGTCCGCGTCTCCAGCGGCCGGCACCGCTCACGACCGCGCGGCTCACGAGGAACGGGACCAGCCACGCGGCCAGGGCAGCCGGGTCGGCATCTCGGGCGACGAGGTGGTTCGTGTGACTCCCCCACGTGTTGCCGAAGCTGTCGACGTTGTTCCGGAACAGGGCGACCCGCAACGCGTGCCCCTCCTCGGCCGCGGCCGCGACGGCCGCATCCGCGAGCCGGGTGAGCAGCGTGTCGCCGGCACGCTGGGCGACGACGAGCGCGTGGGCGTCCGCGCACTCGGGCGTCGCGTACTCGGGGTGGCTGCCCACGTCGAGATACAGCCGCCCCCCGGATCCGAGGAACGCGTTCGTGGACGCCCAGCTGCGGGCCAGAGGGGCGAACAGCCGGGCGCCCGCCTCGTCGGAGACGAGCCGCCGGCCGTCGAGGTGGCCGACGAGCCCGTACTCGGTCTCGACGCCGGTGACGCGCATGCTCAGAGCTTCACCGCGTCCAGCAGCGACCCGAGCTCGTCGCGGGTGAGCTCGCGGGTCTCGCCGAGCTTGAGCTGGCCGAGGCGCAGCGGCCCGATGTGGGTGCGCGTCAGGCGGCGCACCGGGTGACCCACCTGCTCGAACATCCGCCGGATAACCCGGTTGCGCCCCGAATGCAGCACGACCGTGAGCATCGAACGGGACTCGGTGCTGCTGTTGACCTTCACGCGGTCGGGGTTGACCCACCCGTCCTCGAGGCGGATGCCCTTGCGCAGCCGCTTGAGGGTCGGCGGCGTCACCTCCCCGGACACCTCGACCACGTAGGTCTTCGTCAGCTCGTGGCTGGGGTGCATCATCCTCTGGGCGAAGTCGCCGTCGTTGGTGAGCAGCAACAACCCCTCGCTGTCGGTGTCGAGGCGGCCGACGTGGTAGAGCCGGTTCGCCTTCTGGGCCGGCGTCAAGTGGTCGGTGATGCTCGGGCGACCCTCGGGATCGTCCATCGTGCACACGACGCCGCGCGGCTTGTTGAACACCAGGTACACATGGCGCCGTGGCGGCGGAATGCGGCGTCCGTCGACGCGGATGACGTCGCGTTCGGGGTCGACGCGGCGGCCCTGTTCGACCACCGGCTCACCGTTCACCTCGATGCGGCCCTCGTCGATCATCAACTCCGCGGTGCGGCGCGAGGCGACCCCCGCCTGCGCGAGCACCTTCTGCAGGCGGATGCCCTCGGCGTCCCCCATCAGGAGGGGTCGGCCAGCCGGTCGAGGTCCGCTGCGGGCGGCACCTCGGCCTCGTCCGGCTCGTGGTGCGCCTCCTCGTGCTTCTCGGCACGCTTGTCGTCCGTCCAGGCGCCGACCTCGTCGGCAGTCGGGATCTCGGCGTTCTCGCTCATGGCCCCATCCTCTCGTCCGGACGCCGCCGGCGCCACCTGCTCGGCCAGCCCAGCCAGCTCCGCCTCCAGCAGGGACGCCTCCGGCAGGTGAGGCGCGATCGGCGGCAGGTCGTCGGTGGACGTGAACCCCATGCGTTCGAGGAAGTAGTCGGTCGTCTTGAACAGCATGGCGCCCGTCTCCTCGGAAGGCCCGGCCTCCTCGATGAGCTCGCGGGTCACGAGGGTGCGCATGACGCCGTCGACGTTCACGCCCCGGATCGCCGACACCCGCGACCGCGAGATCGGCTGCAGGTAGGCCACCACGGCGAGCGTCTCGAGGGCGGCCTGGGAGAGACGCGCGTGCTGCCCTTCGAGCACCCACGCGGCGATGACGTCGGCGTGCTCGGGGCGCGTGTAGTAGCGCCAGCCCTGGCCGACCTCGCGCAGCTCGAAGCCACGGCGGGTCTCGTCGTAGAACCGCTGCAACCGCTCGAGGGCCGCCCACACCACTGGCTTGGGCACGTCGACGGCCTGGGCCAGCTCGGCGGTGCCGAGCGGCTCGGTCGCCATGAGCAGCAGCGCCTCGAGCGGCCCGGTGATGGTGTCCAGGTCATCGTCGCTGAAGACGTCGGTCATGTGTCCTCCTTCCGGCCGGACGCCGCGACGTCCGTCTCGTCGAACTCGGCGGAGATGGCCAGCTCGCCGTCGGCGGTGCCGGTCCAGCGGATCGTGAGCTCCCCGAGCGGCGTCAGCTGCTCGAAAGAGACGGCCTGCTCGCGCGCCAGTTCGAGCAGGGCGAGGAAGCGGGCGACCACGACGGTGCGCTCACCGGCGTCCGCCACCAGCGTGGGGAAGGTCGCCGTGCCGAGGCGGCGCAGCCGGCCGACGATCACCTCGGCCTGCTCGCGGACGCTGACCGCGGGCGCGTGGAGGTGGGCCAGCGAGATGGCGGGCTCCTCGCGGGGGGTCAGCGCGCGGGCGGCGAGCCAGGCGAGTTGGTCGCCGTCGGCCGGGATCTCGACCTCGGGCAGGAGGCGTGCGAAGTTCTCCTCCAGCCCACCGGGCCGCGGGTGCCGCCGCGCCTCGGTGTCGAGGCGGCGGGCGATGAGGGCGGCCACTTCCTTGAAGGCGCGGTACTGCAGCAGGCGAGCGAACAGCAGGTCGCGGGCTTCGAGGAGGGCGAGATCCTCGGGGTCCTCCACCTCGCCCTGCGGCAGGAGCCGGGCGGCCTTGAGGTCGAGCAGCGTGGCCGCGACGACGATGAAGGAGCTGGTCAGGTCGAGGTCCCACGCGGACCCCATCGTCTTGATGTGGGCGATGAACTCGTCGGTGACCCGGCTCAGCGCCACCTCGGTGACGTCGAGCTTGTGCCGGCTGATCAGCTGCAGCAGCAGGTCGAACGGGCCCTCGAAGTTGGTCAGCCGGACGGTGAACGGGGCGGTCGTCACGACTCGACGAGCCGCTGGACGACGTCGGCCTCGCCCCCGCGCGCGCGCACCTCGGCGAGCGCCGCGGCGATCGCGGCGCGGACGATCCGGCCGCGGTCGACGGCGATGCCGTGCTCGGCCCGCAACTCGAGCCGCAGGTGTTCCAGGGCCAGCAACTCCTCCGAACTGACGTACACGGTGATCTTCTCGTCGTGGCGGACCCGGCCGGTGTGGGTCACGTCGGCGTCCGGAACCGCCCGCGGCGCAGTCCGCCGCCGGACCGGCTCGCGCCCGGCGGTCCGAGCGGCGTCCGCCTCCCGGACCAGGGCGTCGGCGGCCGTGGGCCGGAACAGCTCGGACGCGCCGGGCAGGCCTACGCGTCGGGGCATCGGACGAGCACCTCCCTGGCCAGGGTGCGGTAGGCCTCGGCACCGGGGCTGGCGGAGGCGTACGACGTGATCGGCTCCCCCGCGACCGTCGTCTCGGGGAACTTGACCGTGCGCTTGATGACCGTGTGGAACACCTTGTCGCCGAACGCCTCGACCACCCGCTCCAGCACCTCGCGGCTGTGGAGCGTGCGGCCGTCGTACATCGTGCCGACGATGCCGAGCACGGCCAGCTCGGGGTTGAGCCGGTCGGTGACCTTCTGGATCGTGTCGGTCAGCAGGGCCACCCCGCGCAGCGCGAAGAACTCGCACTCGAGCGGGATGATCACGTGATCGGCGGCGGTGAGGGCGTTGACGGTGAGCAGGCCGAGCGAGGGGGCGCAGTCGATGAGGATGACGTCGTAGGAGTTCCGCAGCGGGGCCAGCACGCGGCGCAGCGTCTGCTCGCGCGCCACTTCGGAGACGAGTTGCACCTCGGCGGCCGAGAGGTCGATGTTGGCCGGCAGGAGCTGCAGGTGGTCGACGCCGGTGTCGATGATCACGTCGGTCGGGTCGGCCTCCCGCCCGAGGAGGAGGTTGTAGATCGAGGTGTCGAGCGTGTGCGGGTTGACGCCGAGCCCCACGGACGCCGACCCCTGTGGGTCGAAGTCGACGATCAGCACCGAGCGGCCGGTCTCGGCGAGCGCGGCGCCGAGGTTGATCGAGGTCGTCGTCTTGCCGACGCCGCCCTTCTGGTTGGTCATCGCGATGATGACGGCGCGCTTGGGGCCGGCGTGGGGGGCGCGCGGCTCGGGGAGGTCGGGCCAGGGGCGTCCGGTGGGGCCGAGGTCGTCGGGCACGGCTTCGGTGGTCTCGTCCTCGAAGAGTGCGGGGTTGGTGTTCACAGGAGTCCTTCCGCCAGCGTTCCTGCCGCCAGCCTAGAACTCGATTTGGCGACAAAGTGACATCGGGGGCGCGTGTCGACGCCCGTGTTGCGGTTGGGGCTCACGAAGAGGGCGCTGGAGCGCCCTCTTCGT
>NZ_JARKOT010000049.1 GCF_029977985.1 Propioniciclava sp. | reverse complement strand
AAAGAGGGCGCCCCAGCGCCCTCTTTGTGAGCCCCAACCGTCACACGGGGGGAGTCCCCGACTGCACACGGGACGCCGCGTGGCTGCACGCCCGGGCTGCCGGAAACAGGGGCCCCTCACGTCTCGGGTAGCGCCCGTGCGGCCGTGGGCCCGATCAGACGCCACCCCAAGCGCTCGTACAGCCCCTTGCCCATGTCGGTCGAGCTCAACGTGGCCCGCGGGTAGCCCCGTTCGAGCGCCGCGGCCAGTCCGTGCATGACCGCCGCACCATACCCGCGCCCACGGCAATCCTCCTCGACGCCGACGTAGTCGGGGAGCGCGAACCTGTCCCCGTCGTGTTCCCGCAGGGCCACGTTGCCCATCGCGACCACGCGCCCGTCCGCGACGAGTTCGAGCCGCACGAGGTCGCCCTCGTCCACGAGCCGCCGCTCGAGCCCGAGGGGGATCCGCCACCCGGTCGGCACGCTCAGGTCTGTCCGGAACATCCAACTCGACGCCGCCACCGGGACCCCGGGCAGCAACGACGCCCAGTCGCCCGCCGATCCCGGCCACCGGATCCAGTCCATCGGCCCGGCCGCCGCGACGATCCCGCGCAGCGCCTCCACGCTCGGCGATCGGACGAACCAGCTCTGCCGCCCGTCCGGGCGATCGGTCCGCCAACCCAGCGGCGTCAGCACGGGCTCATCGGGGCGACGGGCGATCCACCAGGCACGGCTGTAGTCGTCGACGGCGGCGAGCATCTCCGCTGTCACAGGCTCTGGCACCCCGCCCACCTCAGCGGTTCCCCAGCTCGACGCTGTCCGGGTGGCTTCCGGATCGTTCGTCGCGGTTCAGTCCGGTGAGGTCAGCCATGGCGGCGGCGTCCAGCTCGAAGTCGAACACCGCGAGGTTCTCGGCGATCCGCTCCGGGTGGGTCGACTTGGGGAACACGACATCCCCGCGTTGCAGGTGCCAGCGGAGGACCACCTGCGCCGGCGCCCGCCCGACCTCCTCGGCGATCCGGAGGACCGCGGGGTCGTTCAGCACGCGCCCCCGAGCGAGCGGCGACCACGCTTGCGTGACGATGCCGAGCTCGCGGTGGAGCGAGCGCAACGGCTCCTGGGTGAGGTAGGGGTTGATCTCGACCTGGTTCACCGCGGGCACCACACCCGTGGCCTCGATGACTGCGCGGAGGTGGTCGGGTTGGAAGTTCGAGACGCCGATCTCGCGCACCCGCCCCGACTCCCACAGTTCGACGAGCACCCGCCACGTGGCGACGTAGTCGGTGGTGGCGGCCATCGGCCAGTGGATGAGGTACAGGTCCAGCACGTCGAGACGCAGGTCGGCCATCGAGCGCTCGAAGGCGGCGCGGGCGGCGTCCGGTTCGTGGTAGGGGTTGTCGAGCTTGCTGGTGACGAACACCTCGTCGCGAGCCAGGCCGGACGCCGCGAGCGCGGCTCCCACCTCCGCCTCGTTGCCGTACATCGCGGCCGTGTCGATGTGCCGATAGCCCGCCTCGAGCGCAGCCAGCACCGCACCCTCGGCGTCCGCGGGGTCGATCTTGTACGTGCCGAACCCCACCTGCGGGATCCGCGTGCCGTGCGCGAGAGTCAGCGTCGGAACCATGACAGACAACGTAGGCCCTTCAGCCCCGCTCGCGTCCGGCTGCAGGGGACGGCGCCGCACACATGGTCGGTGGTGGCGCGACCGGGCGTGACGATCCGGGCGCCGGCCCTACGCGTGCTTCGCGTGCATCGCCCAGTAGAAGCAGTACAGGCCGAACTGGCCGATGCCCAGGGCGAGGGCACTCACGAGCCACGGGCCGAAGGGTAACCCCAGGAACGTCTGGATGGCCTGATCGAGGCCACCCGCCCGGCTGGAGTCGTGCGTGAGCGCTGCCCAGATGAAGAGCCCGCCCACCCCGGCGAGAGCGACACCCTTCGCCGCATACCCCGCCTGCGCGAACTTCTCGCCTGCGCCGGTGAGGGTGGTCTCCAGGTCGTCGTTGAACGACTTGGTGAACGCCTTCACGATGCGGCCGACGCCGAACCCGATGATGACCGCCCCGACGAGCGCCACCAGCACCTGCCCGAAGGGCAGCGCCATAAGCCCACCGGACACCGACTCCTGCGCCTGTCCCTCGCCCGCACTCGTGTCGCTGCCCAACGCAATGTTCGCGGCCGTGATCCCCAGGTAGGCGTACAGGATCGCCCGGAACAGCGCGCCCGCACGCTTGCCCCAGCGCTTCAGGCCCTCGAACTCGGTGAACCCGACGAACAACGACACGACCTGCCAGACCACGAGCGTCGCGAAACCGATGGCGGCCACCCATAGCAGCCCGACGCCGAGCGGCGTGTCGGAGAGGGCTCGGAGGGCACCGGCGTTGGACGCCGTCTTGCTGCCGGTCCCCTGGCCCATCGCCAGCCGGATGCCCAGCCAGGCGATGAGGAGATGGACCACGCCGTAGGTGACCAGGCCCACCTTCACCAGCACCTGGTAGGCCGGATTGCGCTTCACCTTCCGGGCCGTCTCCCTGCCGGCGCCCGCGGCGTCCCCCGCAACTCCCTTGATGCCTTCCGCCATGCGGAAAAGCCTAGTCGGGGCGGACGCCGTTCGCGCCGGAAGGCATCAGGCGCCGGCCTTCTCCAAGTCGTCGAAGACCGCACCCATCGTCACCACGTTGCGGTTCTGGGGGGTGAACTCGCCGTCGGTAAAGTCGGTGAACAGGTTGATGTTGACCTCGGCGCGCACGTCGTACATCGAGAAATTGGCCAGCACGGTGCGCCAGTTCTCGATCGCGCGCACCCCGCCCACCGACCCGTAGCCCACGAATCCCACCGGCTTGCCCATCCACTCGGAGCCGAGGGTGTCCACGGCGTTCTTGAAGGCGCCGGGGACGCCGTGGTTGTACTCGGGCGTCACGAAGACGTACGCGTCGCACGCGTCGACGGCTGCGCTCCACGCCTGCACCTTGGGGTCGTCGTAGGACTTGTTCATGCTCATGGGGTGCCTCGCTCCGGTGAACAGCGGCACGTCGAAGCTCTTGAGGTCGATGAGCTCGTAGGTGGCGCCGGTGCGGGCGTTGCTCTGCTCGAGCACCCACTGCCCGACGGCGGCGCCCACCCGGCCCTCACGGATGGACCCGATGATGATGCCGATCTTCATGCTCTTCTTTCGTCGCCGATTTGATTGACCTCTCAAGTATACGCCGCCACGCCGCGCGCCGGTCTCCGGCCGTGACCCACAATGGTCCGGTGACACCAGCCGCCCGCACCTGGACGCCCGCCTGGCCCTGCCCGGTGGGCCAGATCTGGTCGTCGTGGCGGCGCGGCGCCGGCGACCCCACGTATCGCATCGCTGCCGGTCGCCATTGGCGCGCCCTGCGGACGCCCCTGGGGCCGGCCACGCTGTCCGTCTGGACGAGCCCGGGCGACGGCTCCGTGCACGCCGAGGCCTGGGGCGAGGGCGCCGGCTGGGCACTTGACCACCTGCCCACCCTCCTCGGCGCCGACGACGACACCGCCGGCTTCGGCGTCCGCCACCCCGCACTCGCCGCCGCGCTCCACGCCCACCCGCACTGGCGGGTCGGCCGCGGCGGGATCGTCATGGCGGCACTGGTCCCGGCCGTGATCGAGCAGAAGGTCACGGGCCAAGAAGCGTTCCGCGGGCACCGCGGGCTCGTGCGCCGCTACGGGACGCGCGCCCCTGGTGTCCCCGCATCCCTCGATCTGTGGCTGGCGCCCACGCCCGCCGAACTCCGTCGCATCCCGTCGTGGGAGTGGCTGCGCCTCGGCATCGACCACGCCCGCAGCGCCACGGTCCTGCGGGCGGCGGCGGTGGCGTCCGGCCTCGAACGCACCCTCACCTGCTCACCCGCGGAGGCCGACGCGCGGCTGCGCGGCATCCCGGGCATCGGCGTGTGGACGTCGGCCGAGGTGCGCGCCCGTGCTCACGGCGACCCGGACGCCGTCGCATTCGGCGACTACCACGTCGCCCGGAACATCGGCTGGGCGCTCGTGGGCGAAGAGGTCGACGACGATGCCCTGCTCGAGTTGCTGGAGCCCTACCGCGGCCACCGCTATCGCGTGCAGCGGCTCCTCGAGCTCGGCGGGTTCGTGCACCCCCGCCACGGCGCCCGCATGGCGCCGCGCACCCACCTGCCCACCTGACGCCACCGCACGTGACGACGGGCCGGACGCCGCGGCGTCCGGCCCGTCGGAGGGGCCACCCGGAGGTGGGTCAGTTCAGGATCTGGATCTGCATGGGGTAGGTGTACGCCTCGTCGCGCGACGCCTTGACGGCGCCGACGATGCCGAGGACCAGCGAGCCGATGCCACCCATCGCGATCAGCGGGAGGCCGATGATGGCTCCGACGACGGTGATCGTGAGGTTCCAGCCGACGATGCTGACGATGGCCATCGAGACGGCGTAGTTGAACGCACCGGCGGAGGCATTGCGGACGTAGCGCGACTTGTCCTTCTGG
>NZ_JARKOT010000256.1 GCF_029977985.1 Propioniciclava sp. | reverse complement strand
GGGCTCGGCTCGGTGGTGCTCGTGCCCGTCGCATGGCTGGCCATCGGCGCCGCCGTGTACGGGCAGAAGCTGGCCGGCAAGGCCATCGAGGTGGAGACCCACGAAGAGGTCACCAAGCGGCTGTCGAAGGTGCCCGACCCCGTGAAGCGGGTGGTCTCCCAGGCGGTCGAGCCGGTGACGACGCCGGTGAAGAACACGCTCGGCGCCATCGGCAAGATCGCCGCGGCGGGCGTGGTGCCCATGGTGTTGTTCTGCGTCATCTTCGTCGTCGCGAACGGCCTGCAGAGCCTCGCCGCGTTGGGCATGCGGTGGGTCATCGGCCCGGGCGAGATGTTGCGTCAGTACGCCTTGTCGCCCTACTACCAGATGGTGTCGCGCCTGGTGTACTTCACGATCGTGCTGTCGCTGCTGGCCGCCGCCGTGAACGCGATCGTCACCGCCCAGCGGCGCGACGCCGCGGAAGCGGAAGCGGAAGCCGCCACCGCCTGAGCTCAGGCGGGCACGTCGAGCTGGAGGTAGGTGGGCTCGTGCCAGCGCACGACCACGCCGACCGGCTCCACACCCGCAGGCAGCACGACGCCGGCCGTCACGGGCCACGACTCCGGACGCGGCACCGGGGACTCCTCGATGCCGAGGATCGAGTCCTTCGGGCCCGGGGCGTCCTCGGGAACGCAGGCGACACGCTCCGACCACCACCAGGTGGCATCCGGCGCGGCCACCTTGCCGGCCCGCTCGGAGTCGTAGCGGTTGCCCACGGCGTCCACGAGCAGGACGGAACACAGGTCGACGATCTGGTCGGGCGGGGCGGCGAACGTCAGGTCCAGGCGCCACAGCTGGCCGCCCGCGGCGGCCGCGTCGTCGCCCAGCCGGCTCACCGGCTGCACGGCGTGAACCGTGACCGTCACGTCGCGGCGATGCGTCGAGCCGTCGATGGCCATGAACTCCTCGCTCAGGGTCCCCGTGGGGCCGTGGGCGACGATCGGGTGCGACCACGACCAGGGCAGGTAGAGCGCGGTGAGGCGGAACGACGAGGCGGCCATGGCCAGGAGCAGCAGGACAGGCAGCAGGATCAGCCACAGCCGGTTGCGCCGCAGCCAGGTGGGGGAGGCGGTCGTCGGGGTCGCCATGTCAGCCTGCCACCGGGGTCTCGTCGGGCAGGACGATGCGCCCGGACGCCGCCCCCAGTTCGGACGCCCGCTCCGGGGTGATGCCGAGGTCGATGACGGCGACGTCGTCCATCAGGGTGGTGTCGATGCCGGCCGGCACCTTCAGGACCGCCCCGGCGAGCACGTCCGGCGGCACCTCCAGCGTGAGGCGGCAGGCGAGCGGCAGGCCCGGCTGCGCCGGCCCGCAGGCCGGTGACACCGGCGTCCGGCCGCCGAACTCGCGGCCATCGGCCGCCACCAGGCGGGCGTTCGAGCCGAGCACCGAGGTCTCGCCCCGCGGCTCGTAGGTGACGTCGACCACCAGGAACACGCCCGCGCTCACCGCCACCTGGTCGAGCCATTCCAGCTCCTTGGCGGCGTCGACGCCGGTGACCGTGATGCGGGCGTTGCGGAGCGTGATCGTCTCGCCGACGCCGCCCGGGTGCTCGAAGGGCGTCGAGAAGATCGCGTCGGGGTCGGGCAGCTGGGCGTTGATCGCCGAGCCGACCAGCAGGGCGGCGACGACGATGACACCCGTGGCGAGGGTGGTGCGCGGGAGGGCCATCAGGCCTCCCCGAGGGGGTCGGCCGGCAGCGTGATGATGAGCCCCGGTTCGGGGTCGCGCCAGCCGGTGGAGCCGTCCATGCTGCTGGCGCGCCACGTGTGGCTGGGCACCGTGAGCGTGACCTCGGTAGGGATCGCGGCAGCGGCGTCCTGCTCCCAGACGAGGGCGATCTGGGTGGCGAGACCCGGCTGGAAGTCGCCCTGGGTGAGGCTGTCGAGCAGGCGGTACGGCGTCGGTCGCGGTGGCACGCCCGGGAAGGACTTCAGTCCCGGCAGGTCGATCGCGAGGTCGTCGGTGAGGGTGAACCGGTCGACGGGCAGGTTGGTCGTGTTGGTCACGTCCAGGCTGACGAACCAGTAGCGGACGCCCTCCTGCGGCCGGAATGCCGGCTCGAGGGAGTCACCGTAGCGGGCGCGGCGGAACACCAC
>NZ_JARKOT010000255.1 GCF_029977985.1 Propioniciclava sp. | reverse complement strand
GAGAAGCGCATGTCGGCGTCCAGGCTCTTGACGGCTTCGAGTCCGAGGCGCATCTGCTTCCACATCTCGTCGCGGATGTTGATCCGCAGGTCGCCGGGGGCCTTGATCTCGCGCATGGCGCGTCCCCACGAGGACAGGCAGGTCAGCGCGATGCCCATGGCCTCGTCGCCGAGGGGTTCGAGGCGGGACAGGGAGAACGACTGGATGGGGGCCGACCAGTCGACGGCGATGGTGGTCGGGGCGTCGAACAGGCCGGCCAGTGCCCCGGTGACCAGTTGGCCGAGGGCGTCCCGCAGGAGCCGGGTCTCGTCGAGGAACTGCCGGGTCGACGCGTACCGGCATTCGGTGACGAGTTGGTCGGTGGGATTGGCGAGCAGCTGCCACAGTGCGGGGATGGTGGTCACGTGCAGGGTGTGGTGACCGTCGAGGTAGCCGGTCAGTTGGGCGAGGGCGGCCTCGACGACGCGGGCGTCGGTGGGACCGAACGGGACGCGTTGCTCGCCCACGAACTGGGAGCCGACCAGCCCGCGGATCAGGGTGAGCCAACGCCGGAAGATGATCCCGGCCCGGCGTTGGGCTTCGACCCGGTCGAGGGTGTCCCACCCGTCACCCAGGGGGCCGAAGTCGAGGGGGTTGATGCGGGCGCTCATGCCCGGTCCGACGGCGAAGGGTTGGACGCCGAACGCGCGACACAAGGGTTCGTACTCGTCCTTCGGGTCGCCGAGGACGAACACCTTGTAACCGAAGTCCATCATCAGGGTGGCGAAGTTCTTGGTGTTGGTCGACTTGCCCCCGCCCGGCTTGCCGAACGTGATCACGTTCGGGTTGGTGACCGGGACGGTGTCGTCGAGCACCCAGCCGAGCGGGTCGGCGTAGAAGCTGCCCCCGGAGAGTTCGTCGATGCCGATCTGCGCGCCGGTGGGAGGCAGGGGCGGGTTAGCGATGAACGGCCACCACGCAGCCGCCTGGTCGCTGGTCATCCGGTACTGGACGACCGGGGTGCGGGCGGGGTTCCAACCCCTACCCGGACGCCGCCGGCCGTGGCGCGGCGACGCGTGGAACAGGTACGGCTCCTTGCCGGGCCGCTCGGGTTCGGGTTTGGTGGGCAGGTCGTGGCCGAAGTCGGCGAGCAGTTGGGCGGTGGAACGCCCGCGGGGCGGCGTCCTCATTCGTCGGCCTTCCTGGTCAGCCCAAGTCCGATGGGCAGGGTGGCTGCGGCGAAACCGGCGTCCTGAGCGAGGTCGAGGCGCAGGGGTGCGAAGCCGGCGCGTCGGATGGACGCGTCGAGGCGGCGTCCGAACTCGGCGACTCGCATGGTCTTGGCGACGGTGACGCACGCGACGGCGTAGGGGCGGGTGAGGGCGTGGCCGGAGGCGAGTTTCGCGTCGAGGCGGTGGGCGCGGGTGACGTTGGCGCGGTCGCGTGAGCGTTGCCGGATCTGGAGCCGGCCGCGGAGGCCTTCGCCCATGTCGGCGGCCCATTCGCCG
>NZ_JARKOT010000240.1 GCF_029977985.1 Propioniciclava sp. | reverse complement strand
AGGCTCATCTCGTCGGGGCCGTCGATCGCCTCGTTCATCACATCGAGGAGCGTGTGGCGCGCCTCGCGGGCCTGCAGCAGGGCGGCAGCCAGCACATCGGCGGGGATGCCGTCGAGCTTGGTATCCAACTGCAGGGCCGTGACGAACTCACGCGTTCCCGCGACCTTGAAGTCCATGTCCCCGAGGGCATCCTCGGCGCCGAGGATGTCGGTGAGCGCGACGTAGCGCATCTCACCGTCGATCTCGGCCGACATGAGGCCCATGGCGATGCCCGCCACGGGCGCCTTGAGGGGCACACCAGCGTTGAGCAGCGACAGCGTCGAAGCGCACACCGACCCCATCGACGTCGAGCCGTTCGACCCGAGCGCCTCCGACACCTGGCGAATGGCGTAGGGGAACTCCTCGCGCGAGGGCAGCACCGGCACGAGCGCCCGCTCGGCGAGCGCGCCGTGGCCGATCTCGCGGCGCTTCGGCGAACCGACGCGACCGGTCTCACCGGTGGAGTACGGCGGGAAGTTGTAGTTGTGCATGTAGCGCTTGGTCGTCTCGGGGGCGAGCGTGTCCAGCTTCTGCTCCATGTCGAGCATGTTCAGCGTGCTCACGCCCAGGATCTGGGTCTCGCCGCGCATGAACAGCGCCGAGCCGTGCACGCGGGGCAGGACGCCGACCTCGGCGCTCAGGGTGCGGATGTCCCGCGTGCCGCGTCCGTCGATCCGGACGCCCTCGGTGAGGGTCTTGTGCCGCACGATCTTCTTGGTCAGCGCGCGGAACGCACCCGTGACCTCCTTCTCGCGGCCCTCGAAGCGCGGCCCGACCTCGGTGCGGATCTGCGCCAGCAGCTCCTCGGTCGACGTCTCACGCTCGTGCTTGCCGGCGATGCTCATGACCGCCTTGAGACGATCGGACGCCGCCTCGGCGACGGCCCCGAACACGTCGGCCTCGTAGTCCTTGAAGACCGGGAACGCACTCATGGCCTTGGGCAGCTGGTTCGCGAGCTCGATCTGCGCCTCGCACAGCGCCTTGATGAACGGCTTGGCGGCATCCAGGCCGGCCGCGACGACCTCTTCGGTCGGGGCGGTCTTGCCGGAACGCACGAAGTTCACGGTCGACTCGGTGCCGCCGGCCTCGACCATCATGATCGCGACGTCGCCGTCGGGCAGCACGCGGCCGGCGACGGCCATGTCGAACGTGGAGTCAGCCATCTGCTCCACGGTCGGGAAGCCGACCCACTGATCGCCGATGAGCGAGACGCGGACGCCGCCCACGGGGCCCGAGAAGGGCAGGCCGGCCAGCGTCGTGGACGCCGACGCGGCGTTGATCGCGAGCACGTCGTAGCGCACGTTCGGGTTGAGCGCCATCACCGTGACGACGACCTGGACCTCGTTGCGCAGGCCCTTGACGAAGCAGGGGCGCAGCGGCCGGTCGATGAGGCGGGCGGCAAGGATCGCGCCCTCGCTCGGGCGCCCCTCGCGGCGGAAGAACGAGCCGGGGATGCGGCCCGCGGCGTACATGCGCTCCTCGACGTCGACCGTCAGCGGGAAGAAGTCGATCGCGTCGCGCGGGTTGTTCTGGGCGGTGGTGGCGCTCAGCAGCATCGTGTCCTCGTCGAGGTACACGGCCGCCGATCCGTTCGCCTGCCGGGCCAGCAGCCCGGACTCGAAGCGGACGACGTGCTTGCCGTGGGCGCCGTTGTCGATGACGGCCTCCGTGAAGCGGAGGTCGGGTCCCTCCATGGCCATGGAGTGTTTCCTTTCGTGGGATGCCCACCCGCGCCGGCCAGAGGAACGGTCTTCGATCGAGGCCCTCGGGACATCCGCCCCGGGAGCCACTACCGAGGACCGCAGGCATGGGCCAGGTGGGCAGTGGACAGGTCTTGAGTTGTGTCCCGTCGGTCTCGTCTCGACCGGCGGGGTGCTGCGTGACGGACGCCGACGGCGTCCGCAAACCACGCTAGCGGCTGGACATGGCAACGAGGGAGTGGCGCGCAGCCACTCCCCCGGGAGTCATGCCTTGGGTCACCGGCGCAGGCCGAGGCGGGCGATGAGCGAGCGGTAGTGCTCGACGTCCTGCTTGGCCACGTAGTTCAGGAGGCGGCGACGCTGGCCGACGAGCAGCATGAGGCCGCGGCGGCTGTGGTGGTCACCCTTGTGCTCCTTGAGGTGCTCGGTGAGGTGCGCGATGCGCTTGGTGAGGAGCGCGATCTGGACGTCGGGAGAGCCCGTGTCGCCCGGCTTGGTCGCGTATTCCTCGATGATCTGCTTCTTCGTCGCGGCATCCATGTGCTGCTCCTTCTTTCCCGTTGCGCGGCGCCGTTTCCCACATCGGGGCGGCTCTCTGACTCCGCGGGCGGTTCACGCCAAGGGTCAACTCTACCCGATGGCGTCCTGCCTGCCCTAATCGGGAATCGGTCACCGGGATCGAAAAGTGAACAGCCCCCAGGGTCGACCGCGGGCGCCGACGGATTCGCCAATCTACGACGCTGCGTAGTTCAATGGAGCCGCCGGTGACCCGAAGGAGTGAGCGATGGCTGTCGTGATCGGAGTGCCTGCGAGCGCGGAGGGGGAAACCCGGTCACCGGTCGTGGGTGATGTGGTGAAGAAGCTCGCCGCCCTCGGCGCGAGCGTCCTGGTGGAGAAGGGCGCCACCGATGCCGCCTTCGCGACCGCCGAGTCGCTGGGTGAGGTGACCTGGGCCGGTTCGACGGCCGAGGTGCTGGCCGCGGCCGACGTGATCTGGACGATCAACGGCCTCGACCCCGCCGCCGAGGCGCACCTGCGACCCGGCCAGGTCCTCATGGGCCTGCTTCACCCGTACGCCGGCGCCGAGCACGCGTCGCGGCTCGCGGACGCCGGCGTCACCGCCTTCGCGATGGAGTTGCTCCCCCGCATCTCGCGCGCGCAGAGCATGGACATCCTCTCCAGCCAGGGCGCGGCGTCCGGCTACCAGTGCGTGCTGATCGCCGCCGCCCGGGCTCCCAAGTTCTTCCCGATGCTCACCTACGCGGCCGGCACGATCCGGCCGAGCCGCGTCCTCGTCATCGGTGCCGGCGTGGCCGGCCTGCAGGCCATCGCGACCGCCAAGCGTCTGGGAGCGATGGTCGAGGGCTACGACGTGCGGCCCGAGACGCGCGAGCAGGTCGAATCCCTCGGGGCCAAGTTCGTCGACACGGGCGTGAGCGCCGCAGGCGAGGGCGGCTACGCGCGGGAGCTCACCGACGACGAGCGCGCCCGCCAGGCCGCCGCGCTCGCGAAAGCGGTCGCCAACTCCGACGTCGTCATCACGACCGCGGCGGTGCCCGGGCGCAAGGCCCCGCGCATCGTGACCCGGGAGATGGTGGACGCCATGCGTCCCGGTTCGGTGGTGGTCGACATGGCCGCCGAGACCGGCGGGAACGTGGAGGGCACCGTGGCCGGCAAGGAGATGGCCGTCGGGCCTGCCCGTGTCGTCGGACCGGTGAACCTGCCCGGCCGGATGCCGGTCCACACGTCGGAGATGTTCGCGAAGAACCTGTTCAACTTCACGGCGCCGATGATCGTCGACGGCGCTCTGGCCATCGACTGGTCGGACGAGGTCATCGCCGGCACCGCCCTCACCCACGCCGGGCGGGTCGTGCACGGCGGCGTCCGGAAGGCACTGGGGCTGGCAGAGGACGCGATCCCGACCAGCCCGACCAACGAAGGGGAAGACGCCCGATGATGGACCTGCTGTACCTGTACATCTTCATCCTGGCCGCGTTCGTCGGCTACGAGGTGATCTCACGGGTGCCGGTGATCCTGCACACGCCGTTGATGTCCGGCTCGAACTTCGTGCACGGCGTGGTGCTGGTGGGGTCCATGTGGGCCCTGGCCCACGCGAC
>NZ_JARKOT010000239.1 GCF_029977985.1 Propioniciclava sp. | reverse complement strand
CGGCTGCGCACCCCAGGTCGGTTTCATCTGACGCGGCATCAGGACACGTCGGCGACACTGGCGGGCGCGTACCCGTTCGTCGCCGAGGGCGGTCTCGGCGCCGACGGCGTGTTCGTCGGCCAAGACCTCTACTCGGGCGGGAGCTTCGTCTACGACCCGTGGGTGCTCTACGCACGCGGCATCATCACCGCACCCAACGTGGTGCTGGCCGGGATCGTCGGCTCCGGCAAGTCATCGCTGGCCAAGTCCCTCTACACGCGGTCGCTACCGTTCGGGCGGCGCGTGTACGTTCCCGGCGATCCAAAGGGCGAACACACCGCCGTCGCCAACGCCGTCGGCGGACGCGCCATCGTCCTCGGCCACGGACTCAACACTCGCCTGAATCCACTCGACGAAGGCCACCGGCCCAGCGGACTCTCGGATGAGCAGTGGGCCTCGACCGTCGCTGCGCGACGCCGTGACCTGATCGGCGCCCTCGCGGAGACCGTGCTCGCGCGCGGCTTGTCGCCGTTGGAGCACACCGCGATCGACATCGCCCTGACACAGACGGTGCGGGAGAACGACGTGCCGATCCTGCCGATGGTCGTTGATCGCATCCTCGCCCCGAGTGCGGATGCCGACGGCAGGTTGGCCGAGGACGGCAGGCTTGTCGGCCATGCGCTGCGCCGCCTCGTGGCCGGTGACCTGGCCGGGCTGTTCGATGGGCCTTCGACGGTCGCGTTCGATCCGTCGTTGCCGATGATCTCGCTCGATCTCTCGCGGGTCACCGAGAACTCGACGCTCATTTCGGTGTTGATGACGTGCTCGTCGGCGTGGATGGAGTCTGCGCTGCTCGACCCGAACGGTGGGCAGCGGTGGGTGATCTACGACGAGGCCTGGCGGCTCATGTCCCACCCGGCTCTGTTGCGGCGGATGGATGCGCACTGGCGACTCGCCAGGCACTACGGGATCGCGAACATGCTGATCTTCCACAAGCTCACCGACCTCGACAACGTGGGCGACCAAGGCTCCGCCATGCG
>NZ_JARKOT010000237.1 GCF_029977985.1 Propioniciclava sp. | reverse complement strand
ACGTCGTCGGTCACCGAGTCCACGGTCAGCCGGTCGAGCAGACCGCCGCCGAGCAGCGGCTGGCGCCCGGAGGCGAACGACCGCTCGAAGCGAGCGATCGCCGGAGCAACGTCGGCGGACGTCAGGGACGCCGCAACCTTGGCCAGCCGGTCGCGCAGCGCCGCGGCGAGGGCGTCCGGGTCGGCGAAGAGATCGGCCGGCAGGGGCGCGTCGAAGGACTCGGCCGCGAGCACCGGGTCGACCACCTTGCGGACGAGGTCCCGCCACACGTAGCGGTTGATCCCGACGGTGACATGCAGGGAAGCCGTCTCCTGCGTCCGCGCCATGTGGGGGGTGCCGGTGGGCAGGTACATGCAGGTGCCCGGCTCCATGAGGACCGGGTGGGCGCCCGCGTCATCGTGCACCTCCCACTGCTTGGCGCCGAAGGTCTGGAACACGAAGACGTCGTGGCTGTCGGAGTGGAGAGCGAACCCCTGCGAACCGGGCGGGGTCAGGTAGGCGTTGGCCTGGCAGGGATGCCCGAGTTCGGTCTCGAGCCCACGGACGAGCTGGCGCAGGGGCTCCCAGTAGCGCTGGAGTCCTTGGAAGACGATCGTCGCGCCGTCGGAGAACAGATCGAGCACCTTCCGTGGGTCGACCAGCCCGGTCAGGGGTTGACCCGCGATCGTGGCGTGCCGTGTGTAGCTGGTCTCCGGCAGCACCGAACCCGAGCGGGCGAGCCGCAGTTGGGGCGTCCGTAGCGCGGTCCGGGTGATGAGGTGGTCTGCCTGCTCGATGTCGAACAAGCCGGCCAGGTCGGCTGGAGCAATGCGGCGGACGTTGATCCGGCGACCCCACACCTCCGAGACGAAGGTGCGGGCGTCGCCGGACAACAGGTCGAGGTGGCTCATCGCTCAGGCGTCGACCCCGTCGGCGTCGTGGGAATCGCCGTCGGTGCCGTCCGTCGAGTCGCCGTCCGTCCCGTCCGCGTCGCCGCCGTCGGTGCCGTCCGCGTCGCCGCCGTCGGTCGAGTCGCCGTCCACCCCGTCGGCGTCATGACCGTCGACGCCGTCGGCGTCATGGCTGGGCTCGGTGGCGGGCACCCCGTCGGAGGAGGTGAGGATCTCGTCGTCGGTGAGGGATTCGGGCTTGTCCGTCATGGGCGTGCTCCTTCGCTCGGGGACACCACCGTGGTGTCCGGCGTTGCGGAGACCCTAGTCGGGCGCGGCCCGACCCGCCAGAGGCCGATCAGCGGTAGCTGCCGACCCCTTTCACCCCGGCACGCCTGAGCGACTCGGCGCGGCCGGTGCAGTTGGAGTTGACGAGGTCGATGTCTTGGGCGTCGATGCAGGCCCACCGTGCGTCGAACGCCCGCCACCACCGTTGGAACCGCTGCTTTCGAGTGGGCCTGCGGGAGCATTCATTGGCCATGCTCCATCCTATCTCCGAAAGCAGCTCTGAGCAGCACTGATGTTCGCCGCGTCAGGGGGAGGCTGCTGCTGTCAGCGGAGCAGCCACCCCCTCCAGGGAGCGTTTGTCCCACCAACCGCACGAGGATTCCGAGAGGTGCCCGCACGAACGCCAGCCCACCCGTGGGTGCCGTGGCTAGGATTGATGGAACGATGCTGAGGAGGGCTCCATGGCGAAGAAGACCAAGTCCGACGAGAAGGCCGAGGCCACGAAGGTCGACAAGAAGACCGCGAAGAAGGAGGCACGGAAGGCGGCCAAGAAGGCCGAGGCGAAGGCCGCCGCCAAGGCTGCGGCGGAGGAGGCCAAGGCCGCGCAGGCCGAGATCGAGGTGGCGGACGCCGAACTGGCCGAGGCCGCCCAGGTGGAGGCGGACGCCATCGCGGAGGTCACAGAGATCGAGGAGGGCGCGCCGCCTGCCAAGCCGGCCCTCATCCAGAAGGACTTCGGCAAGCAGCCGTACGTCGTGGACGTGGAGAAGGCGACGCTCGCCAACAAGAATTTCCGGAAGACGATCTGGACGGGCGAGCACCTGCAGATGACTTACATGTCCATTCCACCGGGTGGCGATATCGGCCTGGAAGTGCACCCGACGAACGACCAGTTCCTGCGCATCGAGCAGGGCACGGGGCGTGTCCAGATGGGTCCGGCGGAAGACGAACTCACCTACACGCGGCGCGCTACGGCCGACTTCGTGATCCTCGTGCCCGCGGGCACGTGGCACAACGTCACCAATGTCGGCTCCGACGACCTGAAGGTGTACGCGTTGTACGGCCCGCCCGACCATGTCGCCGGCACCGTGCACCGCACGCAGGCCGACGCCGAGGCCGACCCGCACGAGCACTGACGCCCGCCCAAGCCGCCGGGCACAATGGAGCCATGACTGAGGATCCCCGCTGGCTCTACCGCCAGATGATCGACGCCATGGTCGTGTCGTGCGCGACCGGGCAGGGCCAGGTGAGTGCGCAACGGGTCCGCGTGGGCGTGTGGAACGCGAATGCCGACGCCATCGCCGACGTGGATCCGGCGCAGCAGGCCATGAACTCCTTGTTGGGGTCGCTCACCGAGGCGCAGCGCGACGCGCTGGCCGTGCTGTTCGCCGAGGAGTACGCGTCGGGCATGTTCAACGCCCTCGAGGTGCTCCACGCGGCCCAGTGCGCCCCGTTCGACCGGGGTTACGACGGCGACCCGAGCGACGACTTCCTCGGGCGCATGGACGGCTGGACCTGGCCCGAGGAGTAGCCCCGGCGGTTGAGCTGCCGCTGGTCGACCCGCGGCAGCACAACCGACAACACGGTGCTCAGGAGCCCCACTGCACCTTCAGCTCGAGGTCGGTCACATCGATGGACGCGGTGCCGAAGGAGGTGCCCTCTCCGGTGTAGGTGCAGGCGCCCCACGAGCCACCGTCGTTGCACTCGGCCTCGACGTCGAAGTAGCCCATGTCCCACGCGGAGATGATGGTGGGCACGGAGGAGCCGGGCTCGGGCGTGACGTTGGCGAGCTTGGCGCGGTTCTCGGCGTCCATGGTGCGCTTGACGGTGTTGTCGCGCACCTGCACGCCGTTCACCTCGGCCGGCACAGCCTGCCCGCAGCCCGGGTTGAGCGCGGTGGACGCGAGGCAGGCCTCGGCGGCGGGGATGACCTTGTCGCGGAACATCTGGACGCCGGCCTCGGACACGGCCAACTGCAGGGAGGGGTCGGGGCGATCGGTGCTGTTGAGGGCGACGATGGTGCTGTCGCCCTCGACGGTGAGGTACTCGCTGGAGCTGGCCACGACGTAGCTCCCCGGGAAGACCTCGGGCGCCACCGAGGTGAGTTCCACGCCGTTCACGGTGACCGGAGCGCCGTCGAGCAGGTAAAGGCCCAGCTCGGCGGTGGCCGAGTACAGGCTCGGGCCAGTGGAACTGCTCACGTAGACGTTGAGCGAGTCGGACGTCGACTCGCCGCCCACCGAGTAGGTCACGGGCACGGTGAAGGAGCTCGAGCCGTCTTCGACGGGGTCGCCGACGGCGATGTCGGTGAGGGGTGCGCGGCTCAGCGAGTCGGCGAGGACCGCGTCGGTCAGCAGCGTCTTGTCCGTGATCGACGAGTCGTCGACCAGGGCGAGCGCGTCGGCGGCGCGCCCCTCGGACAGCGCGGTGAAGTAGTCGCTGACGTGTTGCTTGGCCCGGTCCGACGGGCTCGGGCCGAACAGGCCACCGCCGCGGCTGGCGAGCACGGACGCGATGCCGACGAGCATGAGCACGAGCACGAGGGCGCCCACGCCGAGACCGATCCAGAGGCCCTTGCGGCTCTTCTTCTGCGCGGGTTGGGCCGCCGCATAGGGCTGGCCCGCGTAGGGGGACTGCGCGCCCGGCTCGCCGGGCTGCGGGTAGGGCTGGCCTGGCTGGGGGAAGGACGCCGCGGCGGGCGGCGTCCCCGGGGCGTAGGGGGGCGTGCCGGGGGGTGCGTACCCGCCCGCGGGCGGATACGCACCCCCGGAGGGCGGCTGGGGTCCGACGGCCGGCGGGTAGGGGGCTGCGGCCGGAGGATAGGGGGTTGCCTCCGGCCGGGGTGCCTCCACCTTCGCGGCGGCTCCGGTGGCCGGGTTCGCATTGGGGTCGGCGGCCTGGCTGGCGCCGGTGGCGTCCGGATTCTCTGGTGAGGGCTGTCCGGGGAGCGGGGGTGTCGACATGGCGGGGCGGTCCTTCCGTGCTGGTGAGAGCATCGTAGAGTGCCCCGCCGACACTCTGCATCGGGGAGCACTTCCCGGACGGCTTCGCTGCCGTCGCGCCGGAAATCAGCGCGGCGCGAGTTCGACGCGGCTGCGCCGCAGGGCTCCGCTCAGGTAGACCGCCGAGCCGCACCAGACGAACACGAGCCCTGCCCAGTAGGTGGGGCCGACGTGCTGCCCGAACACCGTCAGGCCGAGGATGAACTGGATCGTCGGCCCGAGGTACTGAAGGATGCCGAGCACGCCGTATTCCAGCCGGGTCGCGGCGATGGCGAACAGCCACAGCGGCAGGGCGGTGAGCACCCCGGCGAGAACGAGGAATCCGGACGCCGCCGGTTGCGTCCCGAACAGGCCGGCTCCGGTGGCGCCGAGGACGACGAGGTAGCCGATGGCCAGCGGTGCGAGCAGTGCCGATTCGACGAACAGCCCCTCAAGCGGTGGGAGCGGAGCCCGCTTCTTGACCGCGCCATAGGAGGCGAACGAGCCCGCGAGCAGCAGCGACACCCACAGGGTCGCCCAGTTCTGCCAGCCGATGACGATCACGCCGGCCAGGGCGAGGGCCGCCCCGATCGCGCCCGTGCGCCGCATGCGCTCGCCGAACAGGACCACCCCGAGCGCGATGTTGAGCAGCGGGTTGATGAAGTAGCCGAGGCTGGCTTCGACGACGTGGCCGCTGTTGACCGCCCAGATGAAGGTCAGCCAGTTGACGGCCACGAGCACCGTCGCGGCGACGAGCCGCACGAAGCGGGGGCCGCGGAAGACGGTACGCAGCCAGCCCCAGGGGCGGCGCAACAGCGCGAGCGCCAGCGACACGGCCGCCAGCGACCAGACGACGCGGTGAGCGAGGATCTCCAGGGGGCCGGCGGCGGCGACGAGTGCGAAGAGCAGCGGGAAGAAGCCCCAGATGAGGTAGGCCGACACCCCGGACGCGAGTCCCAGCGAACGTTCGTGGGCGGCGTCCGGCACCGGCGGGGCGTTCGGCGAGGGGGCCGGGCGGTCGGGCACCTGCTCACTGTAGGGCCCAGCCGTTAGGCTGCCGTCGTGCTGCTGTCAGACCGAGACATCTCCGCCCAGATCGACGGCGGACGGGTCCGCCTGGAGCCGTTCGAGGCGTCGATGATCCAGCCGTCGAGCGTCGACGTGCGCCTGGATCGCTACTTCCGGCTGTTCGACAACCACCTGTACCCGTTCATCGATCCGGCTCAGGAACAGCCCGATCTGACCCGGCTGGTCGAGGTGGGCGCCGATGAGGCGTTCGTCCTGCACCCCGGCGAGTTCGTGCTGGCGTCGACGCTCGAACGGGTCACCTTGCCCGACGATCTCGCCGCTCGCGTGGAGGGCAAGAGTTCGCTCGGACGCCTCGGCCTGCTGACCCATGCCACCGCCGGGTTCGTCGATCCGGGCTTCGTCGGGCACGTGACGCTCGAGTTGAGCAACGTCGCGACGCTCCCGATCAAGTTGTGGCCGGGCATGAAGATCGGCCAGTTGTGCTTCTTCCGGTTGAGCTCGCCGGCCGAGCACCCGTACGGCAGCGCCGAGCGGGGGAGTCACTACCAGGGCCAGCGTGGGCCGACGGCGTCCCGCAGCTTCGAGCAGTTCCGCCGCACGCCCCTCTCCTGACCGCCGCGAGCCAGCTCCCCGGCCGCAGCCTCAGGCGACCGCGGAGACCGGCGCCAACACGCCCCTCAGGAGCCGCCAGAGGTGGGCTTCGAAGCGAGCGTCGGCGTCCTCCGGATCCGGGCCGGACGCCGTGCGGTGCAGTTCCAGCGTCACATACCCATGGACAGCGGCGCGGATGGTGGCGACGATCTCCACCGGGTCACCGGGAGCGCAGGTGCCGTCGGCGACGCACGAGGCGACGAGTGGCACGAGCGGATCGTCGGCTGCAGCCAGTTCCTCCGACGAAGCGTCGCCGACCAGTCCGCGCAGCAGCAAGTGGTGGCCGGGGTTCTCGAGCGCCCAGGCCCGCTGGTCTCGGGCGGCGGCCCGGACGCCGTCGGCGCCCGCCCCGGACGCCGCGGCCGCCACTTGACGGGCGTGCAGTTCGGCGCAGGCGCGTTCGGCCACGGCGGCGAGGAGGGGATCCTTGCCGCCGAAGATCGAGTAGATCGCGTTGGTGGAGGTGGACAGGGCGTTGGCGAGGTCGCGGACGGACACCCGGTCGGGGCCGACGGTCCTCAGGCGGGCCGTCGCCTCGAGCACAAGGCGTTCGCGGAGATCGTTGGGGTAGCGGGAGGCTCGGGGCACCCTGACAGTCTAGGTGACAAGGCCCTCCGCTTGTCCGCCAACTCACCTATTCGATTCGGTGTCCGGCAGGTGAACCGAACGAAGTCGCGGCTGGAACGGCTGCTGTCAGGCCTGCTCGGCCAGCACCTGGGCCAGGGCGTGCTCGCCGATCCCGGCGAGTTCTGGCATGTCGTCGGACATGGTCTGGAGGATCAGGCCGAGGTACAACGCCCACGCCTTGGCGCGCTGCCAGGTGGAGGCGTCCATGAGGCCACCGTCGTCGATGCGGTCGACGAAGAGGCGGCGTCCGTTCTCGTCGAAGGTGAGCCACGCGGTGGCGAGGTCGGTCGCGGGGTCTCCTGCGGTGAGGTCGCCCCAGTCGACGATGCCGGCGAGGGTGTGGTCGGGGTGCACGATGATGTTGTGCGGGTGCAGGTCGCCGTGGACCCACACATCGACCCCGTCGAACTCCGGCGCCTGCGACCACGCCTCCCAGCGGGCCAGCAGTTCATCGGACGCCGCGTGCCCGGCCATGCGCTCACGCACGCGGGTGTCGAACACGTCCTGCGCGAGCGAGACCCCGCGCCAGGGGTTGAGCGGCGCGTCGGCCGGCGCGGGCAGATGGAGGCACCAGAGGGCGTCGGCGAGCCGTTCGGCGAACACCGTGCGGTCGGCGACCGGGATGCTGCTGGCCGTGACTCCTGGGATGAGGTTCACCACCGACCATGTCCACGGGTAGGCCGCGCTGGGTTCGCCCACGAACACGGGCAGGGGCAGGTCGACGTCGAGGCCGACGGCCAGCTCGGGGAGCCAGCGCACTTCGTGGTTGATCAGCCGGCTGGACGCCTCCCGCCGCGGCAGCCGGGCCACGAGACCCTCGCCGATGCGGAACAGTGCGTTGTCCCAGCCGTTGCCCATGAAGTGCCGCGGCAGGTCGCCCAGGTCGGGCGCCTGCTCGGCGAGCAACTCGCCGACGAGGGCGTCGTCGATCACGATGTCAGGGGAGGGTGCATTGGCCACCCCCCCATTTCACAAGGCGCGGCGCGGATCGGGGAACTGAGGGGCCGGGTTGCCGGTTATTGCCCGGCGTGCCCGCCGCGGACGCCCCCGCCCGCCTCACGCGCGTGCGGCGAGCGCGTGCGGCAAGATGGCGCCATGAGCGTCCTCACCGAGGCCCTGCGCGGGCAGCGCATCGTGGTCGGCGTCCCCGCCGAAGGAGTGGACCCCTGGGTGCCGCTGGCCGAGGTGCTCCTGTGGGAGGGGCTCGACACCTGGCTGCTGCCCGCCACGTGGCTCGATCGCCTGCCGGGCATCCTCGCGCTCTTCGGTCTGCGCGCGCGCGTGGGCGTGAGCGGGCTGACGGACGCCGCCGGCGTCC
>NZ_JARKOT010000232.1 GCF_029977985.1 Propioniciclava sp. | reverse complement strand
TGGCTGGAGGCCCGGCCGACCACCGAGCTGCCGACCGAGGTGCACGCGCACTTCGCCGCCGCTGTCGAGGGGCTGTCGCCCGCCGAGACGGTGACCAAGGTGATCGAGCTCGTGCGGGCCGAGCTGGAGTACGAGGCCGGTTGGACGGTCGCCACCACCAGCGCCGCCGAGGCGTGGGAGGCGAAGAAGGGCGTCTGCCAGGACTTCGTGCACATCACCATCGGCGCCCTTCGTCACTTGGGCATCCCGGCGCGCTATGTGTCCGGCTACCTCGCGCCCGATCCGGACGCCCCTCTCGGCCAGCCGCTGACGGGGGAGAGCCACGCGTGGGTCGAGTGGTGGGGCGGCGACTGGGTGGGTGTCGACCCGACGAACCGGAAGTCGGTGGGTGACCACATCGTCGTCGCCCGCGGCCGTGACTACGAGGACGTCCCGCCCTTCACCGGCGTCTACCTCGGCGACGAGGAGGCCGAACTGTCCGTGGAGGTGTCCGTCACGCGGCTGTCGTGAGTCCCGCTGGTCGAGCTTGTCGAGACCACTTACGCGTCGGCGTCCTCATCGGTGACGAGGAGCCGCGGGTGGGGGAGCAGGCCGGACAGGCCGTTCCACGTGAGGTTCACGAGGTGGGCGGCGACCTGGGGCTTGGTGAGGCTGGTGGTCTCGCGGGCGTCCACCCACCACTGGCCGGCCAGGGCGACGAGCCCGACGAGCATCTGGCTGTAGAGGGGCGCTGTGTCGGGGTCGAAGCCGCGGCGGGCGAACTGGGCGCCCAGCAGGCCCTCCACGCGGGCGGCGATGCCGGACAAGATGGTGGCGAACGTGCGCGACTCGGCTGAGTCCTTACCGTCCAGGCTGATGGGGGAGGAGTCGCGGCTGATGATGCGGAAGCCGTCGGGGCTCTCCTCGATGTAGTCCAGCAGGGCGAGCGTGCCGAGTTCGATGAGGCGGCGCGGGCTCACCGACGGCTGCGAGATGGCCGCATGGATCGCGTCGTGGAGCGTTTGCACCTCGCGGTCGACGACGACGGCGTAGAGGCCCTCCTTGCCGCCGAAGTGCTCGTACACCACCGGCTTGCTGACGCCCGCGTGCGCCGCGATTTCCTCGACGGAGGTGCCGTCGAGACCCTTCTCGGCGAACAGTCCGCGGGCGACATCGATGAGCTGTTCGTGCCGCTGGGCGCGCGTCATGCGGACGCGGCTGCGGCGCGTCCTCGGCGTGGCGTGCGGCAGGGTCACCCGGTCAGTCTCTCGCGAGACGGCGTCCCGGCGCCAATGGACGCACGACGCAAGGCCGGTAGAGTGGCCTCTCGAGCCCGTCCGCGGGCGAACCCCGGTTGGTCTTTCGGTAGGGCCCGCCTGACTTTGAATCAGGATTAGCGCAGCAGGTTCGACTCCTGCCCGGGGTGCCGTCGGAGGCGCGTGCGAGCGCCAGCCATCAACGGATGCCGCTCCTTGCTCGCGTGAGTCACCCGGGCAGTGATTCACACACCTCCCCGTCGCCGTTGCCATCGAGCCCGTGCGGGTCGTTGCCGGGGGAGTAACCGTGGGACTCCCACCACCCCTGCGCCTCGGTTTGGGTTGCGAAGGAACTGCAGTTCACGTCGTCGGTCGGCGACGGCCCCGGGGGTGTCGACTGGGTCGGCTCCGGAGCGGGACCGACAATCGGCTCAGGCGCGGTGCTTTCCATGAAGGACGCAGAGGCGCCACCGAGCGTAATGCGCGTACCGGAGCCGAGCGCGAGGCGGGCATCGATGGTGGCCGCGGGGTGCCTATCGGCCCGGGTGAGCAGGATCGGCGCATCGCTCAGCGCGGCCGCGGGTGTTCCAGAAAGGGCGTCGGCGTAGGTGACGCCGGAGGCGAAGAAGAGCACCGCACTTCCTCGGGGCCAGACCGTCTTGGCCACCGCTGCGGCCGTGGCGTAGCGATCCGTGCCCTCCACCCGGCTCACCTGGGCGCCGGGAGCGGCGTCCTGCACCAGCTGGAACGTCGCTTCGGCGATGGCGGCGTTACCGCCGGCCACCGCGACCTGTGCGGGAGCCAGTTCGACCAGCTTGTGAGCGCTCACCTCGGGCAATGCGTCCCGCCGGGTCAACACGATCATCGAATGGTCGTGGGCAGCGGCGGCGCCGGCGGCCAAGGCGTCGGCGAAGCTTTCACCGGAGACCACCCATATCCGCTCGGGATCGGTGACCCCCTCTCCGAGCAGTGTGGCCGTCTCGTAGCGGTCATCGCCGGCGATGCGCGTGATCTCGGCCCCGGTGGCTTCCTTCAGGGTGGCGGCAACATCTTCGCTCACCGCATTCGGGCCGCCGACGATGCGGATCTCGCTCGGCTCCAACCGCTTCAGCTCCGCGATGACCTCTGGGCTCACGGCGTTGGGTGCGACGAGCAACAGGGGTGCCTTCGCCCTGGCTGCGGCAGGGCCGGCGGCGAGGGCGTCCGGGTAGTTCGTGCCGCTGGCCACGTAGACCACCTCTTGAGGTGGCTGGGCGATCGCCCGCGACACCTCCACCGCCGTCGCGTAACGGTTGGGGCCCTCGATGCGGAAGACGCCCTCCCTCGTGATCGGCGCCACGGTCGCGGAAGCACCCGCTACCCCGCTCCCGATGACCAGCAAGCCCGTCATCGCCGCCACCAAGCCCCATCGGCGCCGTCCGTTCATCGCCCCTCCTCCGCTCCGCCGCACCGCTCACCGCCGGTGCGTTGGCGAAGACTCTAGGTCAAACACGCGCACGGCACAGGTGATCTGGTCAACCCTCACTTGACGCCGCAGTTGCGTTCCTTTCGAGGTGCATTGATCCGCACATGCGGCTACGCTCCGGTGTCATGCCCGCCTATCGCATCAGTACCGCCGCCCGGCTGCTGGGTGTCAGTGACGACACGTTGCGGCGCCGGATCGCCCGCGACACCATCGAACTGGCTCAGGACGCCGCCGGTCACGCCGTCATCGACGGCGTCGAACTCGTGCGCCTCGCGCTCGACGACGCGCCGGAGCCGGGGCGCGAGTCGTCAACGTCGGCCCGGAACCACTTCGAGGGGCTCGTCACCCGCGTGGTCTCCGACCAGGTGATGTCGCAGGTCGAACTGCAATGCGGTCCCTTCCGGGTGGTGGCGTTGATCTCGACCGAGTCGGTGAACGAGCTCGGTCTTGAGCCGGGCGTCGCAGCGACCGCCCGCGTGAAGGCAACCAACGTCGTCGTGGATCGGGCCGACCGATGAGGGCCCGGTCCGGCGGCCTCGCCGTGCTGGGCGTTGGCATCCTGGCGCTCCTCGGCGCCTGCACGGCGCCGGCTCCCGCTACCCCCACCGACCCCGCGCCGGCGGCGCCCACCCCCGGGGGGTCGCTGACGGTCTTCGCGGCCGCCTCCCTCAAGGCACCCTTCGAGGAGATCGGCGCGGCGTTCGAGGCCGAGCGCGGGGCCGAGGTGGCGTTCTCCTTCGAGGGCTCCTCGACGCTGGTCGACCAGCTCGCCGGCGGGGCACCCGCCGACGTCTTCGCCTCGGCCGACGAGAAGAACATGACCCGGGCCCTTGACCAGGGTCTGGTGGCCGGGACGCCGAGCTTGTTCGCCACCAACCAACTGGTGCTCGTCGTGCCCGCCGGGAACCCCGGGGCGATCACCGGTCTGGACTCCTCGCTCGACGGCAAGCGCCTCGTGGTGTGTGCGGTGGGCGTCCCCTGTGGGAACGCGACCGCCCAGCTGGCCGAGACCCTCGGCGTCGCCCTGCACCCGGTGTCGGAGGAGCAGAACGTGACCGAGGTTCGGGGCAAGGTCGAGTCCGGCGAGGCGGACGCAGGGTTCGTCTACGCCACCGACGCCAAGCTCTCCGGCGACAAGGTGGAGGTCGTGCCCGTGCCGGGGGCCGAGCAGGTGGTCAACCGCTACCCGATCGCGGTGACGGCCGAGGCGTCCGACCCTGCGGTGGCGCAGCAGTTCGTGGACGCCGTCACCTCGCCGCAGGGTCAGGCGGTGCTGGCCAGCTACGGTTTCGGAACTCCGTGAACCCACCGCCGCTCCCGCGCTGGATCTGGCTGCCGGCCTGCTTGGCGCTGGCGTTCGTCGCCCTGCCGATCGCGGGTCTGGCTTCGCGGATCCCGCTCGACCGGCTGCCCGGCCTGCTGACCCGCCCGGACTCCGTGGCCGCCCTCGGCCTCAGTCTGCGCACCTGCGCGGTCTCGACCGCGCTCGCGGTCGGTCTCGGCCTACCGCTGGCGCTCGTCATGGCGCGCGCCCGGGGTGCCTGGACGCATGTGGCCCGCACGCTCGCTGTCCTGCCGATGGTCCTGCCGCCCGTGGTGGCCGGGCTCGCGCTGTTGTCCACCTTGGGGCGCCGCGGGCTGCTGGGTGCCACGCTCGACGTGGCCGGCATCCAGATCGGCTTCACGACCGCCGCCGTCGTCCTCGCGCAGGCCTTCGTGTCGATGCCGTTCTTCGTGGTGGCGGTCGAGGGGGCGCTGCGCTCCCTCGATCCCGAGGTCGAGCACGCCGCGGTGGGCCTCGGCGCGAACCCGGCCCACGTGCTGCGCCGCGTCACTGTGCCGCTCGTCGGCCCGTCGCTGATCGCGGGGGCCACCATGGCGTTCGCGCGCGCCCTCGGCGAGTTCGGCGCCACGCTCACGTTCGCCGGTTCGCTCCGGGGCGTGACCCGCACGTTGCCGCTGGAGATCTACCTGCAGCGCGAGGTGGACGCCGACGTCGCCGTCAGTCTCTCCGTGGCCCTCATCGCCATCGCGGCGGTGCTAGTGGTGCTGCCCGCATGGTGGTTGCGCCGGCGCGGGGCGAGCGCATGAGTGCTGCGACCGTGCACGCCGGGGTCACAGCCCGCGGCGTCCAGCTCGACGTGGAGGCGGCTCCCGGGCGTGTTCTCGGCGTGATCGGGCCCAACGGTGCGGGCAAGTCGACGCTGGTCCACCTGCTTGCGGGGCGCCTGCGGCCCGATACGGGCACGGTCACCCTCGGGGGGCGTGTCGTCGCCGGGCCCGGCGTCTGGGTGCCGCCCTGGCAGCGTCACGTGGGCCTCCTCGCCCAGCGGCCCGTGCTCTTCGGCCACCTCGACGTGCTCGAGAACGTCGCGTTCGGCCCCCGCGCCCGCGGGGTGTCCCGACGCCGAGCTCGGCAGCGTGCCGCTCTTGAGTTGGACGCCGTCGGCTGCGGTTCGCTCGCCGCGCGGCGTCCGCACCAGGTCTCGGGCGGGGAGGCGCAACGCGTCGCGCTGGCCCGGGCGCTGGCGTCCGACCCCGACCTCGTCGTGCTCGACGAGCCCTTGGCAGCCCTGGACGTGACCGCAGCCGGGCGGCTGCGGGCTCTGCTTCGCGAGCGTCTGCGGGGGCGGACGGTGGTGCTCGTGACCCACGGCGAGCTCGACCTGTGGTCATTGGCCGACGACGTGGCGGTGCTCGACCACGGGCGGGTCCGGGCGCACGGCCCGGTGGACGACGTGCTCCGGCGACCACCGACGGACTTCGCGGCCGATTTCGCCGGGCTGAACCGGCTCTGCGGCACCTGCATCTCCGCGGACGTTGTGCGGTTCGGTGACTTCGAGGTGGTCGGTGTGCCCGATCCGGACGCCGCCCCCGCCGCCGGCGACGCGGCGCTGGCCCTCTTCGCGCCCGCCGCGGTCGCGCTCTACCCGGCAGGCGGAGCGCCGCAAGGGTCGCCGCGGAACACCTGGCGCGGCACCGTGATCGGGCTCGAGGCGCGTGGGGGTGTGGTGCGCGTCCGATTGACGGTGGGCGCGGCCACCGTCGTGGCGGATGTGACCGCACGCTCGGTGGGGACCCTCGGGTTGGCGGCCGGCGTCCCGGTGGAGGCGTCCGTGAAGGCAGTCGGGGTTCGCCTCACGCGCTGACGCCGGTGGGCTCAATCAGCCTGACGCCGCTTAGGTACTTCGACCTGAAGAAGTCCGGTGGCGCCGGTCGGCTGGCTGGCCGGGCTGACGGCGCGGGCCCTTCCTGACTGGGAGTCTCCCGGCTCTGGGGGTCAGCCGGCCAGGAGGGCGCTGATCTTGATCAGGTTGTGTGCCAG
>NZ_JARKOT010000203.1 GCF_029977985.1 Propioniciclava sp. | reverse complement strand
ACCTCGAGCGCGAGTTGGTCGTCGGCCGACTCGGCGTCGATCGCGATGACGCTCGGGTGGATCGTCTCCTTGGTCCCCGTCAGGTACTTCACGAAGTCGATGAGGCCGTCGTCGTAGCGGAAGGTGACTTCGCGGGTGTGGGCCTCGGCGTCGTCCTCGAAGTCGGCCAGGCCGGTGCCGTTGACCTGCGCCTTCAACTCGTCGGAGCTCAGCGGCCGCTCGTCGACCAGCCGGATCGTGAGGCCCTTGTTGAGGAACGCCATCTCGCGGAACCGGGTGGCGAGGGTGTCCCAGTTGTAGGTGGTGGTCTCGAAGATCTCGGTCGACGCGTGGAACGTGACGGTCGTGCCGATCTGGTCGTCGGGCCCGAGGGGACGCCCCCGCTGCAGGTCGGCGTCCGGGACGCCGAGGCTGAAGCTCTGGTGCCAGTGGTAGCCGTCGCGCCGCACGTCGACACTCAGGGAGTCGGACAGCGCGTTCACGACGGACGCACCCACCCCGTGCAGGCCGCCGGAAACCTTGTAGCCGCCCGCGCCGAACTTGCCGCCGGCATGCAGCACCGTGAGAGCCAGCGTGACGGCCGGGATCTTCTCCTTCGGGTGCAGGTCGACCGGGAAGCCGCGGCCGTTGTCGGTGACCCGGACGCCGTCGCCCGGCAGGAGCGTCACCGTGATGGTGTCGCAGTAACCGGCGAGCGCCTCGTCGACGGAGTTGTCGACGATCTCGTAGACGAGATGGTGCAAACCGCGCTCGCCCGTGGAGCCGATGTACATGCCCGGGCGCTTGCGCACCGCCTCGAGCCCCTCCAGAACCTGGATCGCACTGGCGTCGTACACACCCTCTTCCACCGACGTGGACGACACCCGGGGCCCGTTGGTGTTCTCAGTCACCCGATACTCTCTCCCTGCTGAGACGCCCCGGCGGCACTCCCGGAGCTGAACGCACGAAGGACGCCGCATCCACGCAGTTGTGGGGCGACGGCCTCAGACGTCCCCACTCTAGCCGATCGACCCCGAAAAACACGGGTCCCCTGACCGCACAATGGGCCCTGATCGGCCGATTACGGCCGCTGCGGCGTCCGTAGCCCCCCTCGCCCGACCCCGAGTATGCCTCACCCTCTCTGAATCCGCTCAGAGCCCCCGTCAACCCGCCTGTCGAGCCTGTCGAGACCACCCCCCGCCGGTCGGGCTTGTCGAGATTCCCACCCCCCACCAGACTTGAAGCAACCACGACGAAGGAGTCCCGATGGCTGATCGCCCCACGGTGTTGTTCATCTGTGTCTCGAACGCGGGCAAGTCCCAGATGGCAGAAGCACTCCTGCGCGCCCGGGTGGGCGAGGCCGCCGACATCCACTCCGCAGGCACGACGCCGAAGGGGAAGGTCAACGCGGCGTCGGCGGCGTCCGTGGCTCGCGCCGGCGCGGACATGAGCACCGCACGCTCGAAGGGCATCGATCCCGAGCTGCTGCGCACGGCCGACCGGGTGGTCATCCTCGGCCAGGACGCCCACGTCGAACCCGTCGAGGGCATGCGCGCCCCGATCGAGCGCTGGGAGACCGACGAACCCTCCCTGCGCGGCATCGAGGGCGACGAGCGCATGGACCTCATCCGCGACGACATCGACGCCCGCGTGGCCACGTTGGCAACCGAACTGGGAATTAATTGAGGTATCAACTAGTTTCGTGGGTATGACCACCACGACTGAGCTCCTCCCCACGCAGACGCGCATGGGCGGCGTCGCGCTCGACGTCGCCGACCTCGACGCCATGACCGGCTTCTACCGCGACGTCCTCCTGCTCGACCAGGTCGCCGAGCGCGGCAGCGAAGTCGACCTCGGCCGCGGCGGCGAGACCCTCCTCACCCTGCGCCACCGTGCCGACCTGCCCCGCGGCGAGCGCCGCAGCGCGGGGCTGTTCCACACGGCGATCCTCAACGAGACGCCGACCGCCCTGGCCACGACGCTGGCGTCCTTCGCCATCAGCCCCTACGCGGGCCAGTTCACCGGCTCGGGCGACCACCTCGTCAGCCAGGCCTTCTACCTCGACGACCCCGAGGGCAACGGCGTCGAGCTCTACGTCGACCGCCCCCGCGACCAGTGGACCTGGCACGGCGGCCGCGTGCAGATGGACACGCTCTTCATCGATCCCAACGCGTTCCTCACCGAGCACCTCACCGATGCGGCCCGCGACTTCGTCCGCACGGACGCCGACCGCCGCGGCTCCCTGCCCGACGGCACGGTGGTGGGCCACGTGCACCTCAAGGTGGGCGACACCGCCCACGCGAAGGACTTCTACGTCGACACCCTGGGCTTCGACGTGACCGCCGAGGCCCCCGGCGCCCTGTTCGTGTCCGCCGGCGGTTACCACCACCACATGGCCATGAACACCTGGCAGACGCCCGGCGTCGGTCTCCGGACGCCGGCCCTGGGCCTCGGTCGCGTCGACATCGTGCTGCCGACGGCGTCCGCGGTCGGTCGCCTCGCCGAGCGGGCCGAGGCTCGCGGCGTCCCGACACGCCACACGGGGCTCATGGTCGAGATGGACGACCCGTGGGGCAACCTCGTCCGCGTCACCGTGTGACCACCCGTGTGACACTCGGGTGCCCACCCCGTGTGACGGTTGGGGCTCACGGAGAGGGCGCTGGAGCGCTCCATTCGTGAGCCCCAACCGCAACACGGGGATGCTCCCCAACTGCAACACGGGAGAGAGGGACGCCGCTCGTCAGGCCCACGACGCGGGCCAGGGGCGGACGCCGCCGGTGCGGGATGACTCAGGGTGGTCCCGCATCGCGCAGTTCTACACCGTAGAGATAGCGTTCCACCCATGATCTACATCGTAGAAGACCCCCCCTCCGTCGCACCGACCACCCCCCTGCCCGCCATCGTCGCCCGCTACCAGCATCCCTGGCGGTTCTATGTCGTCGCCTCCGCGATCCCGTGGGCCCTCTGGTTCACCGCAGGCTGGATCTCGCACCACCCGGACGCGGTCCCCGCCTCCCCCACATGGATCGCCACCCTCGGCGTCCTGGGTCTGGTCACGCCGCTCGGCGTGGCCGCGACCCTCGTCCTCCGCGACCGGGCGCTCGTCGCCGACGCGCGCCGGCGCCTCACGAACGTCCGCTCAGTGCAGCCTCTCCTCTGGGCCACCGCCGCGCTCCTCCTGCCGGTCTCCCTCCTCGTCGCCACCGCCCTCTCGGTCCCCCTGGGCTACTCCCCCGACCAGTTCCTCCCCCGCGGCACCACCTCCTTCACCGCCGGCGCCCTCAACGCGTTCGTCGTCATCGGCGTCGCCGCCGTCGTCGAAGAGCTCGCCTGGAAGGGCTACGGCACCGACGCGCTCGCC
>NZ_JARKOT010000199.1 GCF_029977985.1 Propioniciclava sp. | reverse complement strand
CGACGGCGACTATGTGCTGGGCGAGCTCGCGGTCGAGGTGCGCAACGGTCAGGCGCACATCGCCGGCACCGACACGATCGCCGGCAGCACCCTGGTGCTGGCGGACGCCGTCCGCAACACCATCGGCTGGGGTGTCGACTGGGTGGACGCCGTCCGTGCAGCCACCCTCAACCCAGCCCTCTACCTGGGGTTGCCCGGCGTCGGAGAACTCGCACCGGGGTCGCGAGCGGACGCCGTCGCGCTGGCGTCCGACTGGACGGTCGCGGCGGTGCTGAAGGACGGCGTCCTGCTGGGCTGAGGGGTGCACTCACCGCGCCCGGGTGCACGTACCTCGTTCCGGCACACTTCCCTACCGTTGCAACGCGCGGGAAGTGGTGCGGCACGAGGGAAGTGGCGCAGCGCGAGGGAAGTGGCCTGCCACGCGGGGAGCCTCAGCCCACGAGCCGCGGCAGGACGTCTTCGATGGGGTCGGCGACGACCGCGTCGGCCCAAGCATCGTAGGGTGTCGGCTCGGCGTTGACGATGACGAGCCGGGCGCCGGAGTTCACCGCGTACGGGACGAGGCCGGCCACCGGGTGGACGGTGAGGGAGGTGCCGATCGCCAGCACGAGATCGCAGGCGCCGGCGAGGGCGACGGCGGCGTCCAGCACGGAGGGGTCGAGCAGTTCTCCGAACAGGATCACCGTCGCCCGGGTGATGCCGCCGCAGCGGGGGCAGCGCGGATCATCGTCGCCCGCTTCGACGCGAACCAGCATGTCGGCCATGGGACCGGTGCGGTGACAGTCCTCGCAGCGCCAGGTGCGGGCGTTGCCGTGGATTTCGTGGACGAGCGCGGGGTTCGAGCCGGCGGCGAGGTGCAGGCCGTCGGTGTTCTGGGTGACGATGCCTGCGAGGCGTCCCTGACGCTCCAGTTCGACGAGCGCCAGATGGCCAGGGTTGGGCCGAGCGCCGCGCGCGGGGGATTCGGCGCGGACCCGCCACGCCTTCCGCCGAACCGCCTCGTCGTGGAGGTAGTAGTCCAGGGTGGAGACCCGTTCGGCGTCCGGGTCGAGGGTCCAGCGCCCTTGGGGACCTCGGAAGTCGGGGATCCCCGACGCCGTCGACAGACCGGCGCCCGTCAACGCCAGGATGCGTTGGGCGGCACCGACGAGTTCCCTGGCCCGCGCCTCATCGTTCATGCAGCCCATCCTTCCGGTTCAGAAGACGGTGCGCGCCGCCCGCTCGGCGCGTCGCAACTCGCGGATGACCATGCCTGCCCACCACGGGATCACCAAGGCGGAAGCACCCAGCGCCCAGCCGAGCCACGAGATGACCTGGGAGAGGGTCCCCAGAGGCTCGGCGTAGGCGAGCACCTGCCGCGAGTAGACGCCGTCGATCGCCGGAGTCGGCACGCCGGAGATCTGCCGCAGAACGATCCCCACCATCAGGAGGGTCCCGCACAGCGAGGCGGCGACGGCCGCTGCGGCGAGCAGGCCCACGAACGCGGCGACATGGCGGCGGGTGGCGACGTCCACGTCGTGGAGCGCCGAGGCGAGTGGACCCCGGGAGCGGGTGAGCTGCGCGGCTACGGCGGTCAGCAGTGCGGCGCACACGCCCATGCCGACCAGGGTGGGCAACCCCCACGACCATCCCGGCCACGGAACGGTGATGCCGTAGTCGGTGTAGACGACGTCGATCACCTGGTCGCCGAGCGTCCGCCAGTCCATGACGGAGGGAACCGGCAGAGCCATGTGCTCGCCCGTGTCGGGGTCCACGACGCCGGTGAGACCCGTGGCCAGCAGCGTCCCGGCGAGCACGCTGGTCGCGAACCCCAGCGCGAGCTTCAGCCACGGGGGCAGGGCGGAGACCAGTTGGATGCGCCGGCCGACCGAGCTTGGTGCATGGTCGGCAGGGCGCAGCGGCCACACCGACAAGACGCCCAGCGCGCAGCCGAACCCCACCCAAGGCGCCAACGCCAGGACCGGCAGGTTGAGGGGGAACGATCCGCCCAGTGCGGAGGCCACCACGGTGAGCGCGAGAGCCAGACCGAACGCGACCCACGCGGCGAGAAGGCCTTGGGTCAGGCTGTGCATGCGGGGGCGCTCGGCGTCGGGGTCGGCGGCGTCTTGGACGAGGTCGGCCAGAGGAGGCTTGGCCGGCGCGACGAAGGGCCACGTGGACGCCGCGACCGCCAGCGCGAGGATCGCGACCGGGATCGCAGCGAGCGCCAGGAGAACCCCGGCGGTGAACACCTCCATGGGCGGATGCTAGACGGACCGGTGCGGCCGCGTCACCGGCTAGCGTGGAGGCCATGAGTGAGCAGCGCCGCGCGGACGCCCGCCGGATGGCCGAACTGGCCGCAGCAGCCCGCGCAGGCGAGGCGCAGGCAGCGCAGGTGATCATCGACGCCTTCGTCGCGGACGCCGCCGCCCGCGGCCTCGCGCCGGTGCCGCTCCTGGCGACCCAGGTGGACGGGCGCCGCGTCCGGAGCGACCAGAC
This sequence comes from Propioniciclava sp., assembly GCF_029977985.1. Taxonomy (GTDB): domain Bacteria; phylum Actinomycetota; class Actinomycetes; order Propionibacteriales; family Propionibacteriaceae; genus Propioniciclava. The sequence goes on along the minus strand of NZ_JARKOT010000199.1, from coordinate 8,282 downwards.
CGGCTGGTACGTGAACCGGGCCCAGACCCTCGGGATCGCAACGGACGGGTCGTGGTACGTGCTGGTGGTGCCCAACTCGCTGCTGGGCCGGGTGAGGGGGGTCAAGCTTGCGGCGTCCCCACCGGACCTGGTCGTGAACCGCGGCGGACGCGACGGCGAGAGCGGAGATCTGCGCGACTTCCTCGCGCGCGTGCTCGAGGGCGAGTGAGAACGGGGAAGAAAGGCACCGAGAGGCTGCGGCACCCCAACCAGCAGCCTCCCGGGCACAACCAAATCTAAGCCCAAGTCCCACACTCAGCAACGCCGTGAGGGCGGTTGCCCGCAGGTTTCTTTCCTCCGGTTCGTGCCCGTTTGTGTGCTCAGGATGGCCAACAACTCCCGCCGGCCCGCCAACACCTTTGCCAACACCCCCCGGAGAGGCTGGCGCTCATGACCTGCGAAGCGATGACCGAAACCCTCCGCCGGCTCGACGCCGAGTGGAACTGCTTGTCAGAAGCGGCCGGGCTCGTAGGGTCGCTCGCGGCGGTCAGGAACGACCCGGACGCCGCGCTGCTGGCCCTGCTGCGCCGGCACGCGGCCGGTGACGGGCTGGCTGGCCGGGTGGTGCTGCAGGCATTGTTGCCCAAGATGGTGCGCATGGCGAGCAGGGACGCCGCCGCCGACCTCTCCGACTACCTCGCGGCGCTCTGGGAGAGGATCTGCACCTACCCAGTCGCGCAGCGTCCGCGCCGGGTGGCGGCCAACCTGGCGTTGGACACCCTTAAGCTGGTCAAGGCCCGCACGCGCGGGGTCGACTCCTTCGGCTGGGCGGCGCCCCAGGGGCCGGAGGGCTGGGACGCCGAGGATCTCCTCGAGGCGGGGGAGCGGCTCGGCTACATCGACGCGACCACCCGCCGGACGCTTCGCGTCGTGTACGTGGACGGCAGGTCGAGCCGGGCGGCGGCGTCCGAGCTGGGCACGAGCAGCGACAGCGTGCGGTGGCGGTGCAGCAAGGGTGTGCGGGCGTTGCGTGCCCATGCGCTCGACCTGGCCGAGGAGTTGGCCGGGTGAGTGCTCAGCGGCCGGCGAGGCCGTTCTCGTACGCGAAGAGCACGAGGCCGACGCGGTCGCGCGCCTGGAGTTTTGTCAGCAGTCTCCCGATGTGGGTCTTCACCGTCCCCTCGGCCATGTACAAGGTGGCGGCGATCTCGGCATTGGTGGCGCCGGTGGCGACCTGGTCGAGCACTTCGCGCTCACGGTCGGTGAGGAGGGCGAGGCGCGGATCCTGGGCGCGGGGGCTGCTGGTCAGGGTGGGGGCAACGTGGTCGAGCAGGCGGCGGGTGGTCGAGGGCGCCACCACCGCGTCGCCCGCAGCCACGGTCCGGATGGCGGTGAGCAGGTCGGCCGGCCGGGCGTCCTTGAGAAGGAAGCCACTCGCGCCCGCCTTGAGGGCGGCGAACGCGTACTCGTCGAGGTCGAACGTGGTGAGCACCAGCACCCGGGTGGGCAGGCCTGCGGCGGTGATGCGGCGGGTGGCCTCCACGCCGTCGAGCACGGGCATGCGCACATCCATGAGCACGACGTCGGCGGGGTGGGCGGTCAGGGCGGCAACCGCCTCGGCGCCGTCGGACGCCTCGCCGACCACGCGGAGATCTTCGGAGGAATCGATGAGCATGCGGAAGCCGCTGCGGACGAGCGCCTGGTCGTCGGCGAGGAACACACGGATCGGGGTCACTGCGGGTTACTCCTTCGTTGCGTGGCGGGGACGCCGGACTCGCGCACCGGCAGAACGGCGATCACGCGGAAGCCCGGGTGGTCGCCCCGTGGTCCCGCGCGCAGCGTCCCGCCCATCGACGTGACGCGCTCGTACATGCCGCGCAGCCCGTTGCCACCGCCGTCGGTGGGGTCCTCGACGCCCTGACCGTCGTCGACGACCTCGACCGTGATGCTCTGCGAACCGTAGTTGAGGTTCACGGTGGCGTGGGCGTCGAGGCCGGCGTGCTTGAGGAAGTTGGTGAGCGCCTCCTGGATCACGCGGTAGACGGTGAGGGCCAGGGCGGGCGGCACGGCCTGCGGCTCGCCGTGGACGCCAAGGGTGGCGCGATCGGACGTGCGCGCGACGAGTTCGGGAATGTCGCGCAGCGTGGGCGTGGGCGCGTAGGTCGGCGGCTCCTCGACCGAGTCGGGGGCGGCTCGCAGAACGCCGACGATCCGGCGCATCTCATGGAGGGCCTCGCGCCCGGTCTCGGCGATGGTGTCGAGCGCCTCGGCGGCCACCTCGGGCTGCCGGACGGCGGCCGCCTTGCCGCCCTCGGCCTGCACGATCATCACCGACAGCGAGTGGGCGACGATGTCGTGCAGCTCGCGCGCGATCATCGTCCGGGTGGACGCCTCGGCCAGCCGGGACTGCTGCTCACGCTCGGCGAGCAGCAACTGGTAGCGCTCCTCGGCGATCCGGATCTCGTTCTGGCGCGCCTTGGCGACCTCGCGGCTGCGGCGTCCGATCGCATACGGCGTGAGGACCGCGCCCATGCAGGCCCCCCAGTAGAGAATGTCGGTGCTCGGGTTGCCCGACGAGTTCATCCCGAACCAGCGCAGCGGGCCCAGAATGGAGGCGAAGGCGCCGACCACCACCACCGAACGCGACGCGTAACCGGGCACCCACCGGGCGACGGTGTACGCCACCACGGGGATCGCGAACAGCGATGGCGTCGGCGCCGGGAAGGCCACGAGCTGCAGCGTGCACCCGATCGCGACGAGGACCAGCATCACGAGGGGGGCGTGGCGGCGCAGTGCGACAGGCAGCACCGTCACCAGCGACAGGCCCACGAGGAAGAACCAGGGTGCACCGGTGCCGGCGTACTGCACGTAGGGCACGATGGACACGAGGGCCAGGCTCACGGCGAGGATCCCGTCCACCACCCAGTCGCGCTGGGTGGCGCCGGGAGGGAACCAGACCTCGCGCGCTCTCATCGACACCAAGCCTACGAGCGACAGGCAACGCGGGGTCACCCGGGGACAGGACGGCGCACGCTGCGCTGGTTCCCTAGACTGGGCGCGTGAAGAGACTGGGACTGGCCATGGTGGGTGCGCTCGTCGCCTACGCCATGTGGGTGGTCCGCGCTGACAAGCTGCGCCGCGACGCCGCCGTCTGGGCGGCCGCCACCGACGACGTGTGACGGGCCGTGGCGACCACCCCGTCGCCGGCGCAGGCGCCGGACAAGAAACCCGCGAGTGTGGGACGCCGCGTCGTCGGCTGGTTCTTCACGATCGTCGGGATCGCCGTGTCGTTGGCGTTGATCGTCGGCGGGTTCTATGTCTGGCGGGTGTGGTCCACGGCCAGCAACATCGAGCGTAGCGACGGTCTGCTGCCCACCACCACGGAGGAGCGTCCCGCCGAGGATGCCGCCGCTCCCGGTTCGTTCAACTACGTCCTGATGGGCAGCGACAGCCGGGGCTCCGGCGACCAGGGCCGCTCCGACGTGCTCATGCTCGCCCACGTGCCGCCCACCCACGACCGGGTCTACATCATCTCGTTCACCCGCGACATGTGGGTCGAGATCCCCGGTCACGGCATGAACAAGATCAACGCCGCCTACGCGTACGGCGGCGAGGCGCTCGCGACGCAGACGCTGGAGTCGCTGGTCGGCGTCCGCATGGACCACGCGGTGAAGATCGATTTCGAGGGTTTCATGGGGCTCACCCAGGCGCTCGGCGGGGTGACGGTCTACAACCGGGTCGCCTCGGTGGGCCACGCCGACGACGGCACGCGCTACGCCTGGCCGCAGGGCGAGATCACGCTGTCGGGGCAGGAGGCGCTCTTCTACGTGCGCCAACGGTACGAACTGCCGGGTGGAGATCTCGACCGTGCCGAGCGGCAGCGGGCGATGGTGAAAGCGATCCTCAAGGGCATGATGTCGCGCGACTTGCTGGCCAACCCGGCCAGGTTCAACGAGGTCATGGGTGAGCTCAGCCGCTACTTCACCGTCGACTCGGGTCTCACCAACGACGTGCTGTTCTCGACGGCCACTCAGATGCGCCTCAAGAGCACCGCCGACATCGCGATGCTGCAGGCGCCCATCAGCGGTTTCGGCACGTCGCAGGCCGGGGCGGCCATCAACATCGTGAACGAGCAACAGCTGGCAGAGATGGCCCACGCCATCCAGACGGGCACGATGGTCGACTACTACGACAAGTACAAGGACCAGCCCTTCGTCCCGTGATGACACACTCCACCTCGCGGGCGCGCCTGCCGCGCCGCACGATCCGGGTTTCGCCGTGGCTGGCCGCCGCGGTGGCCTTCAGCGCGTTCGCGGGGACCGTCATCGGCGTCGCCACCGCACACGCCCAGAGCCCCATCGCCTCGTGGATCGGGTGGGGGGCCATCGCCGTCCTCGTGCTCGCCTTCTTCGCGATGCTGGGGCTCACGGTGGTGGAGATCGACGCCCACGGCGTCCGGCCCCTCATCGGTCCAGGCGTGCGGTGGAGCAACGTGGCCGCCGTCCGCCTGGACGCCGCACCGCAGTGGGGAAGCCACACGCGCGCCGTGTACCTCGACGTGATGAGCCGTGGTGGCGTGCGGCGGCACATGCTCGCGGGCTTCGTTCAGATCGGCCGTTCGCGTTTGCTGGACCTCGATGATCTCCACCGGGTCTTGATGGCCTACTACTGCTTGGGGGCGCCGAGCCTGGCAGTACCCGAGGCCGAGGATGCCTCTCCGGCCGAGCGAGGGTGACCGTTCCGACTAGAGTTGTTGGCTACGGAGAGGAGCACGTCATGGAAGCCGGTCGCGAACCCCGGCTCGGCGACGTCGCTGAGCGCGCAGGGGTGTCCGTCGCGACGGTGTCGCGTGTGCTCAACAACCGTGGCTACCTGAGTGCGGCGACGCGCGAGCGTGTGTCGAAGGCGATCGAAGAGCTCGACTACCGGCCCAATCAGGTGGCGCGCTCGCTGTTGAGCCAGCGCACGGGCACGGTGGGTGTCATCGTGCCGACCGTGGCGCTGCCGTTCTACGGCGAGGTTGCGGTCGGCGTCGAGAACGAGCTGGCCGAGCGGGGGATGCGGCTGTTGCTGTGCAACAGCTTCGGTCGCGCCGACCGGGAGCGGGAGCACCTCGATCTCCTGGTCCGCAACCGCGTGGACGGCATCATCTCGGGCGCCCACAACGACCCACTGCCCGAGTACCAGAACATCCGGCAGGCCGCCGTCACGATCGATCGCGAGCTCGCCCCGCACGTCCCGAACGTGCGCGCCGACAATGAGGCCGGCGGCCGCATGGCCACCGAGCACCTGCTCGAGCGGGGGGCGCGGCGTCCGGTGCTCGTCACGTCGCGCTCGCACTCGCGCAACCTGCGTGAGCGCGGCTACCGAGCGGTGCTCGCCGAGGCGGGAATCGAGCCGCTGGTCATCACCGCCGACTTCCACACCCCGGAGCCGCAGCGCACCCGGTTGGTCCACGACGCTTTGTCGGCCTCCGTCGGCATCGACGCGGTGTTCGCCACCGACGACCTGCAGGCGGCCGCGGTGCTGGAGTGGGCCGTGCAGCGCGGGATGCGCGTGCCGGAGGACTTGAAGGTCGTCGGCTTCGACGGAACGATCGCGATGCGGCGCGCCCTGCCAGGTCTCACCACCGTTCAGCAGCCCATCGCAGACTTGTGCGCCAAGGCGGTCGAGATCCTCGTGGCCCGCATCGAGGCCAACTCCAGCGATTGCCACGAGGAGGTGCCGGCCATCGAGTTGCCGGTCACCCTCATCTGTGGGCGCACCACCTGAACCGCGTGGGTCTGTGACCGGGCAGGACAGCGCTGCGGCGAACAGGCACAGGGAACGGGGCGGGCACCGCATCGGTGCCCGCCCCGTCTCATGTGGAGCCCTTGCCCACGGTCAGACCGTGGCCTCCTTGGGGGCGGCAGCCAGCAGGGCATCGCCCAGGTTGCCGTCGCCCATGGCGCCCGTCACCTCGACGCCGGCGAGCTTCTTGGCGTTGCTCACGACGACGGGGGTGGTGAGGTCGTAACCCTCGGCCGCCACAGCGGCCCAGTCGACCTCGGCGAGGACGTCGCCGCGGCGGACCTTCTGGCCCTTCACGACCTTCGGCGTGAAGTGCTTGCCCTTCAGCTGGACGGTGTCCATGCCGATGTGGATGAGGATGTCGACTCCGGACGCCGAACGCAGCGCGTAGGCGTGGGCGGTCGGGAAGGCCACGATGACCTCACCGTCGACCGGGGAGACGACCGGACCCGCGGAGGGGATCACGGCGGCGCCCGGGCCGAGGGTGCCACCGGCGAAGGTGGCGTCCTTGACCTCGTTGAGCGGGATGACGCGGCCCTGGACGGGGACGGTCACCGTGTAGTCGTGCGCAGCTTCGGCGGGGATCTCCACGACCGGGAGGGCGGCGGGCGCCGACTTCTCCGGGTGCGCGGCGATGGCGGCGGCCTCGGCCTCCTTCTCGGCCTCGTCGAGGTCCTCGCCCACGGCCGCACCGGCCAGGGACGCCTTGCCGCGGGTCGAGGCGTAGAACAGGGCGCCACCGAACGCGAGGGCGAAGGTGATGGCCTGGCACACGAGGAACATCGGGATGTCCGCCGGACGGATCGAGACGAAGCCGATGAGGCCGGCAGCGCCGAGCGCGATGGCGCGGACGTTGAACAGGGCGATCAGCGCGCCACCGATGGCGGCGGAGCAGATGCCGATGAAGAACGGCCAGCGGAGGCGCAGGTTCACACCGAAGATGGCCGGCTCGGTGATGCCGAACAGGGCGGACGCCGCGGAGGCGCCGGAGATGCCCTTGAGCTTGGCGTCCTTGGCCCTCAGGAAGACGGCGAGGGTGGCGGCACCCTGGGCGACGTTGGCCATCGACGCGATCGCGAAGATGAACGAACCACCCTGAGCGATGAGCGGCAGCTCGACGGCCGGGAAGGACTGGTGGAGACCGGTGACGACGATCGGCGAGTACAGCAGGCCGAAGATCAGGCCACCGAGCGGGCCGGCGGTCGTGTAGATCCACTGGAGGCCGAAGGTGATCCAGTCGGCGAGCTGACGGGTCAGCGGGCCCACGACGATGAACGCGAGGAAGCCGGTGATCAGCATCGTGAACAGCGGCGTCAGGAGGAAGTCGGCCACGCCCTTGAGCATCTTGTGGAAGCGCTTCTCGATGAAGCAGAGCATCCAGGAGACGAAGAGGACGGGGATGACCTGCGCCTGGTAGCCGACCTGCTGGACCTGGAGGCCGAACAGGTTCCACGTCGGGATGGCCTCGCCGGCCTCGACCATGGCGGCGTAGCTGTACGCGTTGACGAGGCTCGGGGATACCATCGCGGCACCCATCGCGGCACCGAGGTAGACGTTGCCACCGAAACGCTTGGTGGCCGAGAAGCCGATGAGGACCGGCAGGAACGCGAACGCGGCGGCCGAGATCATGTTGATGAGCGCGGCGTAGTCGGTCATGACCGGGTACATCTCGATGACCGACTGCGGCCCGAAGAGGCCCTGCGCGGTCAGGACGTTGTTGATGGCCATCATCAGACCACCGGCGATGAGGGCCGGCAGGATCGGGACGAAGATGTCCGCGATGGTCTTGATGAGGCGGATGACGGGGTTGTCCTTCTCGGCCGCGACCTGCTTGGCCTCGTCCTTGGACACCTCGCGGACACCGCCCTTGGAGATCATGTTGTCGTAGACGACATCCACGTCACCGGGGCCGATGATGATCTGGTACATGCCGCCGGCAAGGAACGTGCCCTTGACGTCGGGGTCGTTGTCGAGCGCCGCCTGGTCGACCTTCTCTTGGTCGTTCAGCACGAGACGCAGACGCGTCGCACAGTGTGCTGCGGCGGAGATGTTCTCCGGGCCGCCGACGGCGGCCAGGACCCGGGTTGCCACTGCTGGATGATCCATGCGGACCGGTCTCCTTTGTACGGGGTGTGTCCTCGGCGTTGAGCTGTGCTTCGTGCCACACCAGTGTGTTAAACGTTGAACATACTAAGAGCGCAACCGGCTCTCTGGGAAGTGTCCAAGGCAACTAGCGAGCTGGTTGCCGTTTCCAACGGGTGCGCGGGACTTCTTGGGGAAATCTCAGTCGAACCGGTGCGCCCGCGCGGATCGGACACCGAGCGCGCCTTCACCCCCCAGCCGGACGCCGCCGGCGTGGTCGGCGAGGAAGCTGCGCAGGCTGAACGCCAGCGCCCCATCCCCCAAGAACAGCTCGACCGTCGAGTGGTCGACGAACACTTCGAGGGAAGCGGCCGCCCCGGCCGGCAGCGTCACGGTGAGCCGGTCGCCGTGCGGGTAGCGGGTCGGGGCCC
>NZ_JARKOT010000187.1 GCF_029977985.1 Propioniciclava sp. | reverse complement strand
CGGCTTGGGCATGAAGGAGGCGAAGAGGTCCTGCATCACGGCGACCTCCTTCACCACGACGCGAAACGTCATGATGTTGTCGGCCATGGTGAGCGCGTCGGCGTACCGCAGATCGATCTCCTGCTGGCCGGGGCCGCCCTCGTGGTGGCTGAACTCGACCGAGATACCCATCTGCTCGAGCATGGTGATGGCCGACCGGCGGAAGTCCGTGCCCGCCGTGGCGGTCGTGTGGTCGAAGTACCCGGAGGTGTCGACGGGCGTCGGCTCGACGCCCGGCACGATCGGCTGCTTGAACAGGTAGAACTCGATCTCGGGGTGCACGTAGAAGGTGAAGCCCATGTCCGCGGCCTTCTTCATGGCCCGCTTGAGAACCTGCCGAGGGTCCGAGAACGACGGGGATCCGTCGGGCAGCGCGATGTCGCAGAACATGCGGGCGGTGCCGCCGGTCATGCCGCGCCAGGGCAGCATCTGGAAGGTGGCGGGGTCCGGGTGCGCCACCATGTCTGACTCGTAGACGCGCGCGAACCCCTGGATGGCCGAGCCGTCGAAGCCGATGCCCTCGCTCAGGGCACCCTCCAGTTCGGCGGGCGCGATCGCGACCGACTTGAGGAACCCGAGCACGTCGGTGAACCACAGCCGGACGAACCTGACGTCCCGCTCTTCCATCGTGCGCAGGACGAAATCGGTCTGCTTGTCCATGGCGCCCAGTCTGCCCGCGTCCACGTTACGGTGGTGTTACGGGCCAGGAGGTCCGGACGCCGCCCCCGGCCGCGGCGCTGTTTCAGCCGCGGAACGCGTCGAAGGCGGAGCCGCCCTCGTCGTCCTGCTCGTCCTCGGGGTCGTTGAACCGCGGGTCGGTGTCCCATGCCTCGTTGCGCTCCCGGGCGCGATCGAGCGCGCCGGCGGCGTCCTGCTGCGTGACGTACGGGCCGAGGCGGTCGTCGGCCGGGCAGCCGTCGTAGGGCTCCACGCGGTGGTGGACCAGGCACCAGTACCACTGACCTTCGGTCATCGCTCCTCCTCGACCGGGCTCGGACGCCGCCCACACTATGATCGGCGGGTGACCGCCATCAAGCCCCATCCGATCAGCCCGCGCTTGGCCGTCCCGGCGTCCATCGAGCGCCCCCACTACGTGGATCGCCCCGCGCCCGAGCGCTACACGGGCTCCCACATCCAGACGGCGGAGACCATCGAACTCATGCGCGAGAGCTCCCGGATCGCCGCCGGCGCCATGTACGAAGCGGCCCGAGCCATCGCCCCGGGCGTCACGACCGACGAACTGGACGCCGTCGCCCACGCCTACATGCTCGACCACGGCGCCTATCCGAGCGCCCTGGGGTATCGGGGGTTCCCGAAGTCGATCTGCACGAGCGTCAACGAGGTCATCTGCCACGGCATCCCGGACGCCCGCCCGTTGGAGGACGGCGATCTGGTGAAGATCGACGTGACCGCGTACAAGAACGGCGTCCACGGCGACAACTGCGGCACGTTCGCCTGCGGAGAGCTGGCCGAGGACAGCCGGCTTCTGATGGAGCGCACGAAGACCGCGCTCGAGAGGGCCATCAAAGCGGTCAAGCCCGGCCGGCAGACCAACGTGATCGGCCGGGTCATCGAGAGTTACGCGAAGCGATTCGGCTACGGCGTGGTGCGCGAGTACACGGGCCACGGCGTCCACTCGGCGTTCCACTCGGGGCTCGTGATCCTGCACTACGACAACAACACCTACACCGACGTCATGGAACCGGGCATGACGTTCACCATCGAACCGATGCTGACGCTAGGCAACCCGAGCAGCCACGTCTGGGACGACGACTGGACCGTGGTCACCAACGACGGCTCCCGCTGCGCCCAGTGGGAGCACACCCTCGTCGTCACCACCGACGGCGCCGAGGTGCTCACCCTGCCGCCCGCCTGATTCCGCTCGCCGAGCGCACACACGCCGCCCGGGCGCATCGACGCCGGTTGGACGCAGAGACGCCGGTTCGGCCCGGACCTGACGCCGCTTAGGCTCAGAAACGCCGGGTCTGCGCGGCGTCTGTGCACCCAACCGGCGTCTGTGCCGCCTTCCCCCACCCGGCAGCCCCCGGCGGCACGGCACGGGTGCCAACCCGACGCCCTCATATTTACTTAGCCTAACTAATCTTCTACACTGATGCCTCGTGGACCAGACCCAGGCGGACGCCCTCCGCGTCGCGATCAACCGGCTCGCCCGGCGGCTACGCAACGAAGGATCGGGGGCGAACACCCTCTCGGCGACCTCGCTCGCGGTCCTCGGCTTACTGCGTCACGAGGGACCGCAGACGATCCGTGCCCTGGCAACGGCCGAACACGTCAAGCCGCCCTCGATGACGCGCATCGTGGACGCCCTCGCCGACGCCGGATACGTCACCCGCGAGGCCCATCCCGACGACGGCCGCTCGGTCCTCGTCCAGCTGACCGACGGCGGCCGGCAGCACATCGCCACGACGATCGATGCGCGCTCGGTCTGGCTCCGCGACCGGCTCGCCACGCTGGACGAAGCCGACCTGGCCGCGCTGGCCGCCGCCATCCCGGCCCTGCAGCACCTCGGGGAGGCGCAGTGAAGCTCCCCCAGCGAAAGCACAGCGAACGCACCCCCACGTTCGCGTCCCTCGCCATCCGCAACTACCGCCTCTACTTCACCGGCGCGGCCATCAGCAACAACGGCACCTGGATGCAGCGCATCGCCCAGGACTGGCTCGTGTTCTCCCTCACCGGGTCCGGCCTGGCCGTGGGCATCACGACCGCCCTGCAGTTCGGGCCGATGCTGCTGCTCGGCCTGTACGGCGGCGTCCTGGCCGACCGCTACCCCCAGCGCCGAATTCTCCTCGCCACCCAGGTGGGGCAGATGCTCTGCGCCATCGCCTTGGCGGCGTTCACGTTCACCGGGACGATCACCGCCGAGGCGATCTATATGGTCGCCCTCGCGCTCGGCATCATCACCACGCTCGACAACCCGGCCCGCCAGAGCTTCGTGGGCCTCATGGTGCCGCCCAAGCTGTTGCCGAACGCGGTCGCCCTCAACTCGGGCAACTTCAACCTGGCCCGCCTCACCGGGCCGGCGATCGCCGGCGTCCTCGTCGCGGCCGTGGGCGCGGGCTGGGCGTTCGCGGTCAACGCACTCAGCTTCGTCGCGATGCTCGCCGCCCTGCTCCTCATGGACCCGGCCACGTTCGAGAAGGCTCCGCGGGGGCGCCGCGGTCCCGGGGCCCTGCGCGAGGGCCTGTCCTACGTGCGGGAGCACCCGCGCATCATGGTGACCCTCGTCCTGGTGCTGTTCATCGGCACCTTCGGCTACAACTTCCCGATCATCCTGACCGCCTACACCGGCCACATCTTCACCGGCGACTCGGCGCTCTACGGCATTCTCAACTCGATGATGGCGGTCGGCTCGGTGTTCGGCGCCCTCATCGCGGCCCGGCACGAGGCGGTCTCCCCGCTGCGCGTCCAGGCCACGGCGGGCCTGTTCGGCGCCGTGATGATCCTGCTCGGCCTGATGGCACCGCTGTGGGCGTTCATGGCCGTGCTCGTCGTCACCGGCCTGTTCGCCGTGTCGTTCAACGCGATGGCGAACGCCACCGTCCAGATCGAGGCCGACCCTGCCCTCCGCGGCCGGGTCATGAGCCTCTACTTCGTCCTCATGATGGGGACGACGCCGCTCGGCTCCCTGGTCACAGGCTGGATCACCGACACCTGGGGTGCCCCCGCAGCCCTCCAGATCTCGGGGATCATCTGCGTTCTGGCCGCGGCCGGCTGTGCGGCGGCGTCCGGACGTCTCGAGCGCAACCCGGCGCCTGCGCTCGGCTGACGCTGCCCCTTGCGCGGGTGCCGCCATGCCCGTAGCCTCGACAGAGTTGTTTCGATCATCGAAAGATTGGACGCCGATGCGCCGCTTGGCTCCCTCCCGCCCCGGACGCGCCACCCTGCCCGCCTGGGTGCGCGTCCTCGCCCTCGGGCTCGTCGTGGCGTGGCTCGGCCTGGCCGGTGTGGGCGGCCCCCGGATCGGCCAGCTCTCCGGTCTTCAGGAGAACGACTCCACCGCCTTCCTGCCGCCGGAAGCGGAGTCGAGCATCGCCCGCGCGGAGGCCGCAGCGTTCGCCGACGCCGACAGCCTGCCCCTCTTCCTCGTCCTCACCCGCGCCGACGGCGTCGGCCCGGATCAGTTCGCCGCGCTCGGCGCCTTCGTTCAGGGCCTGCCCGCCGTCGACCTCGGCGACGGCCTCACCATGAGCGACGTCGTGACCACGGAGCCTGCCGCCCTCATCCCCTCCGACGACGGCGAGGCGGTCCTGGTCCCGATCGCGCTCGCCTCCGACGAGGTGCGCGAGAAGGTGGGCGAGTCCACCGTCCTCCGCACCGTGATCGACGCCCTGGGCGCACACGCGGCGTCCGAACTCGGTGGCGACGGCTTCACGGCCTCGCTCACCGGACCGGCCGCCTACGTCGCCGACTTCGCCACCGCGTTCGCCGGCATCGACGGCGTCCTGCTGCTGGTGGCCCTCGTGGTCGTGTTCGTGATCCTCGTGCTCGTCTACCGCAGCCCGTTCCTGCCGTTCGCCGTGCTGCTCGCTTCGGTGTTCGGCCTCGCCGCGGCCGGCGTCGTGGTGTACGAGTTGGCCAGCCGCGGTCTGCTGTCGATCTCGGGGCAGAGCCAGGGCATCCTGAGCATCCTCGTCGTCGGCGCCGCCACCGACTACGCCCTCCTCATCGTGGCCCGCTATCGCGAGGAGCTCACCCACGAGCACTCCACCTGGGCGGCGATGAAGCGCACGTGGCGCGGCACGGTCGAGCCGGTGAGCGCCAGCGCCGCGACGGTGATCGCCGGGCTGTTGTGCCTGCTGCTCTCCGACCTGGCCAGCACCCGCTCCCTCGGACCGATCTCCGCGGTCGGCATCGTCGCCGCCCTGCTGGCCGCCCTCACGTTCCTGCCCGCGGTGTTGCTGCTGGCCGGACGCCGCATCTTCTGGCCACGCATCCCGCAGGTGGTCGACCGCGTCGACGTGGCGGCGCCCGAGCATCGGGGCGGACTGTGGACGACGGTCGCCCGGTTCGTCGGGCGCCGGGCCCGCCCGGTGTGGATCGTCGCGACCCTGCTCCTCATCGGGCTGGCCTCGGTCGCGCCGCAGTTCCGCGCCGCCGGGCTGGGGAACAACGAGGTGTTCCGGGTCGACGTGCCGAGCGTCGCCGGCGAACGCGTCCTGACCGACCACTTCCCCGCCGGTGCGTCGACGCCCGTCACGGTCGTGGTCGACGAGGCCGACGCCCCGCGCGTCGTGGACGCCCTCTCCGGCCTGGACGCCGTCGCCACCGCCGTCGTCCAGACCGAGGCCCCGGCGGGCCCACCCGGCCAGGGCCAGCCGGCGCCGCAGGTCGTCGACGGGCGCGTGCTCGTCAACGTCACCCTCGACGCCGAGGGTCAGAGCATCGCAGCGCAGGACGCCGTCGCGGAGGTCCGCTCGGCGGTGCACGACGTGGACGCCGCCCTGCACGTCGGCGGCCTGCCGGCCCAAGCGCTGGACACGCGCCTCGCCAACGAACACGACGTGCGGGTGGTGCTGCCGGCGATCGTCCTGGTGGTGTTCCTCGTCTTGGTGGTGCTGCTGCGTGCGCTCGTCGCGCCCGTGGTGCTGATGCTGGCGAATGTCCTCAGCTTCCTCGCGGCGATCGGCGTCTCGGCGCTGGTGTTCAATCACCTGTTCCGCTTCCCCAACTCGGACCCGTCGACACCCATCTACGCGTTCGTGTTCCTCATCGCCCTCGGCATCGACTACACGATCTTCCTGATGACCCGCGTGCGGGAGGAGGTGCCGCGGGCCGGGGCGCGGCCGGCGGTCCTGCGCGGCCTGGCCGTCACCGGCGGCGTCATCACCAGCGCCGGGCTCGTGCTGGCGGCCACGTTCGCCGCGCTGTTCGTCATCCCGCTGGTGTTCATGGCCCAGATCGCGTTCATGGTGGCGTTCGGTGTCCTGCTGGACACGTTCGTCGTGCGCGCCCTGCTCGTCTCCGGGCTCGCGTTCGACCTCGGGCGGGCCTCGTGGTGGCCGAGCCGGTTCGCCGACCGGCCGCCGCGGCGCGCCAAACTGGGCTCGTGAACTCGCCGCATGCCGACCGCGTCCTCCGCGTCACCCAGCTCGTCCGCGCCCTGTCCACGTCGGCAGGCATCTATGCCGCGCGGGCCCGGGTGGGTGTCGGCCTGCCCCGGAGCGATCTCAACGCGCTCAGCCTGCTCAGCCAGGCCCCCGACGTGCAGCCGCACCTGTCGGCGGGCGAACTCGGTGAGCGCCTCGGCCTGTCCCCCTCGGCCGTCACCGCCTTGTTGGACCGGCTGGAGTCGGTCGGCCACGTCCGGCGCCTGCGGCACCCCGACGATCGCCGCAAGGTGGTCGTCGCCGTGACCGACTCGGCCATGGAGACCGGCCGTCACGCCTTCGGCCCGTTGCAGGACGCGGTCGCCGCGGCACTCGCCCGCTTCGACGACGCCGACCTGGACGCCGCTGCGTCCGTCATGGCGGCCCTCCTGGCCGCGATCGACGCCGCGAGCGAGGAACTCCACCCCTCCGCGCCGCAGGGAGGTCGGACGGAGGGACGAGCCGGCCTATAAGCCGGATTCTGTCGCGGGTGACCATCCATCTGTGACCGCCGTTGCCGGCGGCCTCCGGCCCGTGCGGGCCGTGCAGCCTACCCGGACGCCTCGCGCGGGCAGCGCTCAGGCGGCGTCCGCGGGCCGAAGCCCTTCTTGGCCTTGCTCCGGGTGGGGTTTGCCGTGCCGCCGCTGTCACCAGCGACGCGGTGGGCTCTTACCCCACCGTTTCACCCTTACCCCTCTCGGAAGAGGGGCGGTCTGTTCTCTGTGGCACTGTCCCGCGGGTCACCCCGGGTGGGCGTTACCCACCACCCTGCCCTGTGGAGTCCGGACTTTCCTCAGCCCCGAAGGGCCGCGGTCACCCGGCCGGCTCGTCCGAGGGCCCAGTCTACGCCACGCGGAACTGGACCCGTCCCTCGAGGAGGTCCACCTCGGTCAGGACAGCCCGCACCTCCGAGCCCAGTTGGACGCCGTCGCCCACGAGCGGCGCCTGGACGGCCGGCTCCTCCAGCTGCGCCTCGCCGGCGTCACGGCGCTCGTCCCAGCCGATGACGGTCGCGTCGAAGGTCTCGTCGCGGCGTCCGGAGAGCACCAGCGCCTCGACGAGCCCGACGATCCCCCGCTCGTAGGCGTTCGAACGCCGCAGCGCCTCCGCCATCGTCTCGGGCAGGGTGTGCAGCTCGGCACGCACCCAGTCGGGCACCTCTTCGCCCGCGCACACCGACAGACAGATCTGGCTCACGTAGCGGTCCACGAGCCGCCGCAGGGGCGCCGTGCAGTGCGCGTAGGGTGCCATCATCGCGCCGTGCAGCGGCTGCTCGGGCGGCTCGCCCTCGAACGCGGCGTACCCCGCCCCCCGGAACAGCGTCGAGGAGGCGTTCAGCATCGCTGCGTGCCGCGGATCGGCCGGGTCGAGGGACCTGATGAACTCCGGGTAGGTCACGCTCCCCGGCCAGCGGATCCGCAACCCCTTCGCCACCCGCCGCAGCCGGTCGATCGACCACTGCTCGGCGGGCGGCAGGGTGCGCAGGATGCCGATGCCGGCGTCCAGCATGATCTGGGCCGCCGCCATGCCGGTCATGAGCGAGATCTCGGCGTTCCAGTCCTCGACGGGCAGACCGGCCCGGTAAGAGAGCTCCCAGCGCCGCGGGCCGGTCGCCGACACCTCCTGGCTCGGGACGCGCAGGCTCACGGCCCCCCGTTCCACCTCGAGCGCGAGCCGCAACTGCCCCACCTCGCGCAGCAGGACGAGCACCTCGTCGGCCGTTCCGGCGTCCAGGTCGGCCTGCACGCCCGCGTAGTCGAGCTTCGCGCGGCTCTTCACCCGAGCCCGCGCCACTGTGGACCCCGTGACCGCACCGGCGGCGTCCACAGTGTGCTCCCACACGAGCGCGGGTCGCACCTGCCCGGGCAACAGGCTCGCAGCGCCCTCGGCGAGGACGTCGGGGTGCAGCGGCGTCCGCTCGTGCGGCGCATACAAGGTGACGCCGCGCGCGTGCGCTTCGGCGTCGAGGGCCCCGCCGGGGACCACGAAGCTCATCAGGTCGGCGATGGCGTAGAGCACGCGGTAGCCGTCGCCGGAGCGTTCGATGAACAGCGCCTGGTCGAGGTCGGTCGAACTCGGCGGGTCGATAGTGACGAAGCCGATGTCGGTCAGGTCACGCTCGGGCAGGCGCACCTCGGACGCCGCCCGTTCGGCCTCGGCCAGGACGGCCTCCGGGAACCACTCCGGCACGCCCACGGACTCCTTGAGCCGCGCGAAGCCCTCCCGGATAGGCCCCGGCACGCCCTGCGGCGTCGAGATGCGCCGTTGCGGCATGTCAGAGGCCCGACTCGGCGGTCCGGACGAGGATGCGGTTGCACTCCTCGCAGCGCAGCACCTCGTCGGCGGCGGCAGCGCGATAACGCACCAGGTCGGCCGCCGTGGCCTCCAGCTGGCAGCCGGTGCAGCGGCCGCGGCGCAGGAGCGCCGCCCCGACGCCGCCCGACTTCTCGGCCACCTTCTCGTAGAGGGAGAGCAGGTCGGCGGGCAGCGCGCCCGCGATCACGGAACGCTCGGCCGCGCGGGTCGCGGCCTCGGCGTCCAAGGTCGCGAGCTTCGCCTTGCGCTCCACGAGAACGCCACGCAGTTCGGTTTCGATGCGTTCCTTCGCGGCGGTCGCGTCGGCCAAGCCGGCCTGCGCTCCCTCCAGGGCCTCCATCGCCTCGAGTTCGGCGTCTTCCAGGTCACCGATGCGACGGCCGAGGTGGCTGATCTCCTCCAGCATCGCCGAGAGCGCCTTGGGGTCGCCGATCTCGCCGGCGTCCACCCGCTTCTGGTTGCGTTCGCGGCGCGCCTTGACGGGCACGATGTCGGCCTCGGCGCGGTCTGCGTCGGCCTGCAGATCGGCCACGCGCGTCTCGGCCTCGACGACGCGCTCGGCGAGGCGGCCGCGCTCGGCGTGGAGCCGCTGCGCGGTCGCGGTCTCCGGCAGCGTCCTGCGGCGGTGCTCGACCTGCGCCAGCGCGGTGTCGACCGCCTGGAGGTCGAGCAGGCGTCGCTGGTAGTCGGCCGCAGCCTTCATGGGTTCCCTCCTCGTGGGCCAGTGTCCGCACGATACCGCGCCGGCTGCGGGACCATGGGTCCATGACGATCCTGTACCTCGTGCGCCACGGGGAGACGGAGTGGAGCCGCGACGGGCGGCACACGTCCCGCACGGACCTGGACCTCACCGAAGGCGGCGCCGCCCAGGCACTCGCCCTGCGGGAACGACTCGACCCGAGCGCTTTCGGGCTCGTGCTCTCCAGCCCGCGCCTGCGTGCCCGGCGGACGGCCGAGCTCGCCGGTTTCACCCCCGAGGTCACCGACGACCTCGCCGAGTGGGACTACGGCGACTTCGAGGGGCTCACGAGCCGCCAGATTCGCGCCGAGCAGCACCCCGGCTGGCGCCTGTGGTTCAACGGCGCACCCGGTGGCGAGACCGCCGACCAGGTGCGCGCCCGGCTCACCCGGGTCGTGCACCGCGTCCGGGCCTCGGGCGTCGATCAGGCCATCTGTTTCGGGCACGGACATGCCTCGCGCGTGCTCGCGCTGTGCTGGCTCGACTTCCCCATCCTGTTCGGGCAGAGCTTCCCGCTCGAGACCGGGCACGTGAGCGTCCTCGGCAAGGAGAAGGAGTCCTGGGCCGTGCTGCGGTGGAACAGCTGACCGCGCCGGCGGCCTCCTCCCGCGCCGCTTGGCGCCCTGTTCCCCTCAGTCAACCCCCGATAGACTCGAACTCCAGCCAGTGATCGGATGACGCATGAAAGACACCCTGCAGCCACGCCTGCCCAACCGGCAGACCCCGTTCTCGGACGCCTTCGTCGCGTTCATCCCGACCGACTGGGCCCCCTACCCGGCCGACCTCCCGGCCCGGCTGCCCGCCGCCGAGCACACCGCCGACCGCCGGGACGCCCTCAGTGCGGCGTGTCCGGGCGAGCGTCTGGTGGTGCCCGCCGGCGTCCTCAAGGTGCGCTCGAACGACACCGACTACCCGTTCCGGCCGCACTCGGCGTTCGCCTACCTCACGGGGCTCGGCGCCGATCGGGAACCCGACGCCGTCTTGGTGCTCGACCCGCGGTTCACCGAGTCGGACGCCGACGCCGCCGATCCGGAGGGCGCGCTCGTCGAGCCGGACGGCCACGAGGCGACCCTGTACTTCAAGCCGCGCGCGCCCCGCACCGACCCCGAGTTCTACGCCGACGCCCGCTACGGCGAGATGTGGGTGGGCCAGCGGGAGTCGCTGGCCGAGATGGAGGCCATGACAGGCCTGCCGTGCCGGGCCCTGTCCGATCTGCCGAGCGCCCTGTCGGCCGACCTCGACCGGGTGCCCGCACGGATCGTGCGGGACGTCGACGACCGGCTGACCACCCTGCTCGACGAACTGCGCCGCACGCACGAGGTCGACTTCGACGCCTGCGTCGACGAGGAGTTCGCCACGCTCCTCTCGGAGATGCGCCTCATCAAGGACGACTTCGAGATCGAGCAGTTGCAGGAGGCCTGCGACGCCACCGCGGTGGGCTTCGAGGCGGTCGTGCGCGACTTCCCGGCGGCTGTCGCCAACGGGCGCGGCGAGCGCTGGTGCGAGGGCGTCTTCGCCCTGCACGCCCGGCACCGCGGCAACGACGTGGGCTACGGCAGCATCTGCGCGGCCGGCGACCACGCCAACACGCTGCACTGGATCCGCAACGACGGCGACCTCGTCGACGGCGACCTCATCCTCATGGACATGGGCGTCGAGGTCGACTCGCTGTACACGGCCGATGTCACCCGAACGCTGCCCGTCAACGGCCGGTTCACGCCCGCGCAGCGACAGGTGTACGAGGCCGTCCTCGCGGCGCAGAAGGCCGGCATGGACGCCGCCCGCCCGGGTGCGACGTTCAAAGCCGTCCACGAGGCGGCGATCCGGGTGGTGGCCGAGCACCTGGCCGCGTGGGGCATCCTGCCGGTCGGTGTCGACGAGTCGCTCGACCAGGTGGAGGGCGGCCAGCACCGGCGCTGGATGCTGCACGGCACGTCGCACCACCTCGGCCTCGACGTCCACGACTGCGCCCAGGCGCGCGCGGAGTTCTACCGCGAGGGCACGCTCCGGCCGGGCATGGTCATCACGGTCGAGCCAGGCATCTACTTCAAGTCGACCGACCTGCTCGTGCCGGAGGAGTTGCGCGGGATCGGCGTCCGGATCGAGGACGACATCGTGATCACCGACGACGGCTGCCGCATCCTGTCCGACAAGCTGCCGCGCGAGGCGGACGAGGTCGAGGCGTGGATGGCGGGCCTGCTGGGGAACTCCGAGGGCTGAACGTGGTGGCCGCCCCCACCGGCTGGCATGAGATGAGCCGGCGGCTCGCCCTGCCGGTCGAGGATCACGACCGGCCGCACGTCGGCTGGCACTGGTACGTCGACGGCCGTCCACAACTCTGCACCGACCTGCTGGCGGCGGCGTCTGAGGCGCAGGCGGGGCGTGGCTTCGTGTGGTGTGGGCTGAAGGACCCCGACCAGGTGACGATGGCCACCTTCCAGGAGTTGTTCGGGCTGCACGAACTGGCCGCCGAGGACGCCGTTCAGGGCCATACCCGGTCGAAGCTCGAGGTGTTCGACCACGCGCTGTTCATGGTGGTGTCCACCGTCGACTACGTGGAGAAGGGTCGCACCGGGGAGGCCGAGATCGTGTCGACGGGCGAGGTGATGGCCTATCTCGGTCCTTGGTTCGTCCTCACCTCGCGCGCGGGAGGGCGTCCGTTCATGAACAAGATCCGGCGGCGGCTGGAGGCCGACGCCGAGGACCTCGCCCAGGGTCCGTGGCGGGTGCTGTACCAGATCCTCGATTACGTGGTCGACGACTTCAACGAGACCGTCCATGAGTTCGAGGACGACGTGGAGGAGGTCGAGGATGCCGTGTTCGTGCCCGGCGTGCGGCCCGACGTGGACACGGTGTATCACCTCAAGCGGCAACTGATCGAGTTCAAGCGGTGCCTGTTCCCGCTGAGCGGCCCGTTGCAGCGCCTGCAGTCCGCCCCGGCCCTGCCCAATGTCCCCGAGGATGCACGCGCCTACTTCCGGGAGGTATCCGATCACCTCGTGGCGGCACGCGAGTCGACCATGGCGCTCGACGAGGTGCTCGGGGCGATGGTGCAGGCAGCGCTCGCCCGGATCTCGTTGGAGGACAACCAGGACATGCGGCGCATCTCGGCCGCCGTCGCCATGGTGGCCGTCCCCACCACGCTCGGCTCGATCTACGGCATGAACTTCGCCAACATGCCCGAGTTGGCTTCGCCGTACGGGTATTACGTCGTGCTGGGCGTGATGGTCGCGTCGATCATCGCGCTGGCGGTCTTCTTCAGACGCCGCGGCTGGCTCTGAGGCGGCGGCGTCTGGGAGGCTGGGAGGCATGACCGTGGACCGACCGGAGGACTTCGACGCGTTCCTCACCCGCGTCGCGACCGAGGACGCGGCAGCCGTGCGCGACGTGGTGGCCACGGTGCGCCGCGGCGACCGGCGGCCGGCCGAGGCGATCAAGGCGCTCGACGGCTGGTACCTCCGCGGGCAGGCCATGGACGCCGGCGTCCGCACGGCCGCCTCGGCCGTGCCGCTGGTGGGCCCAGCGGCACCGGAGGCCGGCGAGCCGCTCGCGTCGCTGCGCCGCACGGCCGTGTACCTGCTGGCGCTGGCGGACCTGTACGGCGTCGAGCTCGACGAGCCCGAGGAGCGGAAGGCGTTGGTCAGCGCCGTGCTGCTCGGTGACGAGGGGGCCTCGATGGCGTCGGAGGCGTTGAGCGCGCAGGGTGGCCGCTGGGCCCGCCAACTGGGAGCCACGCGGGCGATCACGCGGCTCGCGGGCGGCAACGCGCTCGTGGGCCTGCTGGTGCAGAAGGTCGTGGACGGCGGGGTGTCGGCCGCGCTCGCGTCGGGTTCGGAGGCGGTGCGGGCGCGCGCGGTCGTGCAACAGGCGCGCCGCGCCTTCGGGACGCCCCCGGCCCGCTTCCCCGGCCAGGAGCCGCGACCGGCGGCGTCCGGACGGCCTCGGGCAGAGCCGCCGAGCAACACGGCCATCTACGCGCGTGCTCTGGCGCGGACGATCCACAAGCAGCGCAAGCGCTTGAAGGGATCCTGAGCGAGGGCGGTGCACGACCGCTGATCCCGTTGGTCGAAACTGCTGGTTGAGCGTGTCGAACCCCACCCGCTGGTTGGGCTCGTCGAACCCCACCCGCGGGTTGAGCGTGTCGTCGAGCTTGCTGTCCTCGGCCACAACCGCGCCGCTTGGGCGCATGTACACCGCTCGGGCGCAGAAACGCCGGATCGGTCCGGACTTACGCCGTTTGGGTGGAGAAACGCCGCGTCTGCGCGGCGTATCTGTACCCAGACGGCGTGAGTGCTCCCCCAGGGGATCATGGGTGACGCTCGTACGCCTGGGGCGCGTCCACAGCGTTCGCAAGTCACGCCCTGGAGGGGGTTGGGTCCAGCCGATCGCGGGCGCCGCTGGTTGACCCGGGCGTTTCCGACCGCCCCGGCCGATGGACAACGCGCGCACCTCCCGGACGCCGTCGCTAGAGTTCCCCGCATGGCTGAACCGACGAAGGTGTTCCTCGACGAGGAGGAGATCCCGACCCACTGGTACAACATCGTGGCTGACTTCCCCACGCCCCCGCCGCCACCCCTCCACCCCGGAACGCAGGAGCCTCTCCAGCCCGACGACCTGGCCGCCCTCTTCCCGATGGGGCTCATCGCCCAGGAGGCGTCCGCCGAACGCTGGATCGAGATCCCCGAACGCGTCCGCGAGATCTACAAGCTGTGGCGTCCCACACCGCTGCACCGCGCTCGCCGGCTGGAGGAGGCGCTGGGCACCACGGCCCGCATCTACTACAAGTACGAGGGCGAGAGCCCCGTCGGCTCGCACAAGACGAACTCCGCCGTCCCGCAGGCGTACTACAACGCCCTCGAGGGCCGCATGCGCCTGACCACCGAGACCGGCGCGGGCCAGTGGGGGTCGGCGCTCGCGTTCGCCACCCAGATCTTCGGGCAGAGCTGCGACGTGTGGCAGGTCCGCAACACCTACGAGACCAAGCCGTACCGCCGCGTCCTCATGGAGACCTTCGGCGCCACGGTCACCCCCAGCCCGTCGGACAAGACCGAGGCCGGTCGCGCCCTCCGCGAGCGTTTCCCCGACACCCCCGGATCGCTCGGCATGGCCATCTCCGAGGCCGTCGAGGCAGCGGCGGGCGACCCGGGCGCCTCCTACGCGCTCGGCTCGGTGCTCAACCACGTCACCCTCCACCAGAGCATCATCGGGCTCGAGGCGATCAAGCAGCTCGAGAAGTTCGGCGAACAACTGCCCGACGAGTTGTACGCCTGCGCCGGCGGCGGCTCCAACCTGGCGGGCATCGCGTTCCCGTTCCTCCGCGAGAACATCGAGGGCCGGGCGAACGTCGCCATCACCGCGTGCGAACCGGCTGCCGCGCCGTCGCTCACGCAAGGTGAGTACCGCTACGACTTCGGCGACACCTCGGGCATGACTCCCCTCCTGAAGATGTACACGCTGGGCAACGACTTCGTGCCCGACCCGGTGCACGCGGGCGGCCTGCGCTACCACGGCATGGCGCCGCTGGTCAGCCACGCCTACCACGAGGGCCTGCTGTCGGCCATGGCGATCAAGCAGCTGGACGCCTTCGCCGCCGGCGTCCTCTTCGCCCGCGCGGAGGGCATCGTCCCCGCCTCGGAGTCCTGCCACGCCATTGCGGGTGCGGTCGCCGCCGCCCGCCGCGCCGCCGAGGCGGGCACCAGTCCCGTCATCCTCATCGGCGTCTCGGGCTCGGGCCAGCTCGACCTGCCCGCCTACGCCGAGTACCTGGCCGGGAACATGATGGACGCCTGACCCGCGCCGGCGGCGTCCGCTCAGTAAGACAGCCGGACGCCGCCGGCACGGCCGGCGCGCACGGCGTGCGCGAGATCACCGCGCAGGTCGCCCCCGCCGACGAGCACCTCCTCGCCGTCCACGACGACCGCCACGGCCGCCGGTTCGGCCGTCCAGGTGTCCACCCGCCGCGGGTTGGCGACCACGACCGGCACGGCACCCACGAACGTGAACGTCACCTCGCCGTTCGCGTCGAACCACGCCCCCGGCAGCGCCGGCCGCAGCCGGCAGACGAGTTCACCGTTCTCGACCACGAACGGCGTCGGCCCCGCCATGAGCAGGTGCCACATCGAGCAGAACTCCGCCGTCGCCCCCGACAGCCGCGCCACGTAGCCGGCGCCATGCAGGCGCGGGTCCGGGTGCGCGGACGACACCAGGAAGCTCACGTTCTCCAGCGGGCTGCGACCGTAGCGGGCGGCCTCCTGCCGGTAGGGGGCGGCGTCGGCGAACGCGGCGTGGAAGGCCGCGAACTCACCGGCCCGGAGCAGCCCGAGCAGGTACTTGTACTCCATGTGCAACCAGATCGACGCGTTCTCGAGCCAGCCCGGGGCGAACGCGCGCGCCCGGCCGATCTCGTGTGTCTGGTCCTGCAGCGACGCGTTCACCCGGAACATCCGCAGTGCCTCGTCGTACAACTCGCCCGCGCACACCTCTGCGTGGATCTCCGCAGCCCGCTCCGGGGAGTCCACCAGCGCGTGCACCGCCCCCTCCAGGAACACCGGGAGCGCCACCGGCGCGAAGGCCCGTGGCCGCACGTACGGCCGACCAGCCGTGTCGGTCGTGCCGATCTCGTCCCACGCGGTCACGTCGAACCGCAGGTACATGGTGCCCACCGGGTAGTGCGCACTCGCCTCGACCGCCGCGTCGATGCGGCGGCCCAGGATCCCGAGCACCTCCCCCAGCTCCGACGCCGTCAGCTCCACCGTCTCGCCGCTCACCCCGGCGGCGGTCCGGGCGCGGAAGCCGTCCCGGAGCGAGCCGAGCTCGACCCACGCGGAGAGGTCGCGCCGGTCGACGTCGCCATCCGCCCACGCCAGGGCCGCAGCGACCACACCGGCGATCAGGTCGGCCACTTCGACCGGGACGACCGCCGACGTCACGTCCCCGGCCGCAACGGCCGCGGCGAGCAGCCGCAGCAGACGTCGCAGCTGGCGCACCTCGCCCAGCGACGATCCGAGCAGGCCCGGCAGCCCGTTCAGGGCGTCGTACCACCCCGGCTTGCCGCCCTCCATCTCCAGACCGATACCCGCCGGGTCCAGCGTCGCCGCTTTGATCGCCGCCAGCCCCAGCAGCTTGGCGAACACGCTCACGTGGACGTCCGGCGGTTCGACCGCCCGTGGAGTCACCTGCGCGTACTGCCGTACGCCGCGCGGCGTCAGGACGTACCGCTCGTCGCGGCCCGGGATCCTCCCGGACGCCGCCGCGTACCCCACCGGCGTCGCCAGCAGGGCGGCCCAGCGGTCGGGGAAGACCGCCCGGTAGGCTTCCAGCTGGTCGAGGTTGTAGATCCAGTGGTCGGCCCAGTAGCCCTCGGCGAACTCCGTGGCGAAGACGGGTTCGGCCCGGTCCAGCGCCGCGGCCAGCAGGTCGACGGGGGCCGGGTCCTGGCCCGCCTCCTCCAGGGCCACGAGCAGCGCGCCGGGCACGAACTCCTCGGGCCAGGTGAACCACCGCCAGCCGCTGGTGAGGGCTCCGAGCTCGAGGCGGGCGGCGGCGTCCAGCCGGAATCGCCGGCCGAGCAGGACGAGCGGGTTGTACCCGTCCAGGCCGAGGGCGCCGAGGAAGTCGAGCACGTTGGTGGCGCCCACCCACGGGTGGAAGAGCACGTCGCTGCGGCGATTCTGGTTGAGGTCGCGGTAGTTCGCGTTGCCCTCGCTGAGCGGCGTGGGTGGCAGCGAGAAGGCGTTGTAGTCGCGCTCGAGGTCGCCGTGCTTGCGGCCGTACAGGTGCAGCACCCGGCCGCCCATCTCGATGGGTTCGCCGCCGCGGAGCACGTTGTCGAGGTAGGTCTGCCGGGCGTAGGCGTCGAAGGCGGGGTTGGCCGTGGTGCTGGCGACGGGGTCGGTGAGGGAGACCCCGAGCCTCTCGGCGGCCGCCCACTGGGCGCGCGCCCACGCGGCGGCCTGGTCGGGGCTGCCGAGCCCGTCGTGGAGTTCGACCACTTCGTCGTGGTCGCGCGCGTGCCCGACGAGGGCGACGAAGGTGCGTTCTTCCCCCGGAGCGAGGTCGCAGCGGTGCAGCGCGAACGCGCACGGCGTCCGGCCCTGCGTGGCCTGGGCGGCGGCCTGCAGGCCATCCGGACCGAGGTCGGCGAAACCGCGTGGGGTGCCAAGGCCGGTGTCGGAACCGAAGACGACGGTGGGGTCCACGAGGATGCGGGCTGCGCCCGGCGAGAGCAGATAGTGCCCGGCGCTGATCTCGGCCACCTCTGCGGCGTCGCCCGTGCTGGCCAGCAGGCGGAAGAACGGGACGCCCGCGTCGGCTCCGTCCACGGTCATCCATGCCTCCACGGTGCGGCCGATCCCCTTGACGAGCCCGTCCGTCACCCCGAAGGGCAGCACGCGGGCGAGCCCGTCGAGCAGGCTGATTGCCACCGCGTCCGGCCCCGTGTTGCGCAGGGTGAGCATCCGCACCAACGCCGCGTACGGCTCGCCGGTGGCGAGGCAGTAGCGCACCTCGACGCCGAGGCCGGCCGCTTCGTTGCGCGCCGTGAGGGCGAGCGTGTTGAGGTCGGTGGTGAGGGTGGTGGCATCGGCAGGCCCGAACGGCTCATGCAGCCGGACGCCGCCGGCGCGCTCCAGACGGACGAAGGTTCGGAAGCCGGTGCGCTCGGTGTCGAGCCACGCCCGGCTGGCGGGCTGGAACTCGACGATCGCGTTGTCCTTCGACCCGACCCCCAGGGCGGCGATCGCTTGGCCACGGTTCACGGTGAAGACCCACAACGGAGTGCCGAGCGGGCCGGCGATGCCTGGCAGGAAGCTGGCGAAGGGCCGTTGTCGAGCGAAATCCAGCTGGGTCCAGCGCGTCTCTGCCATGCTCCGGAGTCTAACTGAGAGCGCTCTCAGCGCCGGGCCGTTCGAGGAGGGACGCCGTCATCGTCGACGGTCGGCGTCCGCGAGGGCACGGCGCATCCGCGCCCGGATCTCCTCGTCCCACGGACCGCTGCCGGCGAGCGGGATATCGAGGAGGTGGCGGCGCCGGTCGGGCGGCAGCGACCGCGCGACCGCGGCGGCGTCGGTCAGGATGCTGCCGTAGAGACGCGGGCCGTCGGCGAAGAAGGGATCGGTCAGGACGAGGCGCCCGTCAAACGCCCTCATCACGTTGGCGGGGTTGTCGTCCAGGGGTCCGCACCAGGGCAGTTCCCGCAGCGCGCTGGCGTGCACGCGGGCCAGGATCGCCCCGAGCGTCGTCGCGCCCGGGTCGCTCACGGCTGCGAGGAAAGCACGCGCGACCGGTTCGGCGACGGGCGTGAGGTATTCGAGCACCAACAGGCTCGCGCCCCCGTCGAGGCCCCGTTCCAGGTCGAGGCGCGGCACCTCGCGGGTGTCCGCTGCTTCGCGGTAGAAGCGCGCGGTGTAGGGAGCGCACGGGTCGAAGGGGCTGAGACGCGCAGCACGGGTGCCGCTGGGTGATCGGAAGACGAACGCCCAATCTCCCGTGCCGCAGGGCTGCCAGCCGGCCTCCTCGAGAGCCCTTGCCGCGACCCGGTGATCGGCGTCCGCGCCCAGACGCTGGAAGACCCGCAGATCGGGTGGGATCACTCGCCCTGCGCCCGGGACTCGCCTCGCTTCTCCGGATCCGGCGTGGCCTGGCCGGGCGGGACGTCGTGGCTCTGGCCCTCCGGCTGCTGCCCGTATCCCTGTTGCCCGTAGCCCTGTTGACCGTAGGGCTGCTGCCCGTACGGCTGCTGCCCGTAGCCCTGCCGCCCGTACGACTGCTGCCCGTAGGGCTGCTGGCCCTGACCCGGTGGGCCATACCCCGGTTGCGGCTCGCCCTGGCCGTACCCGCCCTGCGGGTAGCCACCCTGGTTGGGGTTGAATGCTGCCTGACGACCCGCCGGGCTCCGGGCGAGCAGCTCGCGGGCCTGGCCGGCCACCTTGTGCTCGCTGAGCACCTCGTACTTGGTCGCGACGGTCTGCGTGATCGACGTGAAGTCGCGCTTGCCCCGGCTGAGCGCGTAACCGAGCACCGAGAACAGCAAACCTACGATGACGCCGATGACGAGCGCCGTCAGGAACTGTGCGAGGAAGTTGTTGCTCGGCAGGAAGATCATCATGAACACGGCCACGATGAAGCCGGTCGACAGGCCGCTCATCACGCCCTGGGAGAGCACCGTGCCCCACGTGCGGCGACCGGTGACGCGCTCCATCAGCTTCAGGTCGGTGCCCACAATGGCGAGGTTGCTCACCGGGAAGTTCGCGTCGGCCAACTGATCGACGGCAGCCTGCGCCTCGGCGTAGGTGTTGTAGACGCCCACCGACTGCGGGTACTCGAGTTTGAACAGCGATTGATTCCCCGCGATCGGGTTCTGCTGGGTCATCAGGCGTCCTTTCCCTCGGCGAGGCGTGCGGCACGGCCCCGGGCGAGGATCGCCGCCGCCAGCTTGACGCCGGCCTCGTCGACCATTTCGTCGTCCACCACAATAGCTCCGCGCGCCCCACCCCCTACCGACGTGGCTTGGGCGTACGCCGCCATGATGCGCTCCGCCCGCTCGAAATCCGCTTGGTCCGGCGTGTAGGCGGCGTTGCCGTCGGCCACCTGGCCGGGGTGGAGCACCCACTTGCCGTCGTAGCCGAGCGCGGCCGACCGGGCGGCCGCCTGCCGGAAGCCGTCGGCGTCCCGGATCGCGACGAACGGTCCGTCGATGGCCTGCAGGCCGTGCGCGCGCGCCGCGACGAGGATACGCATGAGGACGTAATGGAAGGCGTCTGCCGGGTAGCCGGCCGGCTGGGCGCCGACGTTGAGCCCGCCCATGCCCAGGGAAGCCATGAAATCCCCCGGCCCGAACACGAGGGTTTCGAGGCGCGGCGAGGCGGCGGCGATGGCGTCCACGTGGAGGAGGCCGAGGGCGTCCTCGATCTGCACCTCGAGCCCGATCCGGCCGACGGGCAACCCGGCTGCCTGCTCGACCTGGGTGAGCAGGAGGTCGAGCGCCTTGACCTGGGCGGCGTCGGTGCACTTGGGCAGGACGAGCGCGTCGATGTGGTCGCCCGCCCCGGAAACGACCTCGATGACGTCGGCGTACGTCCAGGGGGTCGTCCAGTCGTTGACGCGGACCGTCACCGTCGGCGCCGCGAAACCCGCGGTGTCGTTGAGCGCGTCGACGATACGGCCGCGTGACTCCGCCTTGACCGCGGGCGCGACGGCGTCCTCCAGGTCGAGGAAGAGGGCGTCGACGCCGAGGCCGCGGGCCTTGGCGATGAAGCGGTCGGAGCTGCCGGGGACCGCAAGCACCGTGCGGCGGACGCGGGCGGTCGACGTCGGAGTGGCCATGGGTCCCAGCCTAGGGGGCGAGCGGCACCAGGACGTTCGCGCCGTACGGCTCCAGCCGGAGGTGCCGGGCCACGGCGACGCTCGCCGCGTTGCCCCGTTCGACGCGGTAGCAGCCGAACCCGGCCACCGACACGGCCGCGGTCAAGGCGGACACCGCCACGCGGCTCCCCAGCCCCTCACCCCGGGCGTCGGGCGCGACGAGCACACCGACATCCGCCGGCCAGCCCCACAGGGCCGTGAGGACGGCGGCGGCGACGAGTCGGCCGTCGTGTTCGAAGCCGTGCGCGAGGATCGGGTTGCTCGCGAAGCCCGCCTCGAGCCACTCGCGCTCGGTGACGAGTGGGCGCAGCTCGGCGAGCCGTTCGAGGGGTATCTCGGGCGCAGGGTCGCCCAGGGCGGCGGCGTGGTCGGTCCAGGAGTGGTCCGCCCAGTAGCGATCGGCCGGGCCGAGGACGGGGGCGGACGCCAGCGGCGTCCAGAAGGCGGGATCGAGCAGGTCAGTGGGGTCGCGGCCCTCAGTGAGCGCGACGACGGCGTCCAGATGGTCGAGGGGAGCATCGACGTGGGCCCGACCATCGAGCACGACGACGAGGGCACCGTCGGCATACCGCCCCGTGGCGCCGACCGTGATCGGGAAGGGCCCCGGCACCGGCGCCCCGAAGCGTCGGGACCAGTGGCCCGCGATCCGGGCGCGCGTTGCCTCGATCACGTGGTCAGCCTAGTGGCAGCGGGTCTCACCCGCCGCACGACGTGCCCTGCGTCTCCGCCCGGGGCAGGATGGGCCCATGACTGAACCCTCGACACCCACGATCGTCCGGCTCGAGCGGGTCGCGCCCGGTGCCTACGTGGCAACGAACGCCCGCGGCGTCCGGCTGGCGATCGGCGGCACCGACGCCTTCTCCCCTGTCGAACTACTGCTCGCAGCGATCGCCGGCTGCTCGTCGGTCGACGTGGACCTGATGACGTCGCGACGTGCCGAGCCGGAACGGTTCGCGGTCACGGCGTCCGCGGTGAAGGTTCGCGAGGGCGGCAACCACCTCGAGGACGTGGAGGTCACGTTCAGCCTGCGGTTCCCCGCCGGCGCCGAGGGGGACGCAGCGCGCACCCGCATCGCGCCCGCGGTTCGGGCGTCGCAGGAGCGGGACTGCACCGTCTCGCGCACCGTCGAATTGGGCACGCCGATCACATTCGCAATCGACTGAGCAGCCTGCGCTCTGGTCGAGTTCGGCGGGTCGAGGGGCTCTCGGCGCCCCACGCGAACGGCCAGCACCCCGGCCGCCCGCGCTCAGCTCACGTGGAGGCTGAGCTTGCGCCCCGCCAGCCCGCGCTTGCGCGCGGCCAGACGCTCGGCGACGGCATCCAGCGCACGGGCGGCCGGGGAATCGGCCTGCGCGGAGACCAGCGGCACGCCGGCGTCGCCCGTTGCGCTGACCGCCGGGTCGATCGGCACCTGAGCGAGCAACTCGATCGGGTAGCCCAGCCGCACGCTCAAGGCCTCGGCCACGCGCTGACCGCCGCCGGAGCCGAAGAGGTCCACCCGGTGCACGTCGCCACACGCGGGGCAGGCCGTCTCCAGGTAGGCCATGTTCTCCACGACGCCGAGCACCCTCTGATCGACCATGGACGCCATCGTCCCGGCACGTTCGGCGACCTCGGCGGCCGCGGCCTGCGGCGTCGTCACGAC
This sequence comes from Propioniciclava sp., assembly GCF_029977985.1. GTDB lineage: Bacteria > Actinomycetota > Actinomycetes > Propionibacteriales > Propionibacteriaceae > Propioniciclava. Next base: position 9,753 of record NZ_JARKOT010000187.1, on the reverse strand, counting down.
GAGGACTTCGGCGTTCGGCAGCTTCGCCCCCAGGCTCATCGGCACGTCGCCGGTCCCGGGGGGCAGATCGACGAGGAGGAAGTCGAGATCGCCCCAGTAGACGTCGGCCAGGAACTGCTGCAGCGCCCGGTCGAGGATCGGGCCGCGCCACGCGATCACCTGGTCGCGGCTCTGCTTGAGCATGCCGATCGAGATCACCTTCATGCCCTCCACGGGCACCGGCAGGATCATGTCGTCCAGGCCGGTCACCTCGGCGTCCGCGATGCCGAGCATCGGCGGAATCGAGTGGCCGTAGATGTCGGCGTCCAGCACGCCCACGGTCTTGCCGCGCGACTGGAGCGCCTTCGCGAGGTTGACCGTCACCGACGACTTGCCCACCCCGCCCTTGCCCGACGCGACGAGGATGACCTGTGTCAGGTTGCCGTCCTTCGCAAAGGGGATCTCCCGCTCCCGGACGCCGCCGCGCAGCTTCGTCTTCAGCTCGGCCCGCTGCTCGTCGCTCATGACGCCGAACTCCAGGTCGAGCCCCGTGAGGCCCTCGACCGACTGCAGCGCCGCGTGGACGTCGTGCTCGATGGTGCCCCGCATCGGGCAGCCCGCGATCGTCAACAGCACCTTCACCTGCGCGTGGCCGTCCTCGCCCACCGCCACCCGTTCGACCATGTCGAGCTCCGTGATCGGCTTGCCGATCTCGGGGTCGTTGACGCGGGACAAGACGTCCCAGACGGCTTCGGTGAGGCGGGAGACAGACATGGGCGTCACTTTACCCATGCCCGCCGAGGGCCTATTCGGGGGGCTCCTCGCCGGACCCGGTGTCCGCGCGCTCGAGTTCCTCGAGCAGGTCGCGCAACTCGGACCGGATGAAGTCGCGGGTGGGCATCTCGTTGATCCGCATGCGCAGCGACGCGATCTCCCGCGCCAGGAACGCCGTGTCGGCGCGGCTCGCCTCGGCGACCTCCCGATCGTGTTCGAGACTGACCCGGTCGCGGGACTCCTGCCGGTTCTGCGCCAACAGGATCAGCGGCGCCGCGTAGGACGCCTGCAGCGACAGCATCAGCGTGAGAAAGATGTAGGGGAACGGGTCGTGCAACAGGCCGGGGGCGACATTATTGATCACGATCCACGCCGCGATGAACACGGTCATCCAGAACAGGAAGTTCGCGGTGCCCATAAACCGGGCGAAGCCCTCGGCGAACGCGCCGAAGGCGTCCTCGGGCAGCCGGACGCGCGGGAACCAGCTGGTGCGGCGTCCGGGGGTGTTGAGCCGGTCAGACGGTGGCGCCATCGGTCACTCCTTCCGCGAGCTGGATGCCCCGCCAGTCGTCGGGCAGGATGTGGTCGAGCACGTCGTCCACCGTGACCGCCCCGACGAGGCGCCCGTCGGCGTCCACCACGGGCGCGCACACGAGGTCGTAGGTGGCGAAGTAGCGGCTGACGAGGGCCACGTCGGCGTCCGGGCGCAGGGGGGCGATGTCGGAGTCGACGAGCGAGGCGGCGAGCAACGAGGGTGGCTCGCGCAGCAGCTTCTGGATGTGGACCGCCCCCACGTAGCGGCCGGTGGGTGCGTCGAGCGGCGGGCGGCAGACGAATGCCAGCGCCGCCAGCGCGGGCGTGACCTCCTCGTGCCGCAACAGGGCCAGGCAGTCGGCCACGGTGGCGTCCGTGCCGACGATCACCGGCTCGGGCGTCATGAGGCCGCCGGCGGTGGCCGCCGAGTAGTTGAGGAGTGCCCGCACATCCTTCGCTTCGTCCGGCTCCATCCGCTGCAGGATGCGTTCGGCCAGGTCGGGGGCCAGTTCGGCGATGAGGTCGGCGGCGTCGTCGGGGTCCATCTCCTCGAGGATGTCGGCGGCCCGCTCCATGTCGAGCTTCTGGATGACCTGCACCTGCTCCGATTCCGGCAGCTCCTCCAGTGCCTCGGCCAACACGTCGTCCTCGAGCGCCTCGATCACCTCGTCGCGCCGGTCGGGGTCCATCTCGTGCAGCTCGCGCGCCACGTCGGCCGGCTTCATCTCGGAGAGCTGTGCGAGCATCTGGTCGGTGCCCTGCTCCGCCTCGGCGAAGAAGTCGGGCACGTCGTTCCACGGCACCACCACCACGTGACCGCGCGAGAACGGTGTCCGCCGCGTCACCTCCCGCAGCGCCACCTCCGAGATCTCCCACGCGCGCGTCCGCGTCCGTTCGATCGCCACGTCGAAGATGGACGCCGCCGGCGCCTCCGGGCGCGTCACGGCCATGTCGAACAGGTCCGCGAAGACGAGCCGTTCGCCCTCGCGGCGCTTGAACGCCACGGTGTTGACGACGCCCGAGATGATGACCTGCTGGGCGTCGATCGAGTGGACCCGCTCCATCGGCAAGAACACGCGCCGGAGCCGCAACAGCTCGACGACAAGCCCTTTCACCCGGGGTGGACGCGCGTTGGACCGGTTCTGCACGACGACGTCGCGCACCTTGCCCACCTGGTCGCCGCTCGCGTCGAGGATGGGCAGCCCCTTGACGCGCGACACGAACACCGAAGTTGCCGAGCTCACCTGCCGAAGGCTACCGCTCAGGTCGCCTCCGGATCGAAGGGCACGGTCACGGACGCGGCCGGCTCGGCCTGCGTCTTCTTCTGGTCCAGGCCGTTGATGTCGTCGCGTGCCTCGGTGACCGTTTCCTTGACGAGGGTGCCCGCATCGAGGGCGTCGTCGCGGATCTGGCGCAGGTCGGCGATCTCGTCGCCCGACAGCAGGTGGCGCTGGACGAAGGTCTTCGGGTTGAGATCGGACAGCCGGATGTCGTCGAACTCGGGACCCAACTCCTTGCGCAACTGGCCGCGCGCGTCGTTGCCGATCTCGCGCAGGTAGTTGATGACCCGGGCCGTCTTGCGCGCCAACTCCGGCAGCTTGTCGGGCCCGAAGATCAAGATGGCCAGCACGATGAGGCCGCCGATCTCCCAGAAGTTGAAGTCGATCACAGCGTCACCCGGCCGGATTCACAACCCGGCCGATTCGAGGAGGTGGAGGAACGTCTTGGCCTGCTGGGAGCTGGCCGGCTTGAGCGGACGCCGCAGCCCGCCCGGGTGGAAGCCGCGGCAGGCCAGAGCCGCCTTCACGAGCATGCAGCCCTGGGTGGCGAACACGCCGGTGTACACCGGCAGCAGGTCACGGTAGATCTCCAAGGCGCCCTCGTGGTCCCCGTCGCCGAACAGCTCCATCCACTCCTTGGTGCGCGCTCCGGTGAAGTGCGTCGACGTGCCCACGACGCCCACGGCACCCACACTCAGGAGCGGGAGCGTCATGGCGTCGTCGCCCGCGTAGTAGGCGAGGTTCGTCGCGGCCATGACGCGCGCCGAGCTGATCACGTCGCCCTTGGCGTCCTTGACGGCGACGATGCGTGGGTGCCGGGCCAGGTCGATGAGCACGTCCTCGGGGATTGGGATTCCCGACCGCCCGGGGATGTCGTAGAGCATGACCGGCAGGTCCGTCGCGTCTGCGACGATGGCGAAGTGTTCGGCGAGGGCGTCCTTCGGAGGCTTGCTGTAGTACGGCGTCACGACGAGGACGCCGTCGGCCTCGGCCTCGGCAGCGTTCCGGCAGCGCGCGAGGGTCGCGGCCGTCTCGTTGGTGCCGACCCCGGCGATGATCTTCGCCCGGTCACCCACCTCCGCCTTGACCGCCTTCAGCAGTTCGAGCTTCTCGGCGTCGTCGGTCGTCGGGGACTCCCCCGTCGTGCCGTTGATCACGAGCGCGTCGTTGTGCTGTTCGTCCACCAGGTAAGCCGCCAGGCGCCGGGCCTCGTCGAGGTCGAGGGAGCCGTCGTCGGCGAACGGAGTCACCATGGCCGTGACGAGCCGTCCAAAGGGTTGGGCCATGGCGCCAGTCTAGGGCAGTCGTGTCCTAGGCTGTGATCGTGAGCCCTGCCGAGAAGCCTTCCGCCCAGCGACCGTCCGCGTCCGCCGACTACGCCGACGCGTTCACCCCCGACCCCGACCCGGCCGCCGCCGCCCGCGAATCGGCCACGCATCTCGGCCTGCCCGCAGTCAGTTCCGGCACGGCTGCCGCCCTCACGCTCATCACCCGCGCCATCGGCGCCCGCACCGCGGTGGAGGTCGGCACGGGTGCCGGCGTGTCGTCGCTGGCCCTGTTGGCGGGGATGGAGCCCGACGGCGTCCTGACGAGCATCGACACCGAGGCCGAGCACCAGGCCGCGGCGCGCGAGGTCATCAGTGGCGCCGGCATTCCAAACCGCCGGGCCCGCCTCATCACCGGGGCGGCCCTGTCGGTGCTGCCGAAGCTCAGCGACGGCGCCTACGACGTGGTGCTCGTGGACGCCGACCCGCTCGAATACGTCGAGTACGTCGAGCAGGCAGCGCGTCTGCTGCGCCGGGGTGGGCTGCTCGTCGTCAACCACGCGCTGCTCGGCGGGGCGGTCGCCGACGAGACCAACGAGGACGACGAGACCCTCATCATCCGCGAGGCACTCGCCGCCACCCAGTCGATGGACGAGTTCTCACCGGCGCTGCTCACCGTCGGCGACGGCCTCCTCGTCGCTCTGCGCAACTGAACCTGCGGCGTCCACCCTCGACATCGGTCGAGCGGCAACGACGAACGGCCCGCCCAGAAGAACTCGGCGGGCCGTCGTTGTGCCCTGGTCAGGCGGAGATGCGCCCGTTCTTGGTGACGACGGTGACGCCGCCCTCGGACACGTGGAAGCCTCGGGCCAGGTCGTGATCGCGATTGACGCCGACCTCGGCGCCGTCCTCGACCACGACGTTCTTGTCGAGGATCGCGCGGCGCACCACCGCGTTGCGGCCGATGCGGGCGCCGGAGAAGATGATCGACTCCTCCACCTTGGCCCACTTGTCGACCACCACGTTCGGGGAGAGCACCGAGCGGTCCACGTCACCGCCGGAGATGATGCAGCCGGCCGAGACGATCGAGTCCTCCGCCGTTCCGCGCAACGTGAACTTCGCGCCCGGCAGCTGGGGCTGATGCGTGAAGATCGGCCACTGCCGGTTGTAGAGGTTGAACTCGGGTTCGACGCTCACGAGGTCCATGTGGGCCGCATGGTAGGCGTCGATGTTGCCGACGTCCCGCCAGTAGTTGCGATCCTTCTCGGAGGCCCCGGGCACGTCGTTGGCAGTGAAGTCGTACACCTGTGCCTGCCCCTTGCCGACGAAGAAGGGCACGATGTTGCCACCCATGTCGTGCTTGCTGGAGTTGTCCTCCGCATCGGCGTGCAACGCTTCCACGAACGCCTTGCGCGTGAAGATGTAGTTACCCATGGACGCGTACGACTCGTCCGGGCTGTCGGGCAGGCCCGGAGGATCGGCCGGCTTCTCGAGGAACTGTTCGATCCGGCCGGCGTCGTCGGAGTCGATGATGCCGAACTCGGACGCCTCGGCGCGCGGCACGCGGATGCCGGCCACCGTGCACTCCAGACCCGAATCGATGTGCGACTGCAGCATCTTGCCGACATCCATGCGGTAGATGTTGTCGGCGCCGAACACCACGACGTATTCCGGGTCCTCGTCGTTGATGAGGTTCATCGACTGGTAGATGGCGTCCGCGCTGCCCATGAACCACTGCTTGCCCGTGCGCTGCTGGGCCGGCACCGAGGTCACGAAGCTGCCGAGCAGCGTCGACATGCGCCACGTCTGTGCGATGTGGCGATCGAGTGAGTGGGACTTGTACTGGGTCAACACGGCGATCTTCGTCATCGAAGAGTTCGCCAGGTTGGAAAGGACGAAGTCGATCAGGCGGTACGTGCCACCGAAGGGCACGGCGGGCTTGGCCCGGTCTGCGGTGAGAGGCATCAGGCGCTTGCCCTCGCCGCCAGCCAGGACAATCGACAGGACATTGGGTCGACTGGGCATGGAACGAAACTAGCCGCTCGCCCCCGACTCCGCACCTGAATCCGGCAAGATGTGAGACCCCGTTGGAGGGCTGTTCACCATTCCGCCGCTGGTGCGCGCGGATTGTGCGACGATCGGGCCATGCGCGTATCCATTCTGACCCGTGAGTACCCACCTCACATCTACGGTGGCGCCGGCGTCCACGTCGGCCAGCTCGTCCCCCAGCTCGAGAAGTTCTGCGAGCTCGTCGACGTCCAGTGCATGGGCGAGCCCCGCGACGGCGCGACGGCTCATTCGGAGGACTGGCCCGAAGGGGCCAACGCGGCCCTGCGGACCGTCGGCGCCGACGTGTCCATGGCCGCTGCGGTGCCCGCTGTCGACGTCGTGCACGCCCACACCTGGTACGCCCAGTTTGCCGGCATCCTCGCCAGCGAGTTCCAGGACATCCCCCTCGTGGTGACGGCCCACAGCCTCGAGCCCGACCGCCCCTGGAAGGTCGAACAACTCGGCGGCGGCTACCGCGTCAGCTCGTGGGTCGAGAAGACCGCCTACGCCAACGCGGACGCCGTCATCGCCGTCTCCGCCGCGATGATCAAGAACATCCAGGACGCCTACCCGTTCGTCGAGACCGAGCGCATCCACGTGGTGAAGAACGGCATCGATCCCGAGGAGTTCAAGCCCGATCCCGACGACTCGGCGCTGAAGCAGCTCGGCGTCCCCACCGACGGGCCGCTGGTCGTGTTCGTCGGCCGCATCACGCGGCAGAAGGGACTCGTTCACCTCGTGCGCGCCGCCCAGCAGTTCGACGAGAACGTGACCCTGCTGCTGCTCGCCGGCGCCCCGGACACTCCCGAGATCGCCGCCGAGTTCAACGATGCGTTCGGCCAGCTCAACGAGCAGCGCCCCGGCAAGGTGTTCTGGGTGCAGGAGATGCTGCCGCGCGCCCAGGTCCGGCAGGTGCTCACCGCCGCCGACCTGTTCGCCTGTCCGTCGATCTACGAGCCGCTCGGCATCGTCAACCTCGAGGCCATGGCCTGCGAAACCGCCGTCGTGGCGTCCGCCGTAGGCGGCATCCCCGAGGTCGTCGTCGACGGCGAGACCGGCCTCCTCGTGCCCTACGACCCCAAGAAGGCCGACGATCCGGAGTTCGTCGCCGGCTTCGAGGCCGACTTCGCGGCGAAGATCAACGAACTGGCCCGCGACCTCGACCGCGCCAAGCAGATGGGCAAGGCGGGCCGGCAGCGCTGCATCGACGAGTTCAGCTGGGAGAAGATCGCTCAGGAGACCGTCGAGGTGTACAAGGCCGCCGCCGAGTACCGCAAGACCCGCAAGGGCTGACCTTCGGCCGTCCCGGCCCGCCCGCTGGTCGGGCTCGCCGGGCCACCCGGACACGAACAGGGCCCCCGGAGCATCGCTCCGGGGGCCCTGCGGTTGCCAGCGGGGGGACTCAGCCCACCACGTCCTGGAGGGCCTTCAGCAGTTCCTCTGCCTCAGTCGCGTTCATCTCGATCACCAGGCGACCACCGCCGTCGGCGGGGATGCGCATGGCGATCACGCGGGACTCCTTCGCAACCTCGATGGGACCCTCACCGGTGCGGGGCTTCATTGCTGCCATCGTCACGCCTCTTCCTGTAACTGCGAGCTGTCTGCGTCCATTATCGCAGACGACGAAAACTCCTCCGAGTCGGCACCACGGGACCACCCAGGGTCACCGGCGGCGTCCAACTGCCGCTGGAGCCGGTCGAGCACCTCGTCGACCTGCGCCATTGAATAGCCGCGGGTCACGACCTCGAACTCCAGACCCCGCAGGTCGTCGGCCGTCAGCGGCCCGTCGGGGAGCACCGGCAGGGGGGCGTCGCGCACCGTGCCGGGCAGGAAACCCCACCGGCCGCTCGCCACGACCGCGCCCAGCCCGAGGACCGCGACGGCCAGCGCCCACAGGAACCACTCCATCACGGCGTCCTCCCGCTCACTGCTGGGCGGACGCCGCGGCGTCCGGCCTGATCGCGGGGCCGATCCCGTTGCGGGAGGCGTGTTCGGTGATGATGGCGACGGCCTCGACGACGTCGTCGGTGAGATGGAGCATGGCGCGGTCGTCGGCGCTGATGTACGCCTCGTCGCGCAGGGACTTCTCGATCCAGTCGAGCATCCCGGCCCAGTGGTCGCGGCCGAACAGGACGATCGGGAACGACGTGACCTTCTTGGTCTGGACGAGGGTGAGCGCCTCGAACAGCTCGTCGAGGGTGCCGTAGCCGCCGGGGAGCACGATGAAGCCCTGGGCGTACTTGAGGAACATCACCTTGCGGACGAAGAAGTAGCGGAAGTTGATGCCGAGCGTGACGTACTTGTTGAACTTGTCCTCGAAGGGCAGCTCGATGCCGAGACCCACCGAGACACCGTCCTCCTCGGCGGCGCCCTTGTTGGCCGCCTCCATGAGGCCCGGGCCGCCGCCGGTGATCGTCGCGTACCCCGCCTTCGCCAGCGCCGCGCCGATCGCGACCCCTTGGGCGTAGAGCGGGTGGGTGCGCGGCGTCCGGGCCGACCCGAAGACGCTCACCGCCGGCCCGAGCTCGGCCAGCGTGCCGAAGCCCTCGACGAACTCGGCCTGGATGCGCATGACGCGCCACGGGTCGGCGTGCACCCAGTCGGTGTCCCCCCGGCCCTGCAGCAACCGCTGGTCGGTCGTCGTGGCCTGCACCTGCCCCGCGCGCCGGATGACCGGCCCCTGACGGGTGCCCTTGCTGCTCCGCTTCGTCACCGGGCCAGCCTAGTGGTCAAGACAGCCAGCGCTGCAGAGCAGCGTGGCAGGCGACGAGGTCGGCGACCGGGCAGAACTCGTCGTCGGCGTGGGCCTTCCCGGGGTCGGCCGGCCCGAAGTTGACCGCCGGGACGCCCAGCTCGGCGAAGCGCGCCACGTCCGTCCAGCCGTACTTGGCGCGCGCTTCGCCGCCCAGGGCGGCGAGAAAGTCCTGCGCAGCCGGCAGATCGAGGCCGGGACGGGCTGCGGGGGCGGCGTCGGTGAAGACGAGTTCGTAGCCGGCGAGCACCTCGCGGCAATACTGCTCGGCCTGCTCGACGCTGCGGTCGGGCGCGAAGCGGAAATTGACGGTGACCGTGCAGCGGTCGGGGATGACGTTGCCCGCGATGCCGCCCGTGATCGCAACGGCGTTGAGGCCCTCGCGATACTCCAGCCCGTCGACCACCACGCGGCGCGGCTCGTGCGCCGCGAGGAGGGCGAGGACGCCACCGGCGTCGTGGATCGCGTTGTGTCCCAGCCAGCTGCGCGCCGAGTGAGCGGCCTTGCCGACGAGGGTGACCTCGAAGCGCACGGTCCCCTGGCAGCCACCCTCGATCTGGGCGCCGGTGGGCTCCATGAGGACGGCGAACTCCCCGGCGAGCAGGTCGGGCCGGTTGCGGCCGAGCCGCCCGAGGCCGTTCTTGGCCGCCTCGACCTCCTCGTGGTCGTAGAAGATCCAGGTGACGTCGTGCCGCGGGGAGGGCAACTCGGCCGCCGCCGCCAGCATCACGGCGACCCCGCCCTTCATGTCGGCGGTGCCACGACCGTAGATGAGGTCGCCTTCCTGCCGTGAGGGCAGATTGCCCGCGACAGGGACGGTGTCGAGGTGGCCCGCGACCACCACGCGCGTCGGCCGGCCGAGGTCCGTGCGCGCCACGACAGCGTCGCCGTCGCGGCTCACGTGGAGGTGCTCGTAGGCCGTGAGGGCCTGCTCGACGGCGTCCGCGAGAGCCCCTTCGTTGCCGCTCACGGATTCGATGTCGACGATGTCGCGAAACAGCTTGACGAGGTCTCCCCGCAGCGCCAGAAGCGCGGTTGCCACCATGGTTGCAGCCTACCGCTGGGCATCCTGAGAAATCTTAAGGCATCATGGAAAGGCGCCCCCACCCGTTGAAAGGAC
>NZ_JARKOT010000174.1 GCF_029977985.1 Propioniciclava sp. | reverse complement strand
GGCCACCGCGAAGGCCCTCGGCCTCGGCGAGAACGGCCGCTACATCACGGCCCTCACCTTCGGCAACGTGCACGGCGTGTACAAGCCGGGTGCCGTCAAGCTGCGCCCCGCGGTGCTCAAGGAGATCCAGGACGCCGTGGGTGCCGAGTACGGCAAGGAGCGCCCGTTCGACCTGGTGTTCCACGGTGGCTCCGGCTCGAGCCCCGAGGAGATCGCGGATGCCGTGAAGTACGGCGTCGTGAAGATGAACGTCGACACCGACACCCAGTACGCGTTCACGCGTCCGGTTGTCACGTGGATGATGCAGAACTACGACGGCGTCCTCAAGATCGACGGCGAGGTCGGCAACAAGAAGATGTACGACCCGCGCGCGTGGGGCAAGACGGCCGAGGCCGGCATGGCCGCCCGTGTCGTCGAGGCCTGCCAGAACCTCGGTTCGGTCGGCACGCACGCCTGATCCGCATCGCAGCGCAACCGGCGCCTCGCCCCTGTGGGGGCGGGGCGCCGCTGCGTGATGGGGCCGGACGCCGGCGCCGCTACCGCCCGCTCAGCGGGCCCACGCCGTGATCCCGGCGGCGACGGCCTCGGCGTAGCGCTGCCGGACGGCCGGATCCTGCACGGCGCGCGCCTCGGCCGGGTTGCGGAACTCCGCGAGCTCCAGGAGGACGGCCGGGCGTGTGGCGTGGTTGAGGGTGCCGAGGTCGTCACGCCGCTGCAGCGCTCCGCCCGCCGAGGGGCTGAAGCCGGACGCCTCCAGCGCCGCCACCAAGTCGGCGGCCAGCGCCCGTGAGGGCGCGCCCTGCGCATCGTTGAGTGGGGTGGCCACCACGATCGCGAAGAACCCGTGCGGAGCACTCGATTCCGACCCGTTCGCGTGGATCGACACCATCACATCCGCATCGTTCACCTGCGGGGACCGGCCGCGCACGTCCACGCAGGGCCCCACGCCGGTCGGGCCACGGGTCAAGATCACGGTGGCGCCCTCGGCTTCGAGCAGGGCGCGCGTCCGGTCGGCGACGTCGTAGGTGAAGGCGTGTTCTGGGTAACCGTCGCGCGTTGCGGTGCCCGTCGTGTTGCAGGCCTTGGTGCCCCCTCGGCCGTCGGCCACCGGCCGCGCGATCGTCGCCGCGGCCGCCCCGTTGCCCGCGTTGTGGCCAGGGTCGAGCACAACCCGCAGGTCGGCCAGCGGCGCCAGCGGCGTCAGGGTCGGGGTCGCGTCGCCGGACGCCGCCGGCGCAACCGGTGCCGGCGGTGCGCTGGCCGCGCCCGTGGTCGCCGTCGCCGGCGGCTGGTCGGGTGCGGCCGAGAGGGGGACCCCGGGGGCCGTGGCCGGCGGCGTCCCAGCCGGAGAGGAGCAGCCCAGCAGGATGCCGATCAGCGAAAGGGCGACCGCCAGGAGCACGCCGCGTCCAAGGGGCGGGAGCGTGGGCACGGCGTCACGCGAGCCGGACGCGCTGCTCAGGGCTGCCCGGCGCTGTAGAGCGCCTCGCGAGCGGGCGTGGAGAGGTAGGCCTTGACCATCGACTCGGTGGCCGCCTGGAACGAGGCCTTGTCGACGTCGTTGTAGGCGACGCCCTTGCTCTCGGCGTCGGTGCGGCCGGCCTGCTCGGCGGTCGCAACCGCACCGTTGGCGGCGGTCGCCGCGGCCGGGAGGGCGGCGAGGAGGGCCTGCCGGTCGGCGTCCGAGAGGGAGGCAAGGCTGTCGCTGTTGGCGACCAGGTAGTCGGGCACGAGCTGGTGGCCCGTCAGCGACACGAAGTTGGCGGTGCCGGCGAGGTTCTGCGCGCCGTAGCCGAACTGGGTGTCCTCGACGCCCTGCAGGGTGCCCGCGGCGATGGCGGCGTGGATCTGGTCCGCGGCGAAGGGGACCGCGATCGCCCCGAGCGCCTCGATCACCTGCACCTGCGTGTCCGACTGGGTCACCGCCAGGCGGAGGCCGGAGAGGTCGGCGGGGGTGTTGACCGCGTGCGCGTTGTTCGCCACGTTGCGCGCACCGGCGTACAGGCCGGTGAGGACGGTGAGATGGTGGCTGTCGGCGAGCGAACCGTAGAGGTCGCCGACGACGGCGGCATCGCTGAGGACGCGCGCTTGCGTCTCGGCCGAATCGAAGGCGTACGGCAGGGCGAAGGTGCCGAAGTCGGGGTTGAGCTCGGTGAGCTGCGCGCTGTCGACGACGGCGAGATCGAGGGTGCCGTCCTCGACGGACGCCGCCTCGCCACCCGCAGTGATCTCGAGGGTGACGCGGCCCTCGGTGGCGGCCGACACCTGCTCGGCGAGGGCCGCCGCGGCGTCGTGGCGCACGTCGCCGTCGCCGCCGGCCAGGCCCAGCTGGAGGGTGGTCGGCTCGGCCGGCGCCGTGGGCGTCGGGGCGGGGGTGGCCGTGCAGGCGGTGAGCGCGAGCGCGGCGCCGGCCAGGGCGGCGATGAGCTTCGGACGCAGCATGGTGGGTCTCCTCAGCGGTCGGATCGGCACCAGCGTAGGGCGACGGCGTCCGACTGCGCAGCCCGTCGCGGAAACGGGCCTTGTCAGCCGCGGTTTGGTGTCTCGGCGGCAGCGTAGGCGATGGTCGTGACCGTGAACGTGAGGCCGCGGCCGGTGAGCGCACGCGTGACCGGGGCGATGAGGCGGCCGAGGGCGCCGAACAAGCGTGTTTCGCACGTGTGGACGAGTTCGCAACCGCCGGGTGCCGGGGTCATCGTGAACGTGTCACAGCGGAGGGGCTCGCCCGCGTTCGGGCCGTCGGTCATCTCCTGGACCCAGGTGACCGTGTGGGCGTCGTCTCCGGGGCCGTGGGGGCGGCGGGTGAGGTGGAAGCGGATCGTGAACGACGAGGAGCGCTTGTGGAGCCGCACCTGTTCGCCACCGTCGAAGACCTCGACGCCGTCGGGGTCGTAGGCCCACCAGGCCAAGGACTGTGGGTCGGCGAGGAGGTCGGCGAGGCGTCCGGGAGGGGTCGAGACGAACCGGCCGACACGCTGGGCCTGCGCCGGCGGGGGA
>NZ_JARKOT010000172.1 GCF_029977985.1 Propioniciclava sp. | reverse complement strand
TCCACCCCGGCTACGGGTTCCTCGCCGAGAACGCGGGCTTCGCCCAGGCGGTGCTCGACGCCGGCCTGACCTGGATCGGTCCGCCGCCGGCGGCCATCGAGGCCCTCGGCGACAAGGTGCAGGCCCGGCACATCGCGGCGAGGGTGGGGGCGCCGCTGGTCCCCGGCACACCGGATCCGGTGGCGAACGCCGCCGAGGTGCTCGCGTTCGCCGAGCAGCACGGGCTGCCGATCGCGATCAAGGCCGCCTACGGGGGTGGCGGCCGTGGCCTGAAGGTGGCGCGGACGCTGGCCGAGGTGCCGGAGCTGTTCGAGTCGGCGACCCGGGAAGCCGTGACGGCGTTCGGCCGCGGTGAGTGCTTCGTGGAGCGGTACCTGGACCGGCCACGGCACGTGGAGACGCAGTGCCTCGCCGACTCACACGGCACCGTGGTGGTGGTCTCGACCCGGGACTGCTCGCTGCAGCGCCGGCACCAGAAGCTGGTCGAGGAGGCGCCCGCGCCGTTCCTCACCGAGCAGCAACGGACGCGGCTTTACGACTCGTCGAAGGCGATCCTGCGGGAGGCCGGCTACGTGGGCGCGGGGACGTGTGAGTTCCTCGTCGGCCAGGACGGCACGATCTCGTTCCTCGAAGTGAACACGCGGTTGCAGGTCGAGCACCCGGTCTCGGAGGAGGTCACCGGGCTGGACCTGGTGCGGGAGATGTTCCGGATCGCCGACGGCGAGGAGCTGGGCTACGACGATCCGGCGGCGCGCGGGCACTCGATCGAGTTCCGGATCAACGCCGAGGACCCGGGCCGCTCGTTCATGCCGGCGCCCGGCACGCTGACGGCGTGGCAACCGCCGTCCGGACCGGGCGTGCGGGTGGACTCCGGCTATCTGGCGGGCATGGCGGTGCCGGGGTCGTTCGACTCACTGGTGGCGAAGATCGTCGTCACCGGGGCGGACCGGGCCCAGGCCATCCAGAGGTCGCGGCGCGCGCTGGCGGAGACGGTGCTGGACGGGATGCCGTCCGTGATCCCCTTCCACAAGGCGGTGCTGGAGGACCCGGCGTACGTCGCGGCCGACGGCGAGTTCGGCGTCCACACCCGCTGGATCGAGACCGAGTTCAGCACGCCGATCGAGCCGTACGTGGGCACGATGGGCGAGACCGGGCCGGCCGAGAGCAGCACGTACGTGGTCGAGGTGAACGGACGCCGGCTCGAGGTGCGGCTGCCCAGCTCGCTGGCGGCGCCCGTGGCGAAGCCGGCGACGGCCAAGCGGCCCACCCGCCGCAGCACGGGAGGCGCGCGGGCGAAGGCCCCGTCCTCGAACGAGCTCACCGCGCCGATGCAGGGCACGATCGTCAAGGTCGCGGTCGTCGAGGGCGACGAGGTCGGCGAGGGTGACCTCGTGGTCGTGCTGGAAGCCATGAAGATGGAGCAGCCGATCACCGCCCACCGCTCCGGCGTGGTCGCCCGCGTCGCCGCCGCCGTCGGTGACGCCGTCACCTCCGGGCAGGTTCTCCTGGAGATCGTCGACCCCTGAGCCCGCATCCACCGATCGAGCGCGTCCCGACAAGCTCGGCGGACGGTCCCGGTGGATCAGGGCTGAGCCCCGGGTCAGCCCCGCGGTGCCGGTGCTCGGGACGTCCGGTCGCGGCGCTTCCTGCCGACGAGCAGGAGCAGACCGCCCGCGCCCAGCGCGACCAGGCCACTGGCCGCGAGGAGCGGGAGTCCCGGGCTCACGCCGGTGGTGGCGAGATCGCCACCCGGTGAGGTGGTGTCCGCCGTGATCGTCAGGTCGGCGCTCGCCGTGTTGTTCGCCGCATCCGGATCCGGCGTGGACGCGGTCGCGCTGGCCGTGTTGGTGACCGTGCCGTCGCCGGCGTCGGGGTCGACCGCCGCCGTGACCATCGCCGTGCGGATCTCGCCCCGAGCCAGCGTCGGGTAGCTGCAGGTGACCTGCTGCCCGGTGATCACACAGTCTCCGCCACTGACCGCCGTGGGCGTCAGGAGGGCGGGGAAGGTGTCGGACAGCACCACGTCGGCGGCCGACGACGGCCCGGTGTTGACGACGCTGAGGAAGAAGATCGCCGTCCGTCCGGCCCGGACCTCGGTGTACAGCGCGGTCTTGAGGTCACGACGTCGGCGGCGACGACGACCTGCGCGGTGACGGTTCCGGTGTTGTCGTCCGGGTCGGGGTCGGGGGTCGCACTGGTGGCGGACGCGCTGTTGACCACCTCACCGGACGCGGAGGGATCGACGGTCACGTGCACCACGACCACCCAGGTGGCGTCCACGGCAAGGCTCGCGCGTTGGCAGGTGACGGTGTCACCGGAGGTGTTGCACGTACCGCCCGCCGGCATCACCGAGTCGACCGAGAGGCCCGCGGGAATCGCGTCGGTCACCTGCACCCCGGCCGCCGCCGACGGCCCGTCGTTCCGCACGCGGAGCACGTAGGTCGCGTGGCCTCCCGCCACGAGCACCCCGGGCAGGACGGCCTTCGCCGTCACGAGATCGGCGGACCCGGCGACCTCGGTCGCGGCGACGGCCGGCAGCCCGGTCGTGGCACCGAGCGTCGCCGAGGAGACCTGCGCCCGGTTGACCAGCGTGGTGCCGGCCGGGGTCGCCGGATCCACGGCGACCGTGATGGCGAACGTGGCGGACTCCTCGGGCGCGAGCGCGCCGATCCGGCACACCACCAGCGCGGGGGCCGCCACGGAGGGGCCGGCGTTGGTGACGCTCAGCGAGTACGTGAGCCGCTCCCCCGCCACGACCGTCGCCGGCGCGGTCTTGGTGATCGTGAGGTCGGCCCGGGTGGCGACCGGGACCACGGCCACGGCGGTGTCGTTCGACGTGGTCGGGTCGTCGGGTGCGGTGACCGTGGCCACGTTTCGCAGCGTGCCGCGGGGGGTGTCCGGTTCGAGCGTGCCCGTCACGGTGACCGTCCACTCGTCGTCAGGGGCCAGGTCGTCCAGCGTGCAGTGCAGGTTGTTCGACAGACCCGAGTCGCAGGCTCCGGTCGATGCCACGACCGCGGTCACCCGGACGGCCGCCGGGACCGCGTCGGCGAGCACCAGGTCGGTCGCCGGGCCCGGACCGGCGTTGCGGGCGGTGAGGGTGAAGGTCACCGCGCTGCCGGCCACGGCGGACGAGGGGGTGGCGGTCTTCGCCAGCGTGACGTCGGCGGCCGCGGTCACGTTCAGCCGGTGGGTGGCCTCGTCGTTGTCGGGCTCCGGTCGTCGCCGTCGTGGCTGACCCGGGCGGTGTTGGGCAGTTGGCCGCCGGGGAAGTCGTCGGCCACCGTCGCGGTGATCCGCAGCTGCACCGAGTTCCCCGCCGCGACCGTGCCCAGCTGGAACCGCACGGTGTCGTCCGCCGCGTCGCAGGAACCCTGCGGGGTGGTGCAGGAGTCGTAGGTCAGGCCGTCCGGCAACTCGTCGGCGACCTCCGTCCCGGGCGCGTCGGACGGCCCGTGGTTGGTGACCAGGAGGGTGTAGGTGACCTCGTCGCCGTTCGTCACGGACGCCGGCGCGCCGGTCTTGGCGATCGCGAGGTCGGCGGAGTTCCCCGCGGCGAAGGTCGCCGTCGAGGTGTTGTTGTCGGGGTCCGGATCGTCTGTCGAGCTGGCCACGGTCGCGGTGTTGCCCACCGCGCCGGACGCCGAGGGCGCGAGGATCGCGTCGACGCTGACCGTGACGACTCCGCCGGCCGGAACGGTCCCGAAGTCGCAGGCGACGCTGCGGCCGGTGAGCGAGCAGCTGCCAA
>NZ_JARKOT010000169.1 GCF_029977985.1 Propioniciclava sp. | reverse complement strand
CGGCCAGTTCGAGGATGCCCCGCTTGATGCCCTGCAACTGGTCGCCCGTGCGGGCCAGCATGAGCAGCAGGAAGGTATCCACCATCCCCGCCACGGCCACCTCGGACTGCCCGACGCCCACCGTCTCGACCCAGATGGTGTCGAAGCCGGCGGCCTCCATGATGAGCATGCCCTCGCGGGTGGCCCGCGCCACGCCGCCCAGGTGGTTGCCCGACGGGGAGGGGCGGATGAAGGCATGGTCGGACTCGGCCAGGTCGGCCATGCGCGTCCGATCGCCCAGCACGGATCCGCCCGAACGCGACGAGCTCGGGTCGACGGCCAGCACGGCGATCCGGTGACCCCGCTCGATCAGTCGGACGCCCATCGCGTTGATGAACGTCGACTTGCCAGCCCCGGGCACGCCGGAGATGCCCACGCGCACGGCGTTGCCCGTGTGCGGGCGCAGGAGTCCGAGGAGCTCCCGGGCCTTGTCGCGATGGTCAGGCCGGGAGCTCTCGACGAGGGTGAGAGCCCGCGCGACGTGCGCGCGGGACCCGGCGACCACCTGCTCGGCCAGCGTCGCCGGGTCGAGGCGCTGCCTCATGCGTCGGCGTCCTCCAGCCGCTTCATGAGGATCTCCAGCAACTCGTGGGCCGACTCCGGGATCTTCGTACCCGGCGGGTAGATCGCGTCCGCGCCGTGCTCGCGCAACTCCTCGAAGTCCTGGCTCGGGATGACGCCGCCGACGACGATCATCAGGTCCTCGCGGCCGAGCTTGTCCAGTTCCTCGCGGAGCGCGGGCACCAGTGTCAGGTGCCCCGCGGCCAGCGACGACACGCCGACCACGTGCACGTCCGCCTCGATCGCCTGGCGGGCGACCTCCTCGGGCGTCTGGAACAGCGGGCCCACGTCGACGTCGAAGCCGAGGTCGGCGTACGCCGTCGCGATCACCTTCTGGCCGCGGTCGTGGCCGTCCTGGCCCATCTTGGCGACGAGGATGCGCGGGCGGCGTCCCTCGATCTCCTCGAACTTCTCGACGAGCTTCTTCGTCTCCTCGACGGACTCGTTCGTCCCCGTCTCACGGCTGTACACGCCACTGATCGTACGGATCTGCGCGGTGTACCGGCCGAACTCGGCCTCGAGCGCATCGCTGATCTCACCCACGGACGCCTTGGCGCGCGCCGCGTCGATGGCCAGCTTGAGCAGGTTCCGCTCTGGATCGGTCGGATCCGGGTTCGCCGCCGCCCACGTCAGCTTGTCGAGGGCAGCCTTGACGGCGTCCGCGTCGCGCTCGGCGCGCAGCCGCTCCAGCTTGGCGATCTGCTGGGCGCGCACGCCGGCGTTGTCGACCTTCAGGACCTCGATCGGATCCTCGTCGTCCACCAGGTACTTGTTCACGCCGATCACCGGCTGGCGGCCGGAGTCGATGCGCGCCTGCGTGCGGGCCGCCGCCTCCTCGATGCGCATCTTCGGGATGCCGGCCTCGATGGCCTTCGCCATGCCGCCGGCCTGCTCGACCTCCTCGATCAGCGCCCACGCCTTGTTGGCCAGCTCGGCCGTGAGCTTCTCGACGTACGCCGATCCGCCCCACGGGTCGATCGGACGCGTCGTGCCCGACTCCTGCTGGATGAACAACTGAGTGTTGCGGGCGATGCGGGCGGAGAAGTCCGTCGGCAGGGCGATGGCCTCGTCGAGCGCGTTGGTGTGCAGCGACTGCGTGTGGCCCTGCGTGGCGGCCATGGCCTCCAGGCAAGTGCGGATCACGTTGTTGTACACGTCTTGCGCCGTCAGCGACCAGCCCGACGTCTGGCTGTGCGTGCGCAGCGACATCGACTTCGGGTTCTTCGCGCCTGCGTCCTTCACGAGACGCGCCCACAGCATGCGGGCGGCCCGCATCTTGGCGACCTCCATGAAGAAGTTCATGCCGATCGCCCAGAAGAAGCTCAGGCGCGGCGCGAACTTGTCCACGTCTAGCCCGACGCTCTGGCCGGCCCGAATGTATTCGACGCCGTCGGCCAGCGTGTACGCCATCTCGATGTCGGCCGTCGCGCCGGCCTCCTGCATGTGATAGCCGGAGATGGAGATCGAGTTGAACTTCGGCATGTTCGCGCTGGTGAACGCAAAGATGTCGGAGATGATCCGCATCGACGGGGCCGGAGGGTAGATGTAGGTGTTGCGGACCATGAACTCCTTGAGGATGTCGTTCTGGATGGTCCCGGCCAACTGCTCGGGCTTGACGCCCTGCTCCTCGGCCGCCACGACGTAGAGCGCCAGCACGGGCAGGACCGCGCCGTTCATCGTCATGGACACGCTCATCTGGTCCAGCGGAATCCCCTCGAACAACTGCCGCATGTCGAGGATCGAGTCGACGGCGACGCCCGCCATGCCCACGTCGCCCGACACCCGCGGGTGGTCGGAGTCGTAGCCGCGGTGGGTGGCGAGGTCGAACGCGATCGACAGGCCCTTCTGCCCAGCCGCGAGGTTGCGACGGTAAAAGGCGTTGGACTCCTCGGCGGTCGAGAAGCCGGCGTACTGACGGATCGTCCACGGCCGGTTGACGTACATGGTCGCGTACGGCCCGCGCAGGAACGGCGGCAGCCCCGGGCGGGTGTCGAGGAAGTCGAGGCCAGCGAGGTCGGCGTCCGTGAACAGCGGGGGCACCGTGATGAGCTCAGGCGTCTCCCACTCGGCGCCGGCGGCACCGAGTGCCGCGACGGCGTCCGCGTAGAGCGCGGCGGCGTCGGCCGGTGGCACCCCGTCGCCGAGATCGACGGAATCGAAACGTGGAATCATCGGGCAACCCCCAGCAGGTCGAAGGTGGAGTCGAGGAACTCGACGACGTTCATCCCGAGGCTGACGGTGCCGTCGATGAGGCCCTCGGGAACCTCACCGGCCTCCTTGAGCTGTCCGGCGAGGTAGACGCGCTCGACGCCGGCGTCCTTCAGCGCCTGCGCCACCGGCACGGCCTGATCGGCGTACACCTTCGCCGAACTGCACAGGATCACGAGCTTCGCACCCGCCTGTTTCGCCTGCGCGGCGATCTCGTCGGGCGTGCCCCCGTGGCTCTCGACCACACCGAGGCCGCCGACCAGCACCACGTTGGACGCAAACCCTTGCCGGGCACCGAAGTCGCGCTGCTCGCCCAGGCATGCCAGGAACACCTCGGGCGCCTGGCCCGTCGCTTCGGCGTGCTTCCACGCCGCCTCGCGCAACTCCTCGAAAACCTCGGCGTCCCGAATCTGCTTCAGCCCGCCCAACTCGGGGGCCTCCGGGCGCGGCTTCCCTTCGTAACGCTTCTCGCCGGCCAGCGGGAACATGCTCACGCCGGTCAACTCGATCGCACGGGTGGCGAGCTTGCCGGCCCGGTCGGCGTTGGTCGCGTCGATGCGTGCGGCGATCGAGCCGGACGCCAGCGCCGCGGCCATGCCGCCCGCGCCCTCGATCTCCTGCACGATCGTCCAGGCGGCCCGGGCAAGATCGTCGGTGAGCGATTCGACGAACCACGAGCCGCCGGCCGGGTCGGCCACGCGACCCAGGTGGCTCTCCTCGGCCGCGATCACCTGCGTGTTGCGGGCGATGCGCCGGCTGAACGGGGTCGGCAGTCCGTTCGCGTGGTCGAACGGCAAGACCGTGATGGCGTCCGCGCCACCCGCCGCCGCGCCGAAGGTCGCGATGGTGGTGCGCAGCATGTTCACGTGCGGGTCGACCTTGCTCATCATGCGGGGGCTGGTGACCGCGTGGATCGTCGCCCCGCGCAGGGGCTCCGGCACGCCGCACTCCTCCGTGACCCGCGCCCACAACCGGCGCAGCGCGCGCAGCTTGGCGATGGTCGCGAACTGGTCGGCGGTGGCGGCCACGCGGAACTCGATCTGGGACGCCGCCACCTCGGCCCCGACGCCGGCCTCGTCGAGGTCGCGCAGGTAGGCGATGCCGGTGGCGATCGCGAAGGCGAGTTCCTCGACGTCGGAGGCGCCCGCGCCGTGGTAGGGCACCACGTCGGCCGTGAGGGCGATGACGCCGGGCAGGTTGGCGGTGGCCTCGGCGACGTAGACGCGGTGTGCGCCCAGATCGGGCTCTGTGCCGTGCAGGGCGGCGTCCTTGAGGGCGTCGACGCCGAGGCAGCCCTTGACGGCCGCGAGGTCGGTGCCGGAGCCCTTGAGGACGGCGAGGAGCGCGTCCGCCGCCGCCTTCTGATCGTGCGTGCTCGTCACGCGGACGGCCGCGAGGTCGAGTTGGACGTCGGCCAGGACGGTCCCCAGCGCATCCGCGGGAACCGCGTCGGGATCGACGCGCAGCCAGACGGACGTGGCTCCCCGCTCGAGGTCATCGAGGATCGCCTGCCTGGTGACGGCGACGTCCGGATCCTCGTGGAGCTGCCGGACGCCCCAGGCGATGGCCTCGCCCGCCCGCGCCACGGCGCCTCGGGTGAAGGGCATCACGCCCGGATAGCCGATCTCGCCGTCCCAGTTCGTCTTCGTGTACAGCGGGGCGATCGCGATGTCGTCCAGCGTGGTCGAGGTGAGGCGCTTCAGGCCCGCCTCGATCGTGAGTTCTTTGCCCTCGGGGCGGCCCCGATTGAGGACCTTCAGGACCTCGGCCTCCCACTGTTCCTCGGTGGCGGCGTCGAACACGCCGGCCAGGTTGAGCTGTTCGGGGTCAACCGACATCTGGCCACTCCCTGTGCATCGTTTGCGTGGCGGGCCCCGGACGGACCCGGTCCCCTCCACCCTAGTGCTTGCGCCGGATGTTCGCCGGGTGTGCGGGGAGGAGGGCTGCAGGCCAGCGTACTACCCCGCGTAGTAAGGTGTCGCCGCCGGCACCTCCATGAATCGTGGCGGCTAGGCGTGATGAAATCCCGAATGGGTTATTTCCATAACGTTGGGCGAAATGTGCACACCGCTTTCGCACGGTCGCTAGCCTAACGCCCAGTCGTGCGGAACTCATCCGCGTGAAGGGAGCTTTTCAGATGGTCACGGTCATCATTGCCGCCCACGGGCACCTCGCGCCCGCCCTCATCGACTCTGCCGCGATGATCATGGGGGAGCAGGACGGCGTCGTCCCGGTGACGTTCGACCCGTCCGAGGGGCCGGACGACCTCCTCGCCAAGTACGAGGCTGCGGCCGAAGGCGAGACGCTCCTCCTCGTCGACTTCTTCGGGGGGAGCCCGTACAACGCGGCGGCGAGGTTCGCCGCCGCCCGCGAGGACACCGACATCGTCACCGGCGTCAGCCTCGCGATGCTGATCGAGGTGCTCGGCAAGCGTCGGGGTAGCGCCGACGTCGCCAAGCTCGTCGCGACCGCGAAGAAGGCCGGCGCGGCCGGCGTCCGGGTCTTCTCGGAGGTCTACACCAAGCCCACCGCAACCGTCGCCGAAGACGACGAAGGAGACGAACTGTAATGAAGGTCAAGCTGATGCGCATCGACTCGCGCCTCGTGCACGGTCAGATCGCGAACAACTGGGTGAACTTCCTCGGCGTGAACACGATCATCTGCGCCTCGGACGCCGCCGCCAACGACGAACTGCGCAAGACGCTGCTGCTGCAGGTCGGCTCGGCACCCACCAAGACCCACGTGCTCACGATCGCCAAGGCCGGCCGCGTCTTCACGAACCCGAAGTACGACAACATGGACGCCATCTTCATCTGCGAGACTCCGGGCGACGTCGTCCGGCTCATGGACGAGGGCGTCACCTTCGACGAGGTCAACGTGGGGGGCATGACCTTCAAGCAGGGCCAGACCCAGATCTCCAAGGCCGTCTCGGTCTTCCCCGAGGACGTCGAGGCCTTCAAGGAGCTCGAACGCCGCGGCATCAAGATGTACCTCCAGCAGATTCCCGGCTCCGAGCGCAGCGACCTGATGCCTGCGCTCAAGGCCAAGGGCCTCGTGTAGGCCCCCTTCCCCAGGAAAGGAGTGACTCATGTCACCTATTGCCTTGATCCTCGTCACGCTCGTGGCGTTGGTCGCAGGCATGGGCAGCGTGTGTGACGAGCGGCAGTTCCACCGCCCGCTCGTCGCGTGCACGCTGACCGGTCTCGCACTCGGCGACATCACCACCGGCGTGATCGTCGGCGGCACGCTCGAGTTGATCGCCCTCGGCTGGATGAACGTCGGTGCCGCCATGGCCCCGGACGCCGCCCTCGCCTCCACCGTGTCGACCGTGATCGTGATCCAGGGCGGGCAGTCGCCGGCCGAGGCCATCACCGTCGCGATCCCGCTGGCCGTCGCCGGCCAGGCGCTCACGATCTTCGTCCGCACCATCGCCGTGTTCTTCCAGCACCAGGCGGACAAGTTTGCGGAGACGGCCAACTTCAGAGGCATCGAGGCGATGCACGTCGCCGCGTTGCTGCTGCAGGGCCTCCGCGTGGCCATCCCGACCGCCATCGTGGCCATGATCGCATCGGGCGACGCGGTGCAGAACGCACTCGAGTCGATCCCGTCCGTCATCACCGGCGGCCTGCAGGTGGCCGGTGGCTTCATCGTGGTCGTCGGCTACGCGATGGTCATCAACATGATGAAGGCTCGCGCCCTCATGCCCTTCTTCTTCCTGGGCTTCGTGGTCTCGACCTTCATGACGACGCTCGACGCGGGCATCACGCTCGTGGCCCTCGGCATCGTCGGCGCATGCCTGGCCGTCATCTACGTGCAGCTCAACCCGATGTTCCACGACGCCGTCCGCCTCCCGGCGGCCACGCGTCAGCCGGCGATGGCCGGTGGCGGGGCTGACCTGGACGACGACCTCGACGACGAGCTGGATTGAGAGGAGCTGACATGACCACGACCCACGCCGTTGCGGAGAAGCAGCTGACCGCTGCCGATCAGCGCAACATGTACATCCGCTCCACGTTCCTGCTCGGCTCGTTCAACTTCGAACGCATGCAGGCCATCGGGTTCTGCGTGTCGATGATCCCGGCCATCAAGCGGTTCTACTCCTCCAAGGAGGACCAGGCCGAGGCACTCAAGCGGCACCTGGAGTTCTTCAACACCCAGCCGTGGGTGGCCTCGCCGGTCCTCGGCGTGACCGCCGCCATGGAGGAGTCCAAGTCACGTGGCGAGTCCATCGACGAGGCTGCGATCACCAACGTCAAGGTGGGCCTCATGGGCCCGCTGGCCGGCGTCGGCGACCCGATCTTCTGGGGCACGGCCCGTCCGGTCCTCGCCGCGCTCGGCGCGTCGCTGGCGCTGTCGGGCTCGATCGCCGGCCCGTTGCTGTTCTTCGTGGGCATCAACGTGCTGCGGTTCGTGACCCGCTGGTGGGGCTTCAAGCTCGGCTACGACCGGGGCACCGACATCGTCGCCGAGGTGGGTGGCAACCAGCTGCGCAAGATCACGCAGATGGCGTCCATCGTCGGCCTCTTCGTCATGGGCGCCCTCGTGTCGAAGTGGACGAGCATCAAGTTCCCGGGCATCGTGTCGCAGTACGAGAACTCGGCGGGCGAGCAGGTCACCACGACCGTCCAGGGCATCCTGGACTCGCTGCTGCCGGGCGTCGCGGCACTGGGGCTGACGTTCCTGTGCATGTGGCTGCTGCGCCGCAAGGTCAACGCCATCTGGATCATCCTCGGCATGTTCGCCGTGGGTATCCTCGGGTACTGGCTCGGTTGGCTGGGCCTCTGACCCCGATCGCGGTTTCCTGACTCGGTGGGGCGGGGTCTTCGGGCCCCGCCCCACCGGCGTCCCGGGCGCCGCTCTGGCAGAGAGGGAAGAAGGAGGAGAACGTTGCTCACGATGTTGGCGACCGACCTCGACGGCACCATCGTCTTCGAGCGCACCGTGCCGCCGGCCGAGAAGGCCGCGCTGGACCGGTGGCGTGCCGCCGGCCACGTGCTCGTGGTGTCCACCGGCAAGTCCATCTTCGCGACCGCGGACGTGCTCGGCCCCTCGGGCCTCGAGTTCGACTACTGCGTCTGTTACTCGGGTGCCGTCATCACCGACGGCGCCTACCGCGTCGTCGACGCGACCTACCTGCCGACCGACGTCGTCCGCGAGGTCTACGCCTACCTCAAGGACCGGCCGCACGTGGCCACGTACGCCACCACGATCGACAACGACTACGCGCTCGCCGACAACGCCGGCCGCGTCGACTCGATCCTCGCCAAGTTCACCCCGATGAGTCCGGACGAGTTCGGCGACCACGACTTCATCGGCATCC
This sequence comes from Propioniciclava sp., assembly GCF_029977985.1. GTDB lineage: Bacteria > Actinomycetota > Actinomycetes > Propionibacteriales > Propionibacteriaceae > Propioniciclava. The sequence continues at coordinate 14,033 of NZ_JARKOT010000169.1, read as the reverse complement.
CCATGCTCGTCACCGACGACGCGGAGCGGGATCGCCTCGAGGCGTCCCTGCGGGAACGCTGGGGCGATCGCGTGGAGGTGCACCGCAACCAGGACTTCCTCGACATCGTGCCACCCGGCTCCGACAAGGGCATCGGCCTGCAGCGGCTGATCGCCGACCAGTTCGCCGACGTCGAGGTCGACCTGTGGACCATCGGCGACTCGTGGAACGACATCGGCATGCACCAGGTGGCCGACCACGCCGTCTGCTTCCCCTATTCCCCTCCCGAGGTCAAGGCGGTCTGCGACGTCGAGGTGGCGCACGCGCACGAACTGATCGACCGGGTGCTCGGTGACGCTTCCGGGGAAGACGCCTGATGGGCGTTTCCGACTGGCTCGCCCGTAGCCGCGAGAACGGGCCCGAGAACATCCGCCAGTGGGCGACCGGCACCGCTGGCAATGCCGGCTACACCTACGGCACCCACTACGTCGTCACCGGCCTGATGGTGCTTGCCATCGCGCTCTACCCGCTCACGCAGGGCTACGGGTCGATCGTCGCGCTCGCCGTCGCGATCGTCGTCATGGCCGGACGCCGGATGCTCGAGAACCAGGTGCGGCGCGACCTGTCCGATCTCGAGGAGGCGAAGACGCAGTTCACACGGACGCGGAACGCCGACTACCTCGAGTTCATCCGGCTGCGCGTCAACCAGATGCTGGCCGACAACAAGATGCTGCGCCCCGAGACGAAGGCAACGCTCGGCGAGTACCTCACCTGGGCCGAGAAGCGGGCCGGCTGAGTTCGTCGGGGGCGGGTGGTAGACATCTCGCATGCCCTGGTATGACGATCTCGACGCCTACGTGGCGCTGCCCCGCACGAACGCCCTCACGCTGTCGCCCGACGGGGCGCGCCTGGCGGCGTCCGTATCGACCCTCGATGCCAAGAAGACGGCCTGGGTGACGAGCCTGTGGTCGGTGGACGCCGCCGGTGCGGCCCCGGCGTCCCGGCTGACCCGGGGTGCGAAGGGCGAGAACGCGGCGGCGTGGACGCCGGCGGGCGATCTGTTGTTCCTCGCGAAGCGTCCGGCCGACGAGGACGATTCCGACGCGCCGGCCGCCTTGTGGCTGCTGCCGGCGGGTGGGGGAGAGCCGCGCGTGGTCGCCACGCATCCGGGCGGCTTCGGGGCGGTCAAGGTGGAGGGGTCGAGCTTGGTCGCGTCGGCCACGGTGCTGCCGGGCGCCACGACGATCGAATCGGACGCCGCCCTGCGGAAGGCCCGCACGGAGGGCAAGGTCGCGGCGATCCTGCACGCGGGCTACCCGGTGCGCTTCTGGGACCACGACCTGGGGCCGGGGCAGGTGCGGCTCTATGCGGCCGATCTGGGGGCGTTGGCCCCGGCCGCTGCGGGGGAAACCGACCCACGGCTGGAACTGCGCGACCTGACCCCCGACGTGGGCCCCCACCTGGCCGGGGGGTTCGCCCTCGCGCCGGACGGGTCGCACGTGGTGGTGGAGTGGCGCGAGTACGGCGAGCGGATCGCGACGCGGGAGTCGCTGGTCCGGATCGAGTTGGCCACCGGGGAGCGCACGACGCTGCACGCCGAGGAGGGTTTCGAGTTCTCCGCCCCCGTGATCAGCCCGGATTCGGCGTGGGTCGCCTACGCGCGCACGTCGGAAGGCACCCACGAGCGGGCCGGCGACACCGTGACGTGGGTGAGCCGCACCGACGGCTCCGCTGCGCGCGCGGTCACGCGGGGGTGGGACCACTGGGCGGGGGAGGTCCGGTGGCTGCCCGACTCCTCGGGCCTCGTCGCCACGGCCGACCACGACGGCCGCTGCCCCGTGTGGCTGCTGCCCTTCGACGACGCGCCGGTGCGGCTCACCGATGAGGGCGCCTACTCGAACCTCCATGTCGCGCCCGACGGGGCGTCGGTCTACGCGCTGCGCGCCTCGTACGCGTGCCCGAACGAGGTGGTGCGCGTGGGATTGGACGGGTCCGGGCCGGTGGTCTTGGCGGGGCCGACGGGCAGACCCGACCTGCCCGGCACCCTGACCGAGGTGGAGACGACCGCCGCCGACGGCGTCCGGATCAGGGCCTGGCTGTGTCTGCCCAAAGGGGCATCGGCTGAACGGCCGGCGCCGCTGGTGCTGTGGGTGCACGGGGGTCCGCTCAGTTCGTGGAACGCGTGGAGCTGGAGGTGGTGCCCCTGGCTGCTGGTGTCCCAGGGCTATGCGGTGCTGCTGCCCGACCCGGCGCTGTCGACCGGCTACGGACACGCCTTCCTCCAGCGCGGGTGGGGGCGCTGGGGCGCCGAACCGTTCACCGACCTCATGGCCATCACCGATGCCGTGGAGCGGCGTCCTGACACCGACGCGACCCGGACGGCCGCGATGGGGGGCTCGTTCGGTGGGTACATGGCGAACTGGATCGCGGGACACACCGACCGCTTCGACGCGATCGTGACGCACGCCTCCTTGTGGGCGCTGGACCAGTTCGGGCCGACGACCGACGCGGCCATGTGGTGGGCACGCGAGATGTCGCCCGCGATGGTGGCCGACCATTCGCCGCACTCCTCGGTGGGTGCTATCGCCACCCCGATGCTGGTGATCCACGGCGACAAGGACTACCGCGTCCCGATCGGTGAAGGGCTGCGGCTCTGGTACGAGTTGCTCACCGCGTCCGCGTTGCCGATGGATGCGGACGGGCGGACGGTCCACCGGTTCCTCTACTTCCCCGATGAGAACCATTGGGTGCTGAGCCCGGGGCACGCGAAGGTGTGGTACGAGGTCGTGCTCGGTTTCCTCGGCGAACACGTGCTCGGCAGGGACGCCCCGCGACACCCCAGCGTGCTCGGGTTGTCCGTCGCGGAGCTCGACGTCGACGATGTGTCCGGCCCGCACGACCCCGAGGGCTGACGCACCCTGTCGCGGCGTGCGAACATGGCGCAGTGACCGCTGAAACGCCTCGCGTGGTGCGCCCCGACTCGCCGTTCGCGCCGCTGCGCAACCGGGCCTTCTTCTGGCTGTGGCTTGGCGTGACGATCAGCGGCGTTGGCACGTGGATGCAGGCGGTCGGCGCGCAATGGCTGTTCGTGGACGATCCGAACGCGGCCACGATCGTGGCTCTGATCCAGACGGCGACCACGCTGCCCATGGTGTTGCTGTCGCTCCCCGCCGGAGTGTTGGCCGACATCTTCGATCGGCGCTGGCTGCTGTTCTTCGTGCAGTGCTACACGATCACCGTCGCCGCCACCTTGGCGTTGCTGGGCTTCCAGGGGGCGATCTCGGCTCCGCTGCTCCTCTCGTTCACGTTCGCGCTGGGCGTGGGCATGGCGCTGCAGGTGCCGACCTGGCAGTCGCTGATTCCCGAGGTCGTGCGCCGGGAGGAGATCGGGGCGGCCGCACGGCTCGACATGATCAGCGTCAACGTCGCCCGCGCGGTGGGGCCGGCGGTCGCCGGTGCGCTCATCGCGACCCTGGGCGTCCCAGCCGTGTTCGCGGCGAACGCGTGCTGTGTGGCCGTGATGGCTGTGATCCTGCTGGTGTGGCGGCGTCCGCGCGAATCGACCGGTGTGAGCCGCGAGCGGTTCCTTCCAGCGCTGCGTGCCGGTGGGCGTTTCGTCCGGCACGAGCCGATCGTGCGCCGCATCCTCGCCCGCTTGGCGATGTTCGTCGCCCCCGCGACCGCCATGTGGGCACTCCTGCCCATCATCGCGGCCCAGCGCCTGGGCGTCACGGCGGGCGGGTACGGCCTGCTGTTCGGCGCCCTCGGGGTGGGCGCGGTCAGCGGTGCGATGCTCATCCCGAAGGTGAAGGACCGGCTCTCGGCCAACGGGCTACTGGCGGTCGCGGCGGTGAGCTATGCGGTGGCGCTCGCCACGACGGTGCTTGTCCCTCTGTACGTGGTGGCGCTCCTCGCCCTCGTAGTGTGCGGGTTGGGGTGGACGGTGACGGCGTCCGTTCTCGTCGCGGAACTGCAGATGTTTCTGCCGGCGTGGGTGCGGGCGCGTGCGGTGGCGATCTACATGATGACGTTCACGGCCTCCCAGGCCGTCGCGTCGCCGATCTGGGGGCAAGTCACGCAGCATTTCGGCGTCGTGCCGGCCATCTGCGTCGCGGCCACGCTCACGGCGCTCACCGCCGTCGTCGGGATCTGGCTGCGCATGCCGGAGGCCAGCGCGGTGGACAACAGTCCGGCCGCCTTCTGGAGCGAGGTGGCCCTCGCCGTCGACCCCGACCCGTTCGGGGGGCCGGTCGCCGTGCAGGTCGACTACGAGGTGGCCCCCGAGAACCAGGAGGCGTTCGTCGCGGCGATGGAGGACATGCGTCGCTCCCGTCGGCGCAACGGCGCGACCGACTGGGTGTTCTACCGGGTCGGCGAGGAAGCCGAGCACTTCACCGAGATCTTCACCGTCGCGTCGTGGGAGGAGCACCTGCGCCAGCACGCGACCCGCCTGACGGCGCAGGATGCCGAGATCGAGGCCAACGCGTTCCGCTGGGCCTCCCGGCCGCCCCGGGGTCGCCACCTGCTGCCACCGGGGTCGGCGATGGTGAGCCCCGACGATCCGGACGCCGCTCGCTGAGGTGGGGCGGCGTCCCTGATCCGACGCGGCTCAGAGCACGCGCGCGTGCAGGACTCCGGGCACCGCCCGGATGCGGTCCACCAGCGCAGCAGGGACATCGCCGTCCACGTCCACGAGCGTGTAGGCGAGTTCGCCCCGCGAGCTGTTGACCAGGTCGGCGATGTTGAGGCCCGCCTCGCCGACCATCGTCGAGATCTGGCCGACCATGTTGGGAACGTTGGCGTTGGCGATGGCGAGCCGGCGGCGTCCCTCGGCGCGTGGGAGTTGAGCGTTGGGGAAGTTGACCGAGTTCCGGATCGTGCCGTCCTCGAGGTAGGCCTTCAGTTCGTCGGCCGCCATGACGGCGCAGTTGTCCTCGGCCTCCTTGGTGGACGCCCCCAGGTGCGGCAGGGTGACCACGTGGGGCCGCTTGTTGAGCAGCGGCGTCGGGAAGTCGCAGACGTAGCCCCGCAGCTGGTTGTTCTCGAGGGCTGCGATCAACGCGGTTTCGTCGACGATCGCACCGCGCGCGAAATTGAGGAGGACCGCCGACTTCTTCATGGCCTTGAACTGTTCGGCGCCGATCAGGCCACGGGTGCCATCGACGAGGGGGACGTGGACGGTGATGATGTCGGAGCGCTTGAGCATCTGCTCCAACGACGTGACGTGCTCGACCGAACTCGAGAGCGCCCAGGCGTGCTCGACGGTGATCGCCGGGTCGTAGCCGAGGACGCGCATACCGAGCGACACGGCTACGTTGGCGACCTCCACACCGATGGCCCCCAGCCCGATGACGCCGAGGGTGCGCCCCGGCAGCTCGAAGCCGACGTACGCCTTCTTCCCGGCCTCGACGAGCTTGTCCATGGTGGCGTGGTCGCCCTCGAGGCGGTGGGCGAACGCTGCGGCGTCCACGATGTTGCGGGCGGCGAGGAAGATGCCGGCGACGACGAGCTCCTTCACCGCGTTGGCGTTGGCGCCGGGCGTGTTGAACACGGGGATGCCGCGCTTCGACAGCTCGTCGACCGGAATGTTGTTCGTGCCGGCGCCTGCACGAGCCACGGCGAGGACGCTGGCCGGGATCGGTTCCCCGTGGAGCTTGGCGGAGCGCACGAGGAGGGCGTCCGGATCGGACACGTCATGGCTCACCTGGTAGCGGTCGCCGGGCAGCCGGGAGAGACCGACCGGGCTGATGGCGTTGAGGGTACGGATGCGAAACGTCATCTTGTGTTTTGGCGCGCGGCTCAGCCGTGGGTGCGCTCGAACTCCTTCATGAACTCGATGAGGGCATCGACACCCTCGGGCGGCATGGCGTTGTAGATGCTGGCTCGCATGCCGCCGACGGAGCGGTGGCCGGCGAGGTTGGTCAGCCCAGCGGTCTCGGCCTCGGCGACGAAGGGCTTGGTGAGGTCTGCGTCCGCGGTCAGGAAGGGGACGTTCATCCACGAGCGGGCGTCCGGAGCGACGGGGTTGGAGTAGAAGTCCGAGCCGTCGATGAAGGCGTAGAGCTTCTCTGCCTTGGCGCGGTTGCGCTCGGCCATGCCGGGCAGGCCACCTTGGCCCTTGACCCAGTCGAGCACCAACCCGAGCAGGTAGATGCCGAACGTGGATGGCGTGTTGATCATGGAGTCGGCGCCGGCCTGGACGGTGTAGTCCCAGACGGTCGGCGTCTCAGGGCGGGCGCGGCCGAGGAGGTCGCGGCGCACGATGACGACGACCAGCCCCGACGGGCCCATGTTCTTCTGCGCGCCGGCGTAGACGACACCGAACTTCGAGGTGTCGATCGGCCGGGAGAGGATCGTCGAGCTCATATCGGCGACGAGCGGGACGCCGCCCGTGGGGGGAACGTAGCCGAACTCCACACCGCGGATCGTCTCGTTGGGCGTGTAGTGGAGGTAGGCGGCCTCTCGGCCGACGGCGAACGAGTCCTCGGCGGGCAGAGTGGTGAAGTTGGTGTCGGACGTGTCGGCCAGGACGCGCACCTGCGCGTACTTCTTCGCCTCGGCGATGGCCTTCTTCGACCAGTCGCCGGTGTTGAGGAACTCGATGGTGGAGCCGGGCGTCGACAGGTTGAGGGGGAGTGCCGAGAACTGGCCGAGCGCGCCCCCCTGGAGGAACAGGACAGCGTAGTCATCCGAGATGCCCATGACCTCGCGCAGGGCTGCTTCGGTCGCGGCCGCGCAGGCGACGAACGCCTTGCCCCGGTGCGACACCTCCATCACCGACATGCCGCCACCACCCCAGTCGAGCAGTTCGGACTGGGCACGCTCGAGCACGGGCTCGGGCAGCATGGCGGGTCCTGCGGAGAAGTTGTACACGCGCATGGCCCGATTGTTTCACCGTCGTTACGCCCCTCCGGTGCGGCGTTCGCCCACCGAGAGGGCGGCGGGTGGCACGTGAAGGGCTTCACGTTTCTGACCGAGCTTTTCGTGGCACGTGCCAACAAACAACGGCTATGTCAGAAACGGTAGGTCGGCGGCGGCCCGGCCCTCTTGGGTGGACGCCGCCGGTGCGCCCGGGGTGCCCCGTGCGCTCCCCGTGGGTACGAATGCTCCCCGTAGGCACGAATGCTCCCCGTGGGTAAGAATGCTTCCGGTAGGCACGAACGCTCCCCGTCCGACGGGGAGCGCTCCCCCTATGCGCGTTTGCCCACCTTTGCAAAGGGAGCGTGTGCGCGCAAAGGGAGCTTGTGTGCCTACAGGGAGCGTGTGCACGTAGGGGGAGCATGTGCGGGCAGGGGAGCGTGGGGGACGACGGGGCGGGCGGCGATTTGCCGCGTCGCGGCGTCCGTGACAAACTTGACGGGTTGCTTTGACGCTGGTTGCGGCAAGGCTGCCTCGGGCGAGCCCCCGGGGCAGGTTCCGCAGGAAAGCCTCCCCGAGCAAGCCGGGCGGTCACCGCTGGGCCCTACCAAACCGAGACGAACGTCAGGTTTGTGCGGCCCGAAGGGCGCGACACGCCCGACCGCGGGGGTCGGAGTGGCAAGGGGTTTCTCAACCGAGGGGCCCACCGAGGACGGGGAAGATGCACCCCGGCCACGACCACGTAAGGATATCCATGGCGGGACAGAAGATCCGGATCCGACTCCGGGCCTATGACCATGAGGTCATCGACACGTCGGCGAAGAAGATCGTCGACACGGTCACCCGTACCGGCGCCCAGGTCGCCGGCCCGGTGCCCCTGCCGACCGAGAAGAACGTGTACTGCGTCATCCGGTCGCCGCACAAGTACAAGGACAGCCGCGAGCACTTCGAGATGCGCACCCACAAGCGGCTCATCGACATCCTCGACCCCACGCCGAAGACGGTTGACTCGCTCATGCGCCTCGACCTTCCGGCCGGTGTGGACATCGAGATCAAGCTTCCGTGAGGTCCGCCGCCATGAACAACGATCGCACCGTCAAGGGCATCCTGGGCTCCAAGCTCGGCATGACCCAGCTGTGGGACACCGACAACAAGGTCGTCCCCGTCACCGTCATCCAGGCCGGCCCTTGCGTCGTCACGCAGGTGCGCACGCCTGAGAAGGACGGCTACAACGCCGTCCAGCTCGCCTTCGGCGCCATCAAGCCCAAGAGCGTCAACGCCCCCGAGACCGGGCACTTCGAAGCTGCCGGTGTGACGCCGCGCCGCCACCTGGTGGAACTTCGCACCGCCGACGCCTCCGAGTACACGCTCGGCCAGGAAGTGGGTGCCGACACGTTCGCCGCCGGCGACATCGTGGACGTCACCGGCGTCACGAAGGGCAAGGGCACTGCGGGTGTCGTCAAGCGGCACGGCTTCCGCGGCCTCGGCGCCTCGCACGGCACGCACCGCAAGCACCGTGCGCCCGGCTCGATCGGCCAGTCGTCGACCCCGTCGCGTGTCTTCCCCGGCATGCGCATGGCGGGTCGCATGGGCGTCGAGAAGGTGACCGTCCAGAACCTCACCATCCACGAGGTGGACGCCGAGCGCGGGCTCATCCTGGTCAAGGGCTCCATTCCGGGCCCGAAGGGTGCCCTCGTCGTCGTCCGCACCGCGGCCAAGAAGGGAGCCAAGGCATGAGCCAGACCGTCAAGGTGCTCGGCACCAACGCCAAGGCCGAGTTGCCCGCCGAGATCTTCGACGCGGCCACCAATGTGCCGCTCATCCACCAGGTCGTCGTGGCCCAACAGGCCGCGGCCCGCCAGGGCACGCACGCCACCAAGACCCGGGGCGACGTCTCCGGCGGTGGCGCCAAGCCGTGGCGCCAAAAGGGCACCGGTCGCGCCCGTCAGGGTTCGCGCCGCGCCCCGCAGTGGACCGGCGGTGGCACCGTCCACGGCCCGCAGCCGCACGGCTACGCCCAGCGCACGCCCAAGAAGATGATCGCCGCCGCCCTGCGCGGGGTGCTTTCGGACCGGGCGCGTGACGGCCGCGTGCACGTCGTCGCCGACTTCGGCCTCGAGGCTCCCTCCACCAAGCAGGCGCTCAAGGCGCTCGAGTCCGTGACCGGGCGCCGCGTCCTCGTGGTGTTGGACCGGGACGAGACGAACGCGTGGCTCAGCCTGCGCAACGTCGCCTCGGTGCACCTGCTCGCCTGGGACCAGCTGAACGCGTACGACGTGGTTGTCTCCGACGACGTCGTGTTCTCCTCCGCCGCGCTGGACGCCTTCGTGGCGGCCCGCTCCGGCGCCGCCCGCGCGAAGACGGAGGAGGCCGACGAAGCGACCGCGGCCAAGGCCGAACCGAAGGCCAAGGCCGAGTCGGCGGCGTCCGAGAACGAGGCCCCGTACGGCAAGGACTCCTACCGTGGCGAGAACCCGCCCGCGGGCTTCGACATCAAGGGCAACGAGGACTCCATGAAGTTCCACACGCCCGAATCGCCGTGGTACGACCGCACGAAGGCCGAGGTCTGGTTCAAGACCAGCAAGGCGGCCGAGAAGGCCGGCTTCGTCGACGTCACGGCCAAGGACGAGGAGGCTGACAAGTGAGCACCCCGCTGAAGATCAAGGACCATCGCGACGTGCTGCTCGCGCCGGTCGTGAGCGAGAAGAGCTACGGGCTCCTCGACGAGAACAAGTACACGTTCCTCGTGGACCCCCGCTCGAACAAGACCGAGATCAAGATCGCCGTCGAGAAGGTGTTCGGTGTCAAGGTCCTTTCCGTGAACACGATCAACCGGAAGGGCAAGAGCCGCCGGACGCGTTACGGCACCGGCAAGCGCCCCGACACCAAGCGGGCCATCGTGACGGTGGCCGAGGGCGATCGCATCGACATCTTCGGCCAGGCGTGAGCCGGCGAGACAAGGACGATTGAGCATGGCTATTCGTAAGTACAAGCCGACCACCCCGGGCCGCCGCGGCTCGTCGGTGTCGGACTTCGCAGAGATCACCCGGTCCACGCCCGAGAAGTCGCTGACGGTGCCGGTGAAGAAGACCGGCGGCCGCAACAACCAGGGCCGCATCACCACCCGCCACATCGGCGGCGGTCACAAGCAGGCCTACCGCCTCATCGACTTCAAGCGCTACGACAAGGACGGGGTCCCGGCCAAGGTCGCTCACATCGAGTACGACCCCAACCGCACCGCTCGCATCGCCCTGCTCCACTACGTGGACGGCGAGAAGCGCTACATCATCGCCCCGCAGGGTCTGGCGCAGGGCATGAAGGTCGAAGCCGGGGAAGGCGCCGACATCAAGCCGGGCAACAACCTTCCCCTGCGCAACATCCCCGTCGGCACCACGGTGCATGCGGTGGAACTGCGCCCCGGCGGCGGCGCCAAGATGGGCCGTTCGGCCGGCGCCCGCATCCAGCTCGTGGCGCGCGAGGGCCGCTTCGCAACCCTGCGTCTGCCCTCGGGCGAGATGCGCATGGTCGACGTCCGCTGCCGCGCGACGGTGGGTGAGGTCGGCAACGCCGAGCAGTCCAACATCAACTGGGGCAAGGCCGGACGCAACCGCTGGAAGGGCATCCGCCCGACCGTTCGCGGTGTCGTCATGAACCCGATCGACCACCCGCACGGTGGTGGCGAGGGTCGCACCTCCGGTGGCCGGCACCCGGTGAGCCCGTGGGGCAAGCCCGAGGGCCGCACCCGCAACAAGAACAAGGCGAGCAACAAACTCATCGTCCGCCGTCGCAAGACCGGCAAGAAGCGCTGATCGGGGAGTAGGAAGAGATGCCACGCAGCCTGAAGAAGGGCCCCTTCATCGACGAGCACCTGGCCAAGAAGGTCGATGCTCAAAACGACAAGGGTACCAAGAACCTCATCAAGACCTGGTCGCGCCGTTCGATGATCAGCCCCGACATGATCGGTCACACCATCGCGGTGCACGACGGTCGCAAGCACGTGCCGGTGTTCGTCTCCGAGGCCATGGTGGGGCACAAGCTGGGCGAGTTCGCCCCGACGCGCACCTACCGCGGTCACGTGAAGGACGACAAGAAGTCGCGACGCCGCTGAGCGCCACGAGAGAAGGATTTGGATTCATGAGCGAGAACACCACGCGGCCGAGTCGCCGCGCTGCGCTGCTCGGGGACCGTCCCGGCTCGTACGCCATCGCGCGTCACGTCCGGATGTCGCCGACCAAAGTGCGCCGGGTCGTGGACGTCGTCCGCGGCATGGACGTCGCCGAAGCGCTGGCTGTCCTGCGGTTCCAGCCGCAGGCCGCTGCCGAGCCGGTCGCCAAGGTGGTCGCCTCCGCGGCCGCCAACGCCGAACACACCGAGGGCCTGCGTTCGGATGACCTGTTCATCTCGACGGCCTTCGTCGACGAAGGCGTCACGCTGCGCCGCATCCGTCCGCGGGCCAAGGGCTCCGCGAGCCGGATCCTGAAGCGTGCGTCGCACATCACTGTCGTTGTCGAGCCCAAGGGCCAGAAGGGAGCCTGAGCATGGGACAGAAGATCAATCCCCATGGCTTCCGCCTGGGCACCACCACCGACCACAAGACCCGCTGGTACGCAGACAAGAACTATGCGGAGCTCGTGGCCGAGGACGTCAAGATCCGCGAGTATCTGACGAAGAACCTCGAGCGCGCCGGCATCAGCTCGATCGAGATCGAGCGCCGGTCCGAGCGGGTCACGATCTTCCTGCACGCCGCCCGGCCGGGCATCGTCATCGGCCGCAACGGCGCCGAGGCGGAGCGCGTCCGCGGTGCGCTGGAGAAGCTGACCGGCAAGCAGGTGCAGCTCAACATCCTCGAGGTGAAGAACCCGGAGATCGACGCCCAGCTCGTCGCCCAGGGCATCGCCGAGCAGCTCGGCGCCCGCGTGGCGTTCCGCCGGGCGATGCGCAAGGCGCAGCAGACCGCGATGAGGTCGGGCGCCCTCGGCATCAAGATCCAGGGCTCCGGCCGTCTCGGCGGCGCCGAGATGAGCCGCTCGGAGTTCTATCGCGAGGGTCGCGTGCCGCTGCACACGATGCGCGCCGACATCGACTACGGCTTCTACGAGGCCCGCACCACGTTCGGCCGTATCGGCGTCAAGGTGTGGATCTACAAGGGCGACGTCTCGGGCACCCGCGCCGAGCGCGCCGCCCAGAAGGCCGCCCGCGCCGCCACCGGCGGTCAGCGTCGCCCGGGCCGCGGCCCGCGTCGTGACGGTGGCCCGCGCGAGAACCGTCCCGAGCGTGGCGGACGCCGCCGCGCCGAAGCCGCCGCCGAGGCCCCCGTGGCCGAGGGTGCGCAGACCGAAGGAGCGTGACCATGCTGATTCCGCGTCGCGTCAAGCACCGCAAGCAGCACCACCCGAAGCGTGACGGGATGGCGAAGGGCGGCACCAAGCTGGCCTTCGGTGACTACGGCATCCAGGCCCTGGAGAGCTCGTACCTCACCAACCGCCAGATCGAGAGCGCCCGTATCGCCATGACCCGCCACATCAAGCGTGGCGGCAAGGTCTGGATCAACGTGTACCCGGACCGTCCCATGACGAAGCACCCCGCCGAGTCCCGCATGGGTTCCGGCAAGGGCTCGCCCGAGTGGTGGGTCGCCAACATCAAGCCGGGCCGCGTGCTCTTCGAGCTGTCCGGCGTGCCGGAGGAGGTGGCCCGCGAGGCCATGCGTCTGGCCATTCACAAGCTGCCGTTCAAGGCGCGCTTCATCAAGCGGGAAGCAGGTGAGATCTGATGGCGAAGGCTGTCACCGCCGCCGATCTGCGCGGCTTGAACCGCAACGAGCTGGATGCCAAGGTTCGTGAGCTGAAGGAGGAGTTGTTCACGCTCCGCTTCGCCGCCGCCACCGGTCAGCTGGAGAGCCACGGACGCCTCCGCGAAGTTCGCAAGGACATCGCCCGGGTGTACACCGTCATCCAGGAGCGCAACCTCGGCATCGTCCCCGACCCTGACGAGAACTGAAGGACCAAGCAATGAGTGAGACTGTCGAGCGCAACTCGCGCAAGGTTCGTGAGGGCCTCGTCGTGAGCGACAAGATGGACAAGACCATCACCGTCGCCATCGAGCAGCGCGTCAAGCACGCCCTGTACGGCAAGGTCATGACGAAGACCCTGAAGCTGAAGGCCCACGACGAGGAGAACTCCGCGGGCATCGGCGACCGGGTGCGCATCATGGAGACCCGGCCCCTGTCGGCCACCAAGCGCTGGCGCCTCGTGGAGATCCTCGAGAAGGCCAAGTGACGCGTGGGGCGTCCGCGCCCCGCACCTTCATCCGGAGCTGTTGACGAGCTGACCCCGGCTTGGAAACCCGACCAGCGAAGACCAGCAGCTGCGCCGCCCGCGGGCGGCACCGGGACCGTTTTGAAAGGCCCGCCCCCACCGGGGCGGGAACCGGCGGAACAAGGAAAGAAGAATCATGATTCAGCAGGAGTCGCGGCTGAAGGTCGCCGACAACACGGGTGCGAAGGAACTCCTTTGCATCCGCGTGCTCGGCGGCTCCAAGCGCCGCTACGCCGGCCTGGGCGACCGCATCGTCGCCACGGTCAAGGACGCCATCCCCGGCGGCAACGTGAAGAAGGGCGAGGTCGTCAAGGCCGTCATCGTCCGCACCACCAAGGAGACCCGTCGCCCCGACGGCTCCTACATCAAGTTCGACGAGAACGCGGCGGTCATCCTCCGCAACGACGGCGAGCCGCGTGGCACCCGCATCTTCGGCCCGGTGGGCCGCGAGCTGCGCGACAAGCGCTTCATGCGCATCATCTCGCTGGCCCCGGAGGTGATCTGACATGGCGAACAGCCTGCACGTAAAGAAGGGCGACACCGTCCGCGTCATCGCCGGCGACCACAAGGGCGCCACGGGCGAGATCATCAAGGTCTTCCCCAAGGAGAACAAGGTCATCGTCGAGGGCGTGAACATCGTCAAGAAGCACACCCCGGCGAACCCGAACGACCGCCGCAACGACGGCGGGATCATCGAGACCGAGGCGCCGATCCACGCGTCGAACGTCCAGCTCGTCGTCGGCTCCGGCAAGAACGCCCAGCTCACCCGCGTCGGCTACAAGCGGGTCGAGGTGACGAAGCGGCGTCCGGACGGCTCCGAATACACCGCCGAGCGCAGCGTCCGCATCGCTCGCAAGACCGGGAAGGAGATCTGAGATGGCC
>NZ_JARKOT010000149.1 GCF_029977985.1 Propioniciclava sp. | reverse complement strand
GATCTTCTCGACCTGGGCGATCATGCCCCGAAGCCATACTTCGGCGAGGTCGCGGGCGGCCTCGGGGGTCGATGCGGACGCGGACACCTGCAGAATCACCGTGTCGGTCGGATTGGTCACCTTCACCTGGTTCACCAGCTGTTCGGGCGTGGTGTCGAGGTTCAACTCCGCGATCGCGTACTCGGCCACCGAGCGCCACGAGCCGATGTCGAGGTACGACTTCACCTTCGACTGCGCCAGTTGGTCACCCACCATCGACGTGCCCAGATCAGTGGCGCCCTGGGCGGCGACGTAGCCGCTGGCGTCCGCTGTGTAAACCTTGGGCTGCATGAGGGTCCAGAGGGCAGCCACCGCGATACCGGCGAGGAAGAACGCCACGATGCCTACCCAGTAGGCGCGCGCGACGCGCAGATAATCGCCCAGTTCCATCAAGCCCCCCGGGAACCGCCCCGACGACGACCACGACCAGCCCTGCTGCGAGCCACGCCACGCTCTCACGCCCTCGGTGCCCATCATCGCCAGGGTTGTCACGTTTCTGACAGAGGAAATCCGGGCACGTGCCGAGATTTGTGATGTCAGAAACGTGACACTCCCCCCGCACCCCACCTACCGTGCGGACGACGTCGGAGAAGCCGAAACGCCGACGGTATCCTTCCGCGCATGACCGAAACGCCGTCGGGGGGCAACGACTTCATCCGCGACATGATCCGTCGCGACAACGAGGAAGGCACCTACGGCGGCCGCGTCCAGACGCGTTTCCCGCCGGAGCCGAACGGCTACCTGCACATCGGCCATGCGAAGGCGATCGTCACCGACTTCGGCATCGCCGAGGACTTCGGCGGCCTCTGCAAGCTGCGCCTCGACGACACCAACCCCGACACCGAGGAGACCGAATACGTCGACTCGATCATCGACGACATCGCCTGGCTCGGCTACATGCCCGCCGAGGTCTGCCACGCCTCGGACTACTTCGGGCAGCTCTACGACTGGGCCGAGCACCTGGTGCAGGCCGGCCTGGCCTACGTCGACGACTCCGACGCCGAGACGATCAGCGCCCAGCGCGGCACGTTCTCGACACCTGGCGTCGAGTCGCCCTACCGCAACCGCACCCCCGAGGAGAACCTCGATCTCCTGCGTCGCATGCGTTCCGGAGAATTCCCCGACGGCGCGAAGGTGCTGCGCGCCAAGATCGACATGACGCACGAGAACATGCAGATGCGCGACCCCGTCATGTACCGCATCCGCCACGCCGACCACCACCGCACCGGCGACGCCTGGGACATCTACCCCACCTACGACTGGGCCCACGGCCAGTCCGACGCCATCGAGGGCGTCACGCATTCGCTGTGCTCGCTCGAGTTCGAGAGCCATCGGCCCTTGTACGACTGGTTCCTAGCCCACCTGCCGCTGGAGTCCGAAGCTCCCCAGCAGCGCGAGTTCGCCCGCCTCGAGCTGACCCACACGATCACGAGCAAGCGCCGCCTGCGCAAACTGGTCACCGACGGCATCGTCGACGGCTGGGACGACCCGCGGATGCCAACCCTGCGCGGCCTGCGCCGCCGCGGCTATCCGGCGGCCGCGCTGCGCGCGTTCTGCGAGGCGGTCGGCATCACCCGCACCAACTCGCGCAAGGCGATCGAGGAATTCGAGTCGTTCGTCCGCCGCGAGCTCAACCGCACGGCCCAGCGCCGCATGGCCGTCCTGCGCCCCCTCAAGCTCGTCATCACCAACTGGCCCACGGACGCCGACGGAGCGCCCGTCGTCGAGCACTTCGAGGTGGCCAACAACCCGGAGAACCCGGCCGACGGCGTCCGTCAGGTGGCGTTCAGCGGTGAGCTGTGGATCGAAGCCGACGACTTCGCCGAGGTGCCGCCGCCGAAGTTCTTCCGTCTCTCCCCCGGCCGCGAGGTCCGCTTGCGCGGCGCCTACTTCGTCACGGCGACCGACGTGGTGAAGGACGCCGCCGGTGCCCTCATACAGGTGAACGCCACCTACGACCCGGCGAGCCGCGGCGGCGATTCCCCCGACGGCCGCAAGGTGAAGTCGACCATGCACTGGGTCTCCGCGCCGCACGCGACCGACGCCACCGTCGCCCTCTACGACCGGCTCTTCACCGCCGAGGTCCCCGGCGAGCGCACCGGCGAGGAACTCGACGATCTCAACCTCGACAGCCGCGAACTGCTGACGGGCTGCAAGGTCGAGGCCGCGCTGGCCGAGGCCGAGCCCGGCCAGGTCGTCCAGTTCGAGCGCCTCGGCTACTTCGCCGCCGACCCCGACACCCCGCGGCTGTTCCACCGCACGGTGGGGCTCCGCGACGAATGGGCGGCGATCCAGAAGCGCGGCTGAGGCACCCGATGGCAACCCCTGCCGTGCGGTAGGAATGTGTACGTTCGTACACTACGATGGTGAATCGTGTCAGCAGTGGTGAGTCCGCGCCGTGCCCGCCTCGGCATCTCGCTGTTCTTCTTCACCAACGGTTTCGCCATGGCCAACCTGTTGCCCCGCTACCCGGAGATCAAGGCGGCGTTCGAACTCTCCAACACCCAGTTCGGCGTGCTCGTCGCGATGTTCCCGTTCGGCGCGATCTTCGCCTCCGCCCTGCCCGCACCGCTCATCCGCCGCTTCGGCGCGCGCCGCACCGCCCTCGTCAGCACCGCTGTCCTGGCGCTCGCGTTCTCCCTCATCGGCTTCGCGCCGCACCCCCTGCTCGTGGCGGCCGCGATGTTCGTCGCGGGCTTCGCCGACGCCGTCACCGACGCCGCGCAGAACGTCCACGGCCTCCGCGTCGAGGACTACAACGGCAAGTCGATCATCAACTCACTCCACGCCCTGTGGAGCCTCGGCGCAGCCGCCGGGGGCGTCGTGGCCACGTGGGCGGCCTCGCGGGGCGTCGCGCTGCCGCTCCACCTCATCGCGGCGACCCTCGTCAACCTCGGCATCGCCCTGTTCGCCATGCGGCTCGCCCGTCTGCCCGAGCAGTTCAACCGCCCCGAGCCGGACGCCGACGCCCCCACCTCCACGCGCCTCACCGGCGCCATGTGGCTGGCCATCATCCCGCTCGCGTTGCTGGCCATCGTGGGCGTCCTGCCCGAGGAGGTCGCCATGAACTGGGCGGCGCTCTACCTCGTCCAGGTCGTCGGGACGCCGCTCGGCCTCGCCGGCGTCGGGTTCGTGGTCATGCTCACCGCCCAGACCATCGGACGCTTCCTCGGCGACCCGCTGTCCGACCGCTTCGGCGTCGTGCCCGTGATGCGCGTGGGCGGCGTCCTGATCCTGCTCGGCGGGGTGCTCGTGATCGCGTTCCCGGTGCTGCCGGTCGTCCTCCTCGGCTTCGTGATGGCCGGCTACGGCTGCGCGACCGTCGTGCCCGCCGCCTACGCCGCCGCCGGGCGCCTGCCCGGCCTGCCCGAGGGCGCGGGCGTCACCATCGCCAGCTGGCTGCTGCGCATCGGCTTCCTCGGCGCCTCACCGCTCATCGGGTTCGTCTCCGATCTCAGCAGTCTCCGCATTGCCCTCGTCATCCTCGGCCTCGGTGGCTTCGCGGTGCTCTTGCTCTCCGGCAAGGCAGCCCCGGCCAGGACGGACGCCGCCGCCTGAGCTCCTGCGCTGCACCGCGCCCGGCCGAGCGTCCCCCTCAGGGACGCTTCGCCAGCACGTAGAGCAGGTCGGCGCTGCCGTCTCGCTCGTCCTGCGGTCCGCGCACGTACCACTCCGCAACCACGAGACCGGCCGCAGCGACGGCGTCCCGCACGAAGCGTGGGTCGTGCTGGACGAACGTGAGATCGACCTCGTGCCCGTGCCACGACGCGAACTGGCGCACCTCGTGCCCGACCTGCAGGGCCATGACCAGCCAGCCGGCGGGCACGAGGGTGCGGCCGAGGCTCGCCAACACCCCGCCGAGCTCGGACGCCGCCAGGTGCGCCAGCGAGAACCACGCCACGATGGCCGCCCACCCGGGATCGCGGGGCGGGCGGAGGAGTTGCGTGTAGTCGCCCACGGTGAAGGTGAGGTCGGGGTAGGCGGCGCGGGCGCTGGCGATCATCGCCTCGGAGAGGTCGATGCCGGTGACCTCCGCGCCGGCGTCGGCGAGGAAGGCGGCGATGTGGCCGGGCCCGCAGCCGACGTCCACGAGCGGGCCGCCCGGGGCCTCCTCGGGGATGCGCTCGAGCAGCCAGCGGTCGAAGGGTTTGCGCGTGAGGTCGTCGGCCATGAAGTCGGCGTAGGTGGCCGCGACCTCGTCATACCCCGCGCGCACCTTCGCCGTGCGCGCCGCGGGGCCGCCGGCGAGCACGACCTCGCGGTCGATCACGGCGGTCGGCGCAGCGGCGACGCTCTGAGGCGCGGGGCCGAGGAGGTGGAGCCACCGCGGATCCTGCTGGCCGGCGCGGCGTTCGAGCTGGGCGGCGAGCGGCGGCGTCCGGGCGGCGAGGCGGGCGAGGCAGGCCTCCACCTCTGCCCGATCGGCGAAGCCGTGCAGCCGTTCGGTGCGCGTCTTGAGTTCGCCGGCCGCCTGCTCGCCGCGCAGGAGGAGGACGGTGAGGAGGGCGCGCTCGTCGTCGGCGAGGTCGAGGGCGTCGGAGAGCAGCTGGTGGAACTTGAGCGTCCGCGAGCCCTTGCCCGCCCAGACGATCCGGACGAGGCCGCGCTCCTTGAGCGCGCGCGCCGTGGCCTCCACCTCGGCGTCGGAGTAGTCCGTGACGGGCTCGCGGCTCGTCGCCTGGTTACAGGCGGTGCGCAGGGCATTGAGGCTCAGCGGGTAGGACGCCGGAACCGTCAGTTCCTTCTCGAGCAGCGCCCCCAGGACGCGCTGCTCGGCCGGGTCGAGCACAGGTCGCTCCATGGGAGCAGTGTGTCAGGTCGGGCGGCGACCGCCTAGCGTGACCGGGTGGAGGAAACGCACGGGAGTGGCAACGACGTGCGCATCGCGTGGTCGGCGGCGCGGGAGGCCAACCGCCTCAACTGGGACGACAGGGCGCCCCTGCACGAGGAGGCCTACGACGCGCACCGCTTCGCCGCAGACCCGGACGCCAGCCACGTCGATCACGACCTCGCCGTGCTGGGACAACACCTGCCCGGTGGCACGATCGCCGGTCTCGACGTGCTCCACCTGCAGTGTCACATCGGCACCGACACCATCTCGCTGGCTCGCCGAGGCGCCCGCGTCACCGGCATCGATTTCTCCCCCGCCTCGCTGGAGGTCGCGGCCCGGCTGGCCCGGGAGGCGTCCGTCGAGGTCACCTGGGTCGAGTCGGACGCCCTCGCCGCCCGTTCGGCCCTGCGTGGCGACTTCGACGTGGTCTTCACCAGCGTGGGCGCTCTCGTCTGGTTGAGCGACCTCGAACTCTGGGCCGAACAGATCGCTGCCCTGTTGCGGCCGGGCGGGGTCTTCTACGTCCGTGACGGCCACCCGATGCTCTACGCGCTGGACGAGTCCGGCGAACCGCTCACCGTCCGCAACCGCTACTTCGCCAACGGGGCCGCGCAGATGTGGGACGACGCGGGCACCTACGTCGGTGACGGCACCACGGAGCACACCCGCACCTACGAGTGGCCCCATTCCCTCAGCGAGATCATCGGGTCACTGCTGCGTGCGGGGCTGCGGTTGGAGCGATTCGACGAGGGCCAGACGCTGCCGTGGCGGTGGTCCCCCATCATGGTGCCGACCGACGAGGGCTGGGTGCTTCCCGACCACCTGCGTGACAAGGTGCCCTGCGAGTTCACCCTGGTGGCCGTCAAGCCGTGAGGTGGAAGGGGCTCACTCGGAGACGTCGGCCACCTGAGCCCCCAGCGCGGCGAGCGCCGCGTCGGCGTCCACGGTCATCCCCGCCCCGTGCTCGCCCGCACCCATCGAGATGCGGCGCCCGGCGATGGCGGCGTCGGCGATGACGGGCCAGGGCGTCGTCGACCCGAACGGAGTGATCGTCCCCCGCTCGTACCCCGTCACCGCTAACGCCTGGCGCGCGTCGGGCATCGAGAGCCGGTTGACGCCGAGCAGCGCGCGCAGCTTCGCCCAGCTGAACTCCCGGTCTCCCGGGACGAGGACGAACAGGTAGTCGCCTGACCCGCGCCGCACGACGAGCGTCTTCACCAGGTCGCGTGGCTCGATGCCGCGCAGCGCCGCCGCCTCGGCGAGCGACGACACCCGGCCGTGGCGGGTGAGGGTGGGGTCGAGCCCGAGGGCGCGCGCAGCCTCGAGGGCGCGGGTGGTGTCGTCGCTCATGCGGACGCCTCGGGCTCGCACAGCCGGGGCTTGCCGGCGGAGTCGAAACGGTAGTCCCATGTGCGGCCGCCCGCGTCGACGACGATCCGCAGGCCGTCCTCCATCGCGGTCGGGTAGACGATGCCGAACTCGGGGCAGCCGAGCGATCCGTCCGGCCAGGTCACGGCGTCGGCGCTCACCACCGTCATCGGCTCCGTGACGCCCCGCTCGCCCAAGTCGTCCCGGATCTCCTCCAGCGCCGCCGCCGGCGGCGAGGTCGGCACGGACACCGGGCTCACCTGTGCCGGCGGGGCCGTCGGCGTCCGGCTCGGGCTCTCGGACGCCGCCGGTGCGGTCGGGCTCGGGGTCACCTCGGGGCCGGCGCAGCCGGCGACGGCGAGCGCGCAGAGCAGCGCACCCCACCCGGCTCTCATGGCAGCGACCCCTCGGGCAGCACCGTGACGGCCACCCAACCCTCGGCTTCCGAGATGCGTTCGAGCTCATCGAGGCCCAGTTCGATGGCGGAGTTGCCCGAGCCGGCGGCCGGGAAAACCGTCTCGAAGCGGCGCAGGGAATCGTCGAGGTACACCCGGACGCCCTCGTTCACCCCGAACGGGCAGACCCCGCCGACGGCGTGACCGACGGCGTCCTCAACCTCGGCCGCGGGGATCATGCGCGCCTTCACGCCGAAGGTGTCGCGGAACCGGCGGTTGTCGACCTTCGCGTCGCCCGCGGCGACGACGAGCACCGGCGCGCCGTCCACGAGGAAGCTGAGCGACTTGGCGATCCGGCGCGGCTCGATGCCGACGGCCTTCGCCGCAAGCTCGACCGTCGCCGACGACTCGGCCGTCTCGATGAGCCGCTCCGCGACGCCGTGGCGCGCCAGGTGCGCACGGGCCCGTTCGATCGCCATGGTTCCTCCGCTTCGTTGTCGTCAGTCAGACTAGGGCGCACCGACAACAGGAGACACCCATGACCGCCATCGACGACTACGTCGCCGCCCAGGAGCCGACCCACCAGCCGCATCTGCGCGAACTCGTCGCCCTCATCCGGCGCCTGGTTCCGGAGGCCACCGAGGCGATGAGCTGGAACATGCCCACCTGGAAGTTGCACGGGAACCTGGTCCACGTGGCCGCCGGCAAGCACCACGTCGGCTTCTACCCGGGTGCCGACGGGGTGGCGCACGCGGCGGCGTCCTGCGACGACCGGGGGTTGAAGCACTCGAAGGGGGCGATCCAGTTGCCGCTCGACCGGCCGATCCCGGTCGACCTCGTGACCGACGTCGTCACGTTCCGCGTCGCGCAGCAGCGGGAGCGTGCGGACGGGGTGGGGCGGCGGGCGCGCAGGAAGGTGACATAGCTTTTTCGACATAGGGAATCGCGCCACGTGCGCGACTTTCCTATGTCGAAAACGTGACCCGGGGTGCCAGAGTGGACCCATGGCGACGAAGCCCACCACGCTCACGTTCCTCGGAGCAGCCGGAACGGTGACCGGTTCGAAGTACCTGCTGACCATCGGATCACGCCGCGTCCTCGTGGACTCGGGCATGTTCCAGGGCGAGAAGAAGTGGCGGCTGATGAACTGGGAGGAGTTCCCGGTCGACCCGGCATCGATCTCCGACCTCGTCCTCACGCACGCCCACATGGACCACGTCGGCTACCTGCCCGCCCTCACCCGCGCCGGCTTCGACGGCCCCATCTGGTGCACCGAGGGCACCCGCCAGCTGGCCGAGATCGTCCTGCGCGACGGAGCCAAGCTGCAGGAGCAGGAAGGCCGAGGACGCCAACCGCGGCGGCTACTCCAAGCACGACCCGGCGCTGCCGCTCTACACGACCGAGGATGTCGAAGCGATGCTCGACCAGTTCGTCTCCCTCGAGTACGACACCGAGTTCGAGCTCACCGGCAACGAACGCGACGGCTTCACCGCCGATCCCGGCGAGACGGTCACGATCCGGCTCACGCGGGCCGGTCACATTCTCGGCTCCGCCTCGGTCAACGTGTGGACGCCGTCGGCGTCGGTCCTGTTCTCCGGCGATCTCGGCCGCCACGACCACCCGGTGCTCAAGCCGCGCGAGATCCCAGCCGGGGCGCCCGTGGTGCTCATCGAGTCCACCTACGGCGACCGCGAGCACCCCGAGCCACCCAACCTGCCCCACGAAGGGTTCGCCGATGTCATCAGGCGCACGATCGCCCGCGGCGGCTCGGTGCTCGTCCCGGCCTTCGCCATTGACCGCACCGAGATCGTGCTCAAGATCATCTCCGACCTCGAGCGCGAGGGCCGCGTCCCCGACGTGCCCGTCTACGTGAACTCGCCCATGGGCGTGCGGGCGCTGCGCGTCTACCAGTCGCTCACCGACGAGCTGCGCGACGATCTCGACCCCACCGACCTCGTCCACATCCCCGACCTGACCGCCGTCGAGTCGGCCGAGGACTCCAAGGTCCTCACCGGTGCAGGCGGTCACCCGCCGGCCGTGATCATCTCCAGTTCCGGGATGGCGACCGGCGGGCGCGTCCTGCACCACCTCGAGCAGATGCTGCCCGACCCGAAGAACGCCGTCGTCCTCACGGGCTACCAGGGCGTGGGCACGCGGGGCCGTCAGCTGTCCGAGGGTGTCGACCAGATCAAGATGTTCGGCAAGTACATCCCGGTGCGCGCCGAGATCTACCACGACCGCGAGTTCAGCGTGCACGCCGACTGCTCCGACCTCCTCGACTGGTTGAAGGAACTCGAACCCAAGCCCGAGCAGGTGTTCTGCGTGCACGGCGAGGCGGACGCCGCGGCCGCGTTCGCCGCGCGCATCAAGGCGGAGCTGGGGCTGAACGCGGTGGTCCCGACGCACGGCGAGGTCGTCGTCCTGGCCGACGGGGGCGAGCATGCCGGCACGGGCACGCGGGTCGCCCCGCCCACCCCGACGCGTACCGGCCGACCGGCCCGGGCCGTGCCGGTCACGCAGGAGGAGGCGGCCGGCTGGTTCGGCTACGCCCCGATGACCGATGCGCCGTTGCCGGCCGGGCAGCTGCGCTACCGGCTCCTCACCGGCCCGGACGACGCCGACTTCTGCCGTCGGGTCAGCGAGGCCCTCGACGCGGGCTACACCTTGGCCGGCTCGCCCGCCCTCGCGTTCGATGGGCAGCGCGTCATCGCCGCTCAGGCAGTCCTCTGGCCGGGGCCCGTCCTCGGCGGGTCGGACGCCGCCCCGCGTGACCCTGCCGTGCCCGACTCTGCCGTGCCCGACTCTGCCCCGCCCGATGCTGCCGTCACCCGGCTGGCCGCGCCGGCGGCGTCCGAACCCTCGGAGGGCAAGGACCCGGACGGGACCACCCGCGTGGACGACGCCCCCGTGGGACAGGAGGACTGACATGGTGGCCGGCGGACGGCCGCGGAACGGTCGGGGGCACGCCCTAGGATCATGGGCGTGATCACCCCGACACTGAAACCCGGCGTCCTCTCCCTCGGCGACCTCTTCACGGCAACGTGGAACACCTACCGTGCGAAGTTCCGGTTGTTCGTGACCCTCGCGGCGGTCCCGGCGCTGCTACTCGGCGCGCTGTTCCTGCTGTACATGGGCGGAATCTCGGCCCTGCGGTCGTTCACCGGGGAGTTCGAATCCGTACTGCCGGTCCTGCTGGCCGGGGGGGCCGTGCTCCTGGTCGGCTCCTTCGTGGGGGCTCTGTACCAGTACCGATGCCTCGCCATGATGTCGCTCGCGACGCGCGACCTCGCCGCGGGCCACGAGCCCACGTGGGCCGACCTCCACGAGCGCACGCGCGGCTTCATGAGCCGCATGCTGCTCCTCCTCGCGGCGGCCTTCGCCCTGATGCTGATCCCGATCGGCCTCGTATTCGCGTGGTTCGTCGTGGTGATGATGTCCGACAACCCGCCGAGCGGGTCGACTCTGGCGATGGGAATCGGCGTCACGGTGCTGCTCTTGCTGCTCGTGTACGCCGTTGCGCTCTTCGTCGCCGTGCGGCTCGTGTACGTCCTCCCGGTCATGGGCATCGAGCAGCAGGACGGCGTCGGCGCCGTTCGCCGGTCGTGGGAGCTCACGCGCGGCGTCTTCTGGGTGACCGTCGGCTACTACCTGCTCATGCAGCTCGCCCTGTCGCTCCCGGGGTCCATCGCGTCGTCGTTGCTGCAGGTGGCCCTCGTGCCCCTCGAGCAGTCCCGGAGCCTCGACGGACTCGGGCCGATGCAGCCGGTCTTCCTCCTGCTGGCGTTGGTGGCGGGTCTCGTCGGCGTGGCGGCCTTGGCGCTGCTGCAGCCCGTCGGGCAGATCTACGTGACGGCCATGTATCTCAGTCGCCTCCGCGAACTCGCCAGCGAGCCGCCGTCCACGTTCCTCACCCGGCCGGCGTATCCCTACGGGACGCCCTATGGTGCGCCGCAGCCCTACGCCCGTCCGTTCGGCGCCCAGCCGACCGGCTACGGTCCCCAGCCACCGGCGGCCCCGTACCCCCAGGACGCCGCAGCACCGACGTACCCGTGGCGCTCGCAGTATCCGCCGGCGCCCCCGGATCCCCAGGCTCCGCAGTACCCGCCGCCGCCCTTCCCTCCCGGTTCCGGTCCGGTCTGAGACGCCGATGGCCACCACGATCCAGGCACCGCGCGCGGTGGTGATGGTGCGTCCGCACCACTTCACCCCCAACCCGGAGACGGCCGCCGACAACGCCTTCCAGTTGCCCCGGCCCGAGCTGACGGTCGACTCGCTCGAAGCCCGGGCGCTGCGCGAGTTCGACGCGGTCGTGCGCACGCTGATGGCCGAGGGCGTGCGGGTGCACGTGTTCGAGGATCTCGGGCGCGACACCCCCGACTCGGTGTTCCCCAACAACTGGTTCTCGACGCACCACGGTGGCCGGGTGGCGATCTACCCGATGGCCGCGCCGAGCCGGCGGGGCGAGCGGCGTCCGGACATCATCGAGATGTTGAAGGCGACCTACCGCGTCCAGGAGGTCATCGACTACTCGGGGCTCGAGAACGACCACCTGTTCCTGGAGGGCACGGGGGCGATGATCCTCGACCATGTGGAGCGGGTCGCCTACGTGGGCGCGTCCCAGCGGGCCGACCCGATCATCCTCGAGCGGTTCTGCACGCACTTCGGCTACGAGCCGATGGTGTTCGCCAACACCGACCCGGCGGGCAACCCGATCTACCACACCAACGTGATCGCGAGCATCGGCACCGAGTTCGCCGTGCTCTGCACCGAGGTGATGACGGACGCCGCCCGTCGCGACGAGATCGTGGCCCGGTTGCGCGAGTCGGGGCGGGAGATCGTCGCGATCACCTGGGACCAGGTGCGTGCCTTCTGCGGGAACGGTCTGGAACTGTCGGGCTCGTCGGGGCGCCTGTTCGCGTGTTCGCAGCGCGCGGCGTCGGCATTCACCCCCGAGCAGCGCGCGGTGATCGAGGCGAGTGCCCGCATCGTGGCCATCGACATCCCGACCATCGAGCTCGCAGGCGGATCCGTGCGCTGCATGCTGGCGGGCATCCACCTGTCGGCACGCTGAGGCCGCCGAAGTCCTCTGGGAAATGTCGGAGGCCCGTGCGAGACTGGGCCAACAGGTCCGAGCGAGAGGAACCGACATGAGCAGGCCCATCCACTTCGAGATCCAGGCCGACGACCTGGAGCGCGCCAAGGCCTTCTACGGCGGCGTCTTCGGCTGGACGTTCGAGGACTACTCCCCCGTCGTCAACGCGCCCTACTTCGGGGTCGTCACCGGCGACAGCGAGGAGCCGGGCATCAACGGTGGCCTTCTCCCACGCCCTGCGGCCGCTCCCGCGCCCGAGCAGGGAGTCAACGGGGCCGTGCTGACCATGGGGGTCGACGACTACGACGCGGTCGAGGCGAAGATCCTCGAGGCGGGCGGCACCGTCGCGCTGCCCAAGATGGCGCTTACCGGCATGGCGTGGCAGGGCTACTACCTCGACACCGAGGGCAACACGTTCGGCATCCACCAGCCCGACGAGAACGCCCAGTAGCGGCCTCTCAGCGCATGAGCAGGTGACGCAACGCGTCCCCGAGGTTCGGGTGGGCGAACCGGAAGCCGGATTCGCTCAGCTTGCCCGAGCTGACGCGCTGGTCGGTGTTGACGAGCTGGTCGTACCCCTCCGCTCCGAGCACGGCCGTGGGGCCGACCGCGGGGGTCGGCAGCCATGAGGGACGGTGCAGCATGCGGCCCAGGGTGTCGGCGAACTCCTGCTGCGTCACCGGGCGCGGTGCCACCGCGTTGACAGGGCCGGTCAGCGACGGCGTCACGATCGTGTGCACGTAGGCGCGGGCCAGATCGTCGAGCCCGATCCAGCTGAACCAGGCGTCGGCGTCCGTCAGCCGCCCGCCGAGCCCGATCGAGAACAGCGGCACCTGCGGCAGCAGCGCACCGCCGCCCTCGCTGAGGGCGATGCCGGTGCGGAGGAACGCGGTCCGGACTCCGGCGTCGGTGGCCGGGCCGGCGGCGTCCTCCCACTGGCGCACCACGTCGGCGAGGAACCCATCGCCTGCCGGCGACTCCTCGGTGAGCAACTCGTTGTGGCGCCGCGCCCCGTAATAGCCGATCGCGCTGGCCTGAACGAGGTGTTTGCCGTCGGGATCGGCGGCCAGCGCCCGCGCCAGAGTGCTCGTCGCCCCCAGCCGCGAGGTGAGCACCTGTTCCTTGTGCTTGCGTGTGAACCGTCCGCCGATCGAGTGCCCCGAGAGGTTCACGACGGCGTCGGCGCCCGCGAGGGCATCGCCCGGCAGGACGCCCTCGGCCGGGTCCCACGCGACGGCGTCCGGCCCGGTGGCGGCGCCGCGCACGAGGCGACGCACCGTGTGCCCGCCGGAGGTGAGGAGAGCGCACAACTGCGTCCCGACCAGCCCGGACGCGCCCGCGACGACGACCGTGCGGGGGGTGGCGCCCAAGCGGGCGTGGAGGGCGAGGTCGGCACGCAGCTGTCGCTCGCGGAAGCCGAAGAGCCCGCTCAGTTGCATCTCGACGAGGGGATTCGCGATGCGGGCGGGCAGCGTGCGAAGCTCCCAGTGGACGCGGTCGGTCACGATCGTCGCATTGCCCGGCCCCTCGGCGAAATGGTGCTCGTGGATCCAGCGCTGGAAGGGACCGCTCACCTGCTCGTCGACGAACCGCTCCCCGGGCACCAGTTCGGTGTGCCGCACGCGCCACGGGAACCCGACCGGACCTTTCCGCTTGCGTCCGACATCGGGCAACAACCCGGCGACGATCGGGTGCGACACCCGGAGCACCACCTCGGTGCCGACGCTGAGGTCGTCGACGCCCTCGACGAGCGTCGCCATGCCGGGCGGCGTCAGCCGCACGAACGCGCCGGGTCGTGTGTGCCAGGCGAACACCTCGCTGCGCGGGTGCGGGTAGCGCGACACGTACTCGAACGTGGGCATGGGCTCTCCTCGGCGACGGGGTTTCAGCCTAGAGGAACCGCTCAGCGGCGCGGCGCCGGCAGCGACACGTAGACCGTCTCGAGGTACTCCGCGAGGCCCTCCTCGGCGCCCTCGCGTCCGAGGCCCGATTGCTTCACCCCGCCGAACGGCGCCGCAGCGTTCGAGAGCAGACCGGCGTTGATCGCGATCATCCCCGACTCGAGACGGTCAGCGAGGCGCAACGCTCGCTCGAGGTCGCGTGTGAACGCGTACGCGGCGAGTCCGAACCAGGTGGCGTTGGCGAGGGCGATCGCCTCGTCGTCGGTGCTGAACGGCGTGATCGGCGCCACCGGCCCGAAGATCTCCTCCGCCAGCAGGGACCCCGTCGCCGGCACCCCCGCCACGACCGTGGGCGGGTAGAAGAAGCCGGGCCCGTCGGGCAGCTCGCCGCCGGTGAGGATGCGAGCGCCGGCGCCCGCGGCGTCCCTCACGAGCGCATGGACGCCGTCGCGCGCCTCGGCCGTGATGAGCGGCCCGATGTCTGTGCCGTCGGCAAGGCCGTCGCCGACCGTGAGGGCGGCGAAGGCGTCGGCGAGACGGCGGCCGAACTCCTCGGCGACGTCGGCGTGGACGATGAAGCGGTTCGCGGCCGTGCACGCCTCGCCGTTGTTGCGCAGCTTGGCGGTGCAGGCGCCCTCGACGGCTGCGTCCAGGTCGGCGTCGGCGAAGACGAGGAAGGGTGCGTTGCCGCCGAG
>NZ_JARKOT010000019.1 GCF_029977985.1 Propioniciclava sp. | reverse complement strand
ACCCCGTCGGCGACGATCACCTGCGTCAGCGGCACGTCGAACTAGCGGGTCACGATGGCTGCGGCCGCCCCCGCCTCAGCCGCACCGGCCAGGAAGTCGTGGCCGTCGACGCGCTCGCCCGGCAGGGCGACGAACAACTCCCCGCGGGAGGCTTGTCGCGAGTAGATGACGACATCGGGCCCCACGAGCGCGCCCGCCGGCGCGTCAGCACCCGCCAGCCGGCCCTCCGTGGCCCCGGCCAGCTCCACCAGCGTGATCGGTTCCACCGCGCTACTCCTCCCCCAGTTCGCGGACCACCGCGACGTCGTCGAAGGGCGAGACCACCCCGCCGATGTCCTGGCCCGTCTCGTGGCCCTTACCGAGCACCGCCACCCAGTCTCCCGCGACGGCCGTGCGCAGCGCCAGGGCGATGGCCGACCGGCGGTCGCCGCCGTCGATCACCTCAGCGCCGTGCCCCCGTGCCCCGGCCAGCACGGCGGCGCGGATCGCGGCCGGTTCCTCGCTGCGCGGGTTGTCGTCGGTCACGATGACCAGATCGGACGCCGCCGCTGCGGCCTCGCCCATGGGGCCGCGCTTGCTGGGGTCGCGGTCGCCACCGGCGCCGAGGACGGCGATGCGGCGTCCGGTGCGCGGTAGAGCACCGAGCGCCGAGGCGACCGCCTGGGGCGTGTGCGCGAAGTCCACGACGACGTGCGGACGCCCCGGGCCAAGGTCGACGCGCTGCATGCGCCCTGGAACGTGCGCCGCCGCCAGGCCGGCGGCGGCGGCGTCCACGTCGAGACCGGCGGCGCCAACCATGGCGAGGGCCGTGACGGCGTTCGCCACGTTGAACACGCCGAGCATGGACAGGCCGAAGCGGGTGGTTCCGCCCGGGTGGGCAAGCCGGACCTCCCAGCCTCCGTCAGGGCGTGGCGAGGCGGTCTCGGCGCGGTAGTCGGCGCCGGACGCCTGCGTGGTGGTGAGGGTGGCGCGGCCGTCGTCACGGACCGCGGCGGCCAGCCGGGCTCCCCACGGGTCAGCGGTGTTGACCACGGCGTGCCGCGTGCGACCCTCGGTGAAGAGCTTCGCCTTGGCCGCGAAGTAGGCATCCATCGTGTGGTGGTACTCGAGGTGGTCCTGGCCGAGCATGGTGAAGCCGGCGGCGGTGAAGCCGACGGCGTCCACCCGGGCCAGGTCGAGCGCGTGGCTGCTGACCTCCATGGCGAGCGTGTCGGAGCCGGCGGCGACCATGCGGGCGAGCAGCGCCTGCAGGTCGGGCGACTCGGGGGTGGTGATGGTGGTGCGGGGTGCCTCGAGGAAGCGGCCGTCGACCCGGAACCCGATCGTGCCGATGGTCGCCACCCGTCGGCGCAGGGCGGCGAGCGCCGCCTCTAGGAGGAAGACGGTGGAGGTCTTGCCGTTGGTGCCGGTGACGGCGAAGGCCTCCAGGTGGTCGGCCGGGTGGCCGTGGACGGCGGCGGCCAGGGGGGCCATGGCTGTCCGGGGATCGGCGACGACCGCCACCGGCAGACCCGAATCTGCCGCCAGGGCGGCGCCGGCCGCGTCCGTGAGCAGGACGATCGCCCCGGCACGGGCGGCGTCCGCAGCGAAGCGGGCGCCATGCGTGCGGGCTCCCGGCAGGCCGACGTAGAGATCTCCGGGGCGGACGCGGCGCGAGTCGAGACAGACCCCCGTCACGACGCCGGACGCCCCCGGTACCAGCGACGCGAGGGGGACCCCGTGCGTCACCGACCCGCTTCCGACGGGGTCGGCGACGGGGCAGGGGCGGCGGTCTCCTCAGGCTTCGCCGGATCGCTCGGCGCGGGCGTCGGCGAGCCGCCCACCTCCAGCGGCAGCTGCTCGGTGGGCACATCGGACTGGGCCTGGACGCCGTAGCGCGGCAGGGCGAGCGCCATGACGTCGCGGTACACCGGGCCGGCCATACCCAGCCCCGCACCCATGGTGTCCGGGCGGGCGATGAGCACGTAGGTGAGGACCTTCGGGTCCTCGATGGGGCCGACGCCGACGATCGAGGCAACCTGACTGCCGGCGTAGCCGGTGTCGCCGGCGATGCGCGCCGAGCCGGTCTTGGCGCCGGTGCGGTAGCCGGCGACACCGATCTGTTCCATGTTGTGGATCGTGCGTTGCTCCATCATGCCGAGCATCTCTTCCGAGGCCTCGGCCGAGATGACCCGGCGCGTCTCCGGCGTCGCGGCGGGGGTGAACACGCCGCTCGGGTCCGTGGTCCCGGCGACGATGCTGGGCGCCGTGTAGACCCCACCGTTGGCGATCGCAGCGACGGCGGTCGCCATCTGGACGGGCGAGACGGAGATGCCGTAGCCGAACGCCATCGAGTCGGCCTGATAGGCGGGCATGTGCTCGGCAGGCACGCTGCCGCTGGACTCGCCGGGCAGCCCGAGATTGGTCTTCGAGCCGAGGCCGAAGTTCAGCATGTACTGGCGCAGGACGTCGCGGTCCATGGTCCGGGCGGCCGTGATGGCGCCCACATTGGAGCTGTTGACGAGGATGCCCCGGGTGGTGATGTCCATGGCGCCGTGGTTGAACGCGTCGCTGACCTCGTGGTCGCCGACCTTGACCGTCTTGCCGATGGCGTAGGTCGTGTCGGGCGTCGTCAAGCCGGCGTCGAGCAGCGCGGACAGCGTGAGCAGCTTCTGCACCGATCCGGGCTCGACGGCCACCTCGACGGCGCGGTTGCCCATGTCGGACGCCTGCCCTGAGCCTGGGTTGTTGCTGTCGAAGCTCGGATAGTTGGCCATGGCGAGCAACTGCCCGGTCTCGATGTCCATGACCAGAGCCACGCCCCACAGTCCGCCGACCTCGTCGACGCGCTGGGCGAGGCGCTTCTCGACCATCCACTGCAGGTCGGAGTCGAGCGTGAGCTGAATGTCGTCGCCGTCCACCGCAGGGGTCAACACCTGGTTGGCCAGCGGGATCTTGCCGTTGGGGGACGTCATGAACTGGTCGCGGCCCTTGATGCCGGCCAGCTCGGTCTCGCGGCTGTACTCGATCCCCATGAGGCCCTTGCCCTCGGACATCGACCCGATCACGTTCGAGGCCACCGTGCCCATCGGGTAGATGCGCCGAGGGCTCGATTCACGGAAGACGCCGACGTAGTTTCCGTCGTTGAGTTCGGCGTTCAGCTTGACCCACGCCGAGGAGGGGATCTGCCGCGCGAGCTGGGCGTACCGCAACGGCACCTCTTCACCCTTGCTGTTCGTCGTCGTCGTGGAGCGCAGCTTGTGCTCGATCTCGGCGGCGTCCCCACCGGTGTGGCGGGCGATGATGGCGGCCATCTCGGTGGGTGCCACGGCGGCCTTCTGCCGGTCGGACTCGCGCATCGCCTCCGGCTCCTTGCCGTTCGATGCGATCATCGTCGGGTCGGCGATCACATTCACGGTGGCTTCGGTGAGCGCCAGCACTCGGCCGTTGCGATCGGTGATCTCGCCGCGCTGGGCGGGGAGATCGCGGGCAACCGTCATCCGGTCGGCCGCCTCCTTGGCCATGGCCTCTGCGCTCAGCACCTGGATCTGGATGGCCCGCGCCCCCACCACCGAGAAGAGGACGGCGACCGCGATCACGAGGATGCGCAGCCGGAACGCCGACGACGCCAGCGGGACGCGACCCGGACGCCGGCGCGCGGAATCGCGCCCTCGGGGCTGGGGGCGGTTGCTCACGGGTTGGCCTCCTGGGTGGTTGCTTGCGTGGTCTGCGTGCCGGCGGCGGTTCCAGTGTCGGGCTGATTGGTCGTGGCAGCCGTGCTCTCGCCCGGCGTGCCGGGTTCCTCTGTGCCGGGTTGGGCGGCGCTCGGTGCCGCGTCCAGACCCTCGGTGGGCTGCGGGGAAGGCTCCGGCCGCACGAGCAGGCCGGGCAGTTCGTTGCCGGTGACCGGCGTTGCGTCGCCGGCGACCGTGCCGGTGCGGAGGTCGACGAAGACGCCGTGTGGGTTCGGCACCATGCCGAGCTCGGTGGCGCGCCGGGCCAGTTCGCCGGGCGATTCGGCGGCGTAGGTCTGCGACTGGAGGTCGGAGAGGATGTAACTCAGCTCGGCCGCCTGGCGCTGCGCGCTGCGCACCTCGAACGCCTGGTTCTGCAGCGTGGTGTTGAGCAGCAGCAGCCCGATGGTGCCGAGACCGAGCAGGACGACCATGAGGACGCCGAAGGGCACGGCGGCCAGCCGGCGGGTGGGCGTCCGGATGAGCTTCAGCTCGGGGCGGGCCGCGCCGGCGGCCTGGCTGATGCGTCGCGGTGCGTCCTTGAGAGCCTCCCAGGCCGTCATGCGGCCACCTCCTGTCGTCGTTCTGCGGCGCGCAGCCGGGCGGAGGCTGCGCGGGGGTTGTCCAGGGTCTCGGCCGCCTCGGGGCGCTCGGCGCCGCGGGTGAGCAGCCGGAACTTGGCGCGGTGTTCGGGCGGCACGACCGGCAGCCCGCGCGGGGCCGTGTCGGTGGACGCCGCCGCGAACGCCTGCTTGACCAGGCGGTCCTCGAGGCTGTGATAAGCGAGGACCGCGAACCGGCCACCGGGTTCGAGGGCTGCGAGGGCGGCCGGCAGGAGCCCCTCCAGGGCCTCGAGCTCGCGGTTGACCTCGATGCGGAGCGCCTGGAACGTGCGTTTGGCCGGATGGCCGCCGGTGGCCCGGGACGCCGCGGGGATCGCTTGGCTGAGCACCTCGACGAGCTGGGCGCTCGTGGTGAACGGCCGCTCGTCGCGCGCCTCGACGATGCGGCGGGCGATGCGATCGGCGAACCGTTCCTCGCCGTAGGTGCGCAGGACGCGGGCGAGCGCGCGGGCATCGTAGGTGTTCACGATGTCCGCGGCGGTGCGGCCGGACTGCTGGCCCATGCGCATGTCGAGCGGGGCGTCGATCGAGTAGGAGAAGCCCCGGTCGGTGCGATCGATCTGGAGGGACGAGAGGCCGAGGTCGGCGAGAATGGCGCGCACGGCGTCCAGCCCGAGGTCGGCGAGGACCGCGGGCAGTTCGTCGTAGACGGCCTGTACGAGGGTGACGCGGTCGCCGAACCGCTCCAGCCGCTCGGCGGCCACGCCGAGGGCGTCCGGGTCCCGGTCGATGCCGACGAGGGTGGCCTGCGGGCAGGCGTCCAGGAGAGCGATGGCGTGGCCGGCGAGGCCAAGGGTGCAGTCGACGTAGGTGCCGCCACCGGCGAGGGCGGGGGCGAGCAACTCGACGATCCGCCCCGCCATGACGGGGACGTGACCGGCGCGAGCTGCCTGCATCGTTGTCCTTCCCTCTTCCTTCCGGAGAACGGGGTTTCGATCCGGAGGGACCTCCTGCCACCGGGGAAGTGGTGTCAGGGAGTCACCCCGGGTCGAAGCCTCACCCTCCGGCTGTTCCCGGCGTGATGTCGGCGTCCAGCGAGCTGAACTTCTCGTCCTGGGCCGCCTCGTAGGCCTGCCACGCCGCCAGGTCCCACACCTCGACGCGGTTGAACGCGCCGATGACGGCAATCTCCTTGTCGAGCCCGGCGTAGGCCCGCAGCAGCGGCGGGATGGTGACCCGCCCCTGCTTGTCAGGGGTCTCCTCCGAGGCGCCGGCCGCGAAGGAGCGTTGGAAATCGCGGATGTCGCGCAGCGTCGGCGAGTTCGACAGGGCCGCCTGCGCCTGCCGCTCGAACTCCGCGGGGGTGAAGATGGCGAGGCACCGCTCCTGCCCCTTCGCGACGATCAGGCCGTCGGCCAGGTCGTCGCGGAAACGCGCCGGCAGGAAGAAGCGGCCCTTCTCGTCCAGCTTCGGGGTGTGGGTTCCCAGAAACACAAGTCCGCCTCCCTTCTCGCTCCCGGCAGCCCCCCGCGTGCTCCACTTCCCTCCACGATACCCCACATCCCTCCACTCAGACACCCCACGCGGCACCCTTTCGGGGCGTGTCCTCCCCCAATGCCCGGTGTTCTGGCGGTGAGCGCGGTGCGCCCGCCACCGAGGCGTGGCGGCCTGCCTCGCCGAGTGCAGAGGAGCCGCGCCGAACCTCCCGTAAGGTGGGCGCCGTGACGAACACCGCCGCCCGCACCGACGTCCAGGAGGTGACGGAGCTCACCGAACGGCTCCGGACGAACGTGGAGTCGGTCATCGAGGGCAAGCCGGACGCTGTCGAGATGGCCCTCGTCGTCCTGCTGGCGGGCGGGCACCTGCTCATCGAGGACGTCCCCGGCGTCGGCAAGACGATGCTCGCCCGGGCGCTCGCCCGCTCCATCGACTGCACGGCCCGCCGCATCCAGTTCACCGCCGACCTGCTGCCCGGCGACATCACCGGCGTCAGCGTCTACAACCCCCAGAGTCAGGCGTTCGACTTCAAGCCCGGCGGCGTGTTCGCCAACGTCGTCATCGGCGACGAGATCAACCGCGCCTCACCCAAGACCCAGTCGGCGCTGCTCGAGGCGATGGAAGAACACCACGTCTCCGTCGACGGCACCACCCACGCCCTTCCCGAACCGTTCATGGTCTTCGCCACCCAGAACCCCGTCGAAATGCAGGGCACCTACCCCCTGCCCGAAGCCCAGCGTGACCGCTTCATGGCGTGTGTCTCCATGGGCTACCCGGCGCGCGCCGCCGAGGTCGCCATGCTCGACCAC
The DNA here is from genome assembly GCF_029977985.1 of Propioniciclava sp. Lineage (GTDB taxonomy): Bacteria > Actinomycetota > Actinomycetes > Propionibacteriales > Propionibacteriaceae > Propioniciclava. The sequence goes on along the minus strand of NZ_JARKOT010000019.1, from coordinate 12,137 downwards.
CACGGCGTCACCAACCCGCTCACCACGCTGCGCCCCGTCGCCACCGGCGCCAACATCCTCGCCGCCCGCGCCCTCGTGAGCCGCGTCTACGTCCACCCCGCCCTCAAGGACTACGTGGTCGGCATCGTCAGCGCCACCCGCGACGACGACAACCTGCGCCTCGGGGCCTCCCCCCGCGCCTCGCTCCAACTGCTGCGCGCCGCCCGCGCCCGCGCCGCGACCCACGGCCGCGGCTACGTCATCCCCGAGGACGCCTCCCGCCTCGCCGGGCCGGTGCTCGCCCACCGCGTCCTCCTCGGCCACCGCGCCCACCTCGCCCAGTCCTCCGCAGCCGACATCATCGCCCAGCTCGTCGCGGGCGTGCCCGTGCCGCGGCGCACCTGAGGCCGATGCGGATCTGGCCCCGACCCACCACCCGCGCCCTGGGCCTCACCGCCCTGGGCGTGGCGCTGCTCGCCCTCGCGTGGTCGACCGGCCAGCAGGACCTCGTCTGGCCCGGCCTCTTCTGCATCGTCTTGCCCCTGGCCACCCTCGTTCTCGCCTGGGTGACCCGCCCCGCTCTGCGCGCCACCCGCGACCTCGCCCCCGAGGTCACCACCGTCGGCGAGAGCGCCTGGGTGAACCTCGTCGTGCGCGCCGACCGGCCGCTGCCGGGGGCGTCCGTCATCGCCCACGATGAGCCGGGCAGCCTCGTCGGCGTCGCCCACAGCTTCCGGGTGGACGCCGACCGGCGCGGCGTCCGCACCGAGGCGCGCTACGCCGTCCGGCCCCGGCGCCGCGGCCGCTACACCCTCGACGGCCTCACCTACGTGGCCCACGATCCGCTCGAACTGTGGTCGTCCGGGCACCGCGTCGCGGCCCCGGCGTCCCTCGTCGTCACCCCGGCTCTCCACGAACTGCCGCCCGCCCGCCTCGGCGCCGTGGGCGAGATCGGCGAGACGCCGCTCCCCCGCACCGCCATCATCGGGCCCGACGACGCCACCGTCCGCGAATACCACCCCGGGGACGAGGTGCGCCGCATCCACTGGCGCTCCACCGCCCGCACCGGCGAGATCATGGTGCGTCGCGAGGAAGCCGCCTGGGACCCCATGGCGTGGCTCGTCCTCGACAACCGCGCCGCACACCACGCAGCGGTGCGCGGCGAACGGCCCACGTTCGAGTGGCTCGTGAGCGTCACCGCGTCCGTGGGGGTGCGTCTGCTCGGCGACGGCTTCGACGTCGGCCTCGTGGACGCCGACGGTCACGCCAGCCACGCCGCCGGCGACCTCGCCGTCGCCCGGGCCCGCTGGCTCGACCCGCTCGTCGACATCGACGTGACGGACACCCCCGACCTGCGCCGCGCCGCCGCCGACCTCTCCCGCCGCAGCGAGGACCGCCTCCTCGTCGCCATCCTCGCCGCACTCGACGGCCCGACGGCCGAGCTGCTCGCCGGCCTCGACGGCGCCCGCCAGCGGCCCGTCGCGTTCGTCCTCCGCCCGGACGCCGCTGCGCGCACCGCCTTCGACCGCGCGCGCGACCTGCTCGCCGGCCACGGCTGGGACGTCCGCGAGATGGACCCGGACGCCGACCTGGCGGCCGTCTGGCTGGGCGTGCGGGAGGTGCCGGCGTGACCCGCGCCCTCCGCATCCAGCTCGCCCTGTTCGTGGCGCTCGCCGCACAACTCGTCGCTTGGCGGCAGATCACCCGCGACACCGACACGCTGCAGTGGGCCGTCGTCGTGCTCGCCGCCGTCGGGCTGGTCGGCTGGGTCGTGCGCCGGCTGCGCATGCCCGGCCTCGTCGGCGGGCTCGTCCAAGCGGTCGTCGCGTTCGCCGTCGTCGTGGGGGGCGTCGCCCTGCGGTACGGCCCCGACACTGCCCTCGACCCTCTGCGCCTCGGGCGCTCGGGTGCGGACGCCGTCCTCGGCGGCGCCGCCCCGCTGCCGCCGCACCCGGGCGTGATGTTCCTGCTGACCCTCCTCGCCATGCTCGTCGGCCTGTTCACCGACTGGCTGGTGCTCACCCTCGACCGGCCCGCCACCGCAGCCGTCGGCATCTTCACCCTCTACGCCGTCGTGGCCATCGGGCTCGGCAGCGCCATGCTGTTCACCGAGTTCGCCCTCGCGGCCCTCGGAGTGACGATCGTGCTGCTCGCCGCCCACCACGGCGGCTCGACCCGACGCTGGGCCGGGGCGACGGCGTGCGTGGCGGTCGTGACGGCCCTCGCGCTCGCCCTCACCTGGGCAATCGCCCGACAACTGCCCGAGATCAGACCCACCGAGACCCGCGCGCCGCTGCAGATGAGCGACCCCTCGCTCGACCTCAAGCGCAACCTCATCCAGGCGACCGACGACGTCCTGCTCACCTACCGCACCGACCAGCCCAGCGGCACCTACCTCAAGCTGGCCACCCTGCAACGCTTCACCGCCGAAGGGTTCGGCCTGCAGGACGTGCGCGTCGCGAGCGGACGCCTCCCCCCGGCGCCCGGCGTCCAGATCCCGACCACGCCGCGCTCGACGCAGGTGCGCATCGGCGACTTCGGCAGCGAATGGCTGCCCGTGCCGTACGCGCCCATCGAGGTGGAGGCACCCGGCGACTGGGGGTTCGCCGTCGACACCCTCGACGTGATGTCGCTCGCGGAGAACGAGCGGACCAAGGCGACGATCGATCTCGAGTACACCGTCGAGAGCGTCGACGTGCTGCCGAGCGCCGAACAGATCGCAGGGGCGGCGTCCACCGGCGGCCCGGAACGCGAGCGCCAACTCGAGTTACCGCCCCAGTTGCCCTCACGCATCGGTGACCTCGCCGAGGAGATCACCGCGGACGCGCCCACCGCGGGCGCCAAGGCGCAGGCCCTCGAGGACTACCTGACCTCCGACCGGTTCACCTACTCCCTGGCCACGGGCACCGGAGAGGGCGACGGCCTCCGGACCATCGACGACTTCCTCTTCTCGTCGCGGCGCGGCTACTGCGAGCAGTTCGCCGGAGCGATGGCGATCATGGCGCGCACGCTCGGCATCCCCTCGCGGATGGCCGTCGGGTTCGTGCCGGGCGACCAGCAGCCTGACGGCAGTTGGCAGGTCACCGGCCGCAGCCTGCACACGTGGCCGGAGCTGTGGCTCGACGGCCTCGGCTGGGTGGCGTTCGAGCCGACTCCCGCCAGCGGCGTCCCAGGCATCGATCCCGACCCCGAGCCGAGTGCCAGCCCGACAGCGACCGCTTCCGGCACGCCCACGGCGACCGCCGCGCCCTCAGCGACCCCCACCCCGTCACCCGCCCAGAGCGGGCAACCTACCCCGACGCCCGGCAACGCAGCGGCTGGCTGGGTGTGGGTGGTGCTCGGGCTGATCGTGGTGGGTCTGGGCATCGCTGCCGCGTTCGTGACACCGCGGGCTTTGCGGGCCGGACGCCGCCGGCGCCGCCTCGCCGGCACCGGCGATCCCCGCGCCGACACCCTGAGCGCCTGGGAGGAAGTGCGCGAATCGGTGACGGACGCCGGGCTGGACTGGCCGGCGGGCTCTCCTCGCTACGTGGCCGAGCGCCTCGCGGCGCTGGTGGAGGACGAGGCAGCCACCGCGGCCCTGCGCCGCCTCGCGCTGGCCAGCGAGCGGGCGCTGTTCGACGACCCGGCGCAGTACGCCGACCGTGGCACGTGGGTGGACGAGGTAGGTGCAGTCATCGCGGCCCTGGGTCGACGCTGACGACGGGTGTCTGGCGCGTTGGGGCGAACCTGGGGTGACACCGCTGGCCGCAAGGAGCGCGAGAGGGTCGGCTCAGCCTTCGTGGCGGCGGCGCCAGTCGTCCATGCTGCGCCCGAAGGCGTGGGCGGGACCGCTGGACGGGTCTCCGTCGTGGTCGACGTGCTGCCACGCACTGAGGGCGCCGACGGTGGCGCCGAACATGATGACGAAGCCCAGGACGCTGATGAACCAGCCGAACTGCATGCCGGCGACAAGGGCGGCGAGCCCGACGAGGAAGACGACACCGGCGAGGGCGGCACGGCGGCGGTGGAAGGTGCGCCGGTGGGATCCGCGCAACGTGTTGGCGAACTTGGGATCCTCCGCTGCGAGGGCGGCCTCGAGCTGTTCCAAGAGCCGCTGCTCATTTTCGGACAGTGCCATGACGCCTCCCTCCTTGGTGGTCATACCAGTGTAGGCCGCGCACGATTCAAACGGAACTGCCCTTTGGGGTCAACAGACCTCAGCGCTGACGGGTGAGGGTCGCCCGCGAGACGGCGTGCGGGCCGAAGCGGGCGATGACCGCATCGGCCGCGCGTTCGGCGTCCGGCCACCCGTGTTCGGGCTCGTCAAGGGCGGGTTGGCGAGGGGCGAGGTCGGCATCCAGCAGGCCCTCGACGCGCACCCCGACCCGCCTGATGCGCGGCCGCTCGAGGCGGAAAGCGGTGAGCAGTTGGAGGGCGGCGGCGTGGATGGCGGCGGTGCCGTCGGTGGGGGCGCGCAGCGTGAGTGACTTCTGGGTGGTGCGGAAGTCGGCGAAGCGGAGCGTGAGGGTGACCGTGCGGCCGACGACGCGCGCCCGGCGCATGCGCGAGGCGACCCGGGCGCTGACGCGCAGGATCTCGGTGGCGATGTGGTCGAGATCGTCGGTGTCGCGGTCGAAGGTCTCCTGATTGCCGACGCTGCGTTCGCCGGCGGTGGCGGTGACGCGGCGCCCGTCGATGCCCCAGGCGAGCTCCCAGAGTTCGCCACCCGCGCGGGCCCCGAGTGCGCGTTGGAGGGTGGACTTCGGCGTGTGGGCGACCGCGCCGATGGTGTGCAGGCCGAGCTTGTGCAGGGCGCCCGCCGTGGCGGGGCCGACTCCCCAGATCTTCTCGACCGCCTGGGGGTGCAGGAAGGCGACCACCTCGCCCGGGTGGACCTGGACGAGCCCGTTGGGCTTCGCGGCGTTGGAGGCCATCTTCGCGATGAGCTTCGTGGGCGCGATGCCCACCGAGCAGGGCACGTGCTGCTCGTCGGCCACGAGGGCGCGGATGAGTTCTCCCACCTCGGCCGGCTCGCCGAGGAGGCGGCGGGTGCCCGTGAGGTCGAGGAACGCCTCGTCGAGCGACACCTTCTCGACCGTGGGCGTGATCGACGAGAAGATCGCGAAGACACCCTCGGAGACGGCCTCGTAGGCGTCGTAGTCGGGACGGATGGCGACGGCGTCCGGGCACAGCCGGCGCGCCCGCGTGGACGACATGCCGCCCTCTACCCCGTAGGCCCGCGCCTCGTAGGACGCCGACAGCACCACCCCGCGCGTGGCGCCGCCCACCCACACCGGACGCCCCCGCAACTCGGGGCGTTCGCGGAGGGCGACCTCGACATAGAAGGCGTCCATGTCGACGTGGGCGATGACGGGCACGGCGCACCCCCTCTGATTCGAACGTGTTTACCAATCTTAGGGTAGCGGTCGCCTCCGACACAACAGCGCCCAGAGGCCTCCGGGGGTGTGCGCCGCCCGGTTGGCGCGTCGCCCCATGGGTGGCCCGCCCCGTTGATGCACGTCCCACTGGTGCGCCCTCCCACTGGTGCGCCGTCCCACTGGTGCGCCTCGAGGGTTGTGATCGCCCGCCCGTGTGCAGGTGCGTGCTGCGAAACGCGCGCCCCAGCACCGGTTGTGCAACACGCGACTGCACACAGGTGCTCTGCTCCGCCGCCTCGGCAGGACAAGAGTCACTGGGCGCAACAGGCCGCCTCGGCCGACACGCCTGACCCTCGGCGCTCAGCGACCCGACGACCCCGGGCTGGAATGCCACAGCTTCCGCCCGGGGTCGGCGTACCGCTTGGGAATCTGCTTGGGCGACTCCCCCGCCGGCGCGATGTCGGTGTAGGGCGACTGCACGAAACCACTCGGATGGATCAGCACCCGCCGCTGCCCCATCCCGCCCGCCGCGCCGGCATGCTCGGTGTCCGCGCGTGGCTGGTCGGCCCAGGGCCGGTCCTCGGACTTGGCGTTCCAGTCGCCCGTCGAACGGACGCGGTCGCGCTCGACGTTGGCCGCCGCCTGCTCGGCAAGCGAGGCTTCGATGACCGCCCGCACTGCCGCGACGGCGGCGTCCGGGTCGCCTGACGCCTCGAAGGTCGACTCCCACAGATGACGTAGGTGCAGCAGATCCCACGCGCCGAGCGCCCGCAACGAGACCCCTCGCGGGCCGGTGCGCCGCAACTCCCCCAGCCCGATGACGAGCCAACTGTTGAACACGGTCGTCGCGAAGGCGCCCTGCGCATCTTCGAAGAACGTCAGGTCGACCGGGCCTGTTGTGTCGTCGAGGGTGAGGAAGATGACCCGCCGCCCCGACTTCACCGGCGGCGTCTGCGTGGCCACCTTGACCCCCGCCACCAGCAGACGGCTCTGGCTACGGCGTTTGAGCAGCTGATCGGACCACGTGACGCCGAGCGCATCCAGGAACTCCCGGTGCTCGGCGAGCACGTGCCGCGCCGCGTCCAGTCCGAGCACCGCCAGCTCGGCCTCCATCCGTTCGGACGCCGTCATCTCCGGCAGCCCGGACGGCCGCACGTCACCCGGGCCTCCGCTGGCTGAGGGTGTTTCCCCGGTATCGACAAGCTCGACCAGCGGGGGCGGCTCGACCAGCGGGGGCGTGAAGTCGAACGCCACCTGGACGGCCTGGTCGGACGTGGCGCCCTGGCTACCCAGACCGCGCGCCCGGCCGTGGGCGCGGGCATCCACGCGATCGGCGCGAGCGAGGTCGGCGAGGGTGAGGAGCAGATCGCGCCGGGTCGCCACCCCCCGGACACCCACAGCCCGCGGGGCGCCGATGCCGTACAGGGAGTCGAACGCCCCGGCGAGGACGAGGTGCTCGGCCACATCGGAGCTCGGGTGAGCCCGCTGCCAGAAGTCGACCAGCCCCGTGTACGGCCGGCCCGCCGAGATGCGTTCGATCTCGGCGTCCGTGATGCCTTTGACGTCGGCGAACGCCAACCGGACGCCGAGCGGGGCTGCGTCCCCCTCGACACGCTCGATGCGATAGGCCGCGTCGGACGCGTTGACGTCGAGCGGCAGGATCGGGACACCGACGCGCCGTGCCTCCTCGAGGATCAGCCGCTTCGGGTACATGCCCGGATCGTGGGTGAGCAGACCGGCGAGGAACGCGGCCGGGTGGTACCACTTCAGCCACGCCGACTGGTAGGTGGGCAGGGCGAACGCGGCCGCGTGCGCCTTGCAGAACCCGAACGACGCGAACGAGACGAGCACCTCCCACACGTGCCCGATGAGCGCCTCGTCGTAGCCGCGCCTGCGGGCGGCAGGGAAGAACCAGCGGCGCACGTCTTCCTGCCCCTGTGGGGAGCCGAGCGCCCGGCGCGCTTCGTCGCCGTAGGCGAGTGAACAGCCGGTCATGACGGCGACGATCTTGATCACCTGCTCGTGGAACACCACGACGCCCTGGGTCTCGGCGAGCGCCGGCACCAGGTCGGGGTGCAGGTAGGAGGCCTCGTTCCAGCCGTTCCGGGCGCGCAGGAACGGCACCACCATGTCGGACTTCACCGGCCCCGGCCGGAACAGCGAGATGTCGATGACAAGGTCGTTGAACTCGCGCGGCCCGAACTTGCCGACGAGCTCGCGCTGGCCGGGCGACTCGATCTGGAAGCAGCCGATGGTCTCGGCGCGGCCGATCATGGCGTACACGTCGGCGTCCTCGTACGGCGCGAGCGCGTCGACGTCGACGCGCTCGCCCGTGACCCGCTCGACCTCGTCGATGGCGTGCGCCATGGCGCTCTGCATGCGGATGCCGAGGATATCGAGCTTGAGCAGGCCGAGGTCCTCCACATCGTCCTTGTCGAACTGGCTCATCGCATAACCACCGAAGGACGCCTCGAGGGGCGTCCGGTCGCCGAGCGTCGCGTCGGAGAGGATCACGCCACACGGGTGCAGCGCCAGGTGCCGCGGTAACCCGTCGAGCGACTCCACCAGCGTGAACAGCGTCTCCAGCTGGGTATCGCCGAACTTGAGCCGCCGCAGTTCGGGCAACTCGCGCAGGGCGTGCCGCACGTCGCGGGCGCGGATGTGCGGGAACGCCTTCGCGAGCGCGTCCACGTCGCCGGGCGGCAGGCTCATCGCCGCTCCCACGTCGCGGATCGCGTGCCGGACCCGGTAGGTCTCGATCATCGCGACCGCCGCCACCTTGTCGGCGCCGAAGTCGGCGAACACCCGGTCGTACACCTCGAGGCGGCGCGCCGACTCCACGTCGATGTCCACGTCGGGAAGCGCTCGCCGCAGCGGCGACAGGAACCGCTCCATGATGAGGTCGTAGCGCACCGGGTCGACCCCCGAGATGCCGAGGCAGTAGTTGACCAGGCTGCCCGCCCCCGACCCGCGTGCCGCGACCCGGATGCCCATCTGCTTCACCGTGTCGACCACCTGAGCCACCGCGAGGAAATAGGCGGCGAACCCCAGCTGCTCGATGACGGCCAGCTCGTCGGCCAGCCGGTCGACGACGGACGGCTCCGGTGCGCCGTAGCGGTCGGACAGCCCCGCCTCGCAGCGAGCGCGCAACTCGCCGATGCCGCCGGCGAACTCGGGCAGGTGGATCTCGCCCAGGCCGATGTCGGCTCGCGGGTCGAGGCGGCAGCGCAGCGCGAGGTGGCGGGTGTCGCCGAACAGGCGGGCGGCGTCCGGCCGGCCGGCGAGGCGGGCCACCTCCTCGGCGGTACCGATCAGGTCCTTGCCCGACTTGAGGTAGCCCTCCGCGTTGCGCCGGTCGACGTTGCGCACGTCGAGCGGCACGAGGCGCCGGGCGGCGTCGAGCACGTCGGCGGTCGGGGCGTCCGTGCGCCGCGCCATCCGGACGCCGTTCGTGAGCACCCCGGCCAACCCGTGGGCGTCGGCGAACGCGAGCATGCGCCCGGCGAGCCGCGCCGAGTTCAACCCGGCGCCCGCCACATGGTGGTTCGTGACACCGACGACGAGTTGGTGGTCGGCGAGCACCCCGCGCCAGGCCGCCAGCACCTCCTCGGCGCGGGCGTCGTCGCGCGCCGCGACCGCCTCGCCCAGGTCGGAGTCGGGGCCGAGCACGACCACGAGGTCGTCGGCGTGCTCCCCCATGAGCGAGCGCGTGGTGACCGGCCGCCCGCGCTCGCCCCGCGCGTGCGTGGCGGTGACGAGGCGGCACAGCGACGCCCAGCCTCGCCGCGACTCGGCGAGCACGACCGCGCGCGGCAGCGCCTCTCCCCCGCGCGTCCAGCCGGCGGCGGGCAGGCGGCGGCCGTCGCGCTCGACGGCCAGGTCGGCCCCCACGATCGGCGCGATGCCCGCCGCCAGGCAGGCCTTCGCGAACCGGGCGGCGCCGTAGAGGCCGTCGCGGTCGGTGAGCGCGAGGGTGTCCATGTCGTGGCCGGCGGCCTCGGCGACGAGCGCCGAGGGGTGCGACGCGCCGTACTGCAACGAGTAGCCCGACGCGACCCGCAGGTGGACGAACGGGTCACCCACCGCGGCCACCGCCCCCGCGGTACCACGCCGCCGCCTCGGCGAACGCGTAGGCGTCGCGCACCAGATCGTCCGCTTCCCGCGTGCTCACGATGCCGACCGCCCCCGCCGCCACCGCCTGCCGCTTGAGCTCCAGCCCCGCGAACCAGGCCGCCCACTCGGCCAGCTCGGGCGCGACCGCCGCGACGACCTGCCAGACGCTGCGGCGTCCGGACAGGCGGGGACGCCGCACCGCCAGCACCACCGCCGCCACCCGCAGCGCGGCGGCGTGCGCCGCGAGGTAGCGCTCGGCCGGGCGTTCGGCGTCCGTCGCCTGCGCCAGGGCGGCAGCGACGTCGTCGGCGGCGTCCGCCAACACCTCGACCGGGTACTGCACCGCCTCGGACATCAGTCAACCACCGCCCGAAGCAGCCACGCGTCGCCCGCCACCGGGTGCGCCAGCTCGTAGACGCCGGGCGACGCCCAGGCGCCCGGCGCGGCCACGACCCGCCACACCTCCGACTCGTCGAGCAGATCACCCTTCCGCTCACCGCGGGGCGACCACCAGTCGGCCGTCTCCTTCCACCGCGTCTCGACCGACATCACCCGCCAGAGCCGCCGCCGCCACAGGAACTGAACCGGCGCGAGCTCGCCGCCCACCTCGCCCGACCGCACCTCGATCGGCTCGTCGTACCGCCGCATGACCACTCCCGCGAGACTCCATTCGAACTGATGTTCGAGGAGTCACCACTATACGAGCCTCCTCCGACCGTCCGTCAAGAGCGGTGGCTGTAGACCTCTCCGGCCCGCGGCTCCCCCAGCAGCTGCGAAACCGTGACGAGGGTGAAGCCGCGCTCGCGCAGACCCGCCACGATGCGCGGAACCGCGGCGACGGTCGGCGCGTGGATGTCGTGCAGCAGCACGATCGACCCGCGCTTCGCCCCGGACAACGCCGCCGCGACCGTCGCCTCCGTGTCGCGCGTCTTCCCGTCGAGCGTGTCCACGTCCCACAGCACCACGGGCAGCCCAGCGACCGCATCGGTGGTCGCAGTGCGGGAGCCGTAGGGCGGCCGGAACAGCGTGGCCCGGGCGCCGGCGGCCTCGATCGCTGCGGCTGCCCGCTCGATCTCGCGCCGCTGCGCGGCGGCGGGGAGCTTCGTGAGCTGCTTGTGGTCCCAGGTGTGGTTGCCGATCTCGTGCCCTTCGGCCGCCATGCGCGCGACCACCGCCGGCTGCCGTTCCACGTTCTGCCCCAGAAGGAACGTCGCCGGCGCGTGCACCTCGGCCAGAGCGTCGAGCAGCCGACTGGTGTCTCGGCCCGGCCCGTCGTCGAAGGTGAGCGCCACGCACTTCTCCTGGGCACAGTCCACGCTGCCCCCTTCGCCCGCCCCGGCCGACCCGGACGCCGCAGGTGCGGCCGGCTCGGCGCTCGCCGCGGGTGACGGCGTGACGGACGACGGCGTGACGGGCGACGGCGGAGCCGTCGGTCCGGCCTGCGCGAACGCCGCGCGGACGAGGCGTCCGGCGTCGGTGAGGAACGGGTCGGCGTCCCGGGCCGGGACGACCGCGTCGACCGTGCCCTCGCTGAACGCCAGCAGGACGCCGTCGCCGACCCGGACGACGAGGTCGCCGGCCGTGGTGAAGGTGAGGTCGTCGAGAAGGCGGGTCCGGACGGCGTCCGGGACGTCGGTCGCATCCACGGTGTGCCCGCTCGTGGCCAGCGCGCGCACCACGGCCGCGGCCAGCGCGGGCAGGTCCTCCGGCGTCACGAGATCCCGCCCACGCCACAGAGCGCCGGTGGCGCGGTCGGCGTAGAGCGTCTCGGACGAGGCCGCCCCACTCGCGCCCGCGAACTCGTACACCTCGCTCCGCACGCCGATCACCGCGCCGGGGGCGTCCACCACCGTCGACCAACCGGCGTGCAGTTCGGGAGGCGCCACGTCGTTCGGGGCGTAGTCGGCGAGGAAGCCCTCCTCGCGCGTTGAGGTCGGCTCGGATCGCCTCACCGAGACCGGGGGGCGTCCGGGAGTTCGGGCCAGGCCAGGAAGACAGGCTGGGCGGGGTCGTTGCGGACCTCCTGCCCCGAACCCGCCTGTGGAAAGGACGACGGGGTGGCGGCCGGAGTAGGCGCGGGCGCGCACGCGGCGAGCAGGAGGGACAGGAGCAGGGGCAGGGCGAAGAAGGGTCGAACGGGGAGGGACACAACAAATGAGCGTACTCAGCAAGCCGCCACGTGGCCTCATCCCTCAGCCGTGTTCGTACGCGACCCCGGGCTGATCCCGGCCGCGCAGCAGGTGGGAGACGGTCACCAGGGTCAGCCCCTTGGCCTGCAGTGCCGCCACGACCCGCGGCACCGCCTCGGCGCTGGGCGCGTGGATGTCGTGCATGAGCACGATCGCGTTGCGATGCACGCCGCACTGGGCGATGCGCACGGTGGTGTCGGCGTTGCGGGTCTTCCAGTCGAGGGTGTCGACGTTCCACAGGATCAGCGGCAACCCCACGACCTGCCTGGTCGTCGCATCGTAGGCCCCGTACGACGGCCGGAACACCGTCGCCCTCGCCCCGGCCGCGGCGATCGCAGCCGACGTGCGATCGAGTTGCCTGCGCTGCTCGGCCGCACTCAGCGTCGGTAGCTTCGGATGGTCCCACGTGTGGTTGCCCACCTCGTTGCCCTGGGCTGCCATCCGGGCCACGGTCGCGGCCCGCTTGTGCACGTTCTGCCCGACGAGGAAGAACGTC
>NZ_JARKOT010000048.1 GCF_029977985.1 Propioniciclava sp. | reverse complement strand
GGCAGCCCCCCTGCTGGTGCCGCCCCGCCCCCGAGCCCGTGGGACGCCGCGGCGGACGCCCACGCCCGCTGGCGGCGCGGGGAAGCGAGCGCGCTGGACGACCTGGTCCGCACGCTGACGCCGGTCCTCTGGCACGCGGCCCGCAGCTACGGCCTCCCCGTCGACTCGGCCCAGGACGTCGTGCAGTCAGCCTGGCTCCGCCTGGTCCGCGACCCGCACCAGGTGCAAGACTCGCAAGCCATCGGCGGCTGGATGCTCACGACCACCCGGCGCCTCGCCTGGCGTTCGGCCCAGACCCGCGAGATCCCCGTCGAGGAGTGCGCCCCGCAGCCACCCGAGCACGTGCCCACTCCCGAGGACGCCGCGATCGCCGGCCACGAGGCTGCGGCCCTGTGGCAGGCGGTCGTGGCCCTCGACGCGCGCTGCCAGCGGCGCCTGGGCGCATCTGCAGCGCCTCCGCCTGGCGGACGCCACCACAGCCCGCCGTGCCTCTCTCAACCACGTCCTCACCCTGTCGCCCTACACCGAGTCGGCGCCCTATACCGAATCCGCCCCGTACACCGAATCCGCCCCCTACACCGAGTCGGCGCCCGTCTCGGGTTACGCGCAGGCCGGACGCGGCGGGCGTCAGCCCGTCGCCTTCGTCGGCCGGCCGCCGCAACGCACCGAGCCGAAGGGGCGGCGTCCGGTCGTCGCGGTGCTCGACTCCGGGTGCGGTCGGCACCCGTGGCTGGACACGCTCGTCCACACCGTCGTGCGCGTGGCCGGACAGCGCATCGGTCTGGATCCCACCGCCGGCCCGGAGTTCTTTCCCGACACGGTCGGCCCCCTCGACGGCGCCCTCGACGCCTATGCCGGCCACGGAACGTTCTCCGCCGGTCTCGTCCACCTGGCCGCCCCCGACGCCGACATCGTCGCGTGGCGCATCCTGCCCGCGGAGGGGGCGATGGTCGAGCAGGACCTCATCGACGCCCTCGACGACGTTGCCGAGCTGGTCCGCCGCCATCGTGACGGCGACCCGGACGCCGTCGGCGTCGACATCGTGAGCCTGTCGGTCGGCTACTACCACGAGACGCCCGAGGACGCCCTCTTCGATTCCCCGCTGTGGTGCTCGCTCCAAGCCCTCCTAGCCCTCGGCGTGACCGTCGTCTGCGCGGCGGGCAACGACGCTACCGCTCGACCCCGCTTCCCGGCCGCCTTCGACCCCTGGGAGCCCGGCCACCCGTGTCCCGTCGACTGGGGCGGCGCTCCCCTGGCACCGCTCGTGGCCGTCGGCGCCCTCAACCCGAACAACACGGACGCCCTCTTCAGCAACGTCGGCCCGTGGGTGCGCGCGCACGCGAGCGGCGCAGCCGTCCTGAGCACCATGCCGGTCTCGTTCGAGGGCGGCCTCCAGGCGTCCGCCGCCACGACGGCCCACGGGCGCCGCCGCGCCTCGATCGACCCCGACGACTACTCGAGTGGCTTCAGCATCTGGAGCGGCACCTCGTTCGCCGCGCCCCTCCTCGCGGGCCAACTCGCCGCCGAGCTCGCCGACCCGGCGGTTCTCCCGGACGATCCTGTGAAAAGGGCGCGCACGGTGGTGGAACGAGTGACGGGGCTGGTGCCACAGTAGAGCGTGCTCGATCCCCCTGAGCTGCACGCGCGTGCGCGCGCGGCCACCAACGCCGGCCGGCACGTCGAAGCGGCCCGATGGGCGCGGCGCGGCTTGGAGCGTGTGCCCGAGCCGCCCACGCGGGCACGGCTGCTGGGCACGCTGGCCTACGCCGAGGCTGAACTCGGCCACCTGGAGCCTGCCGAAGCGCTGTGCGACGAAGCCCTCGCCCTCGACGGCATCGACCCGGAGGTGCGCGGCACGGTCCACGGGCAGCGGGCCGTGGTGCGTCTCCGCCGGGGACGCCGCGCCGCCGCCCTCGCCGACTTCAACGCTGCCATCCGGTTGCTGTCGGCCGATCATCAGGCCCTCGGCCGCAACCTCCTCAACCGCGGCAACCTGCACCTCGAGACCGGACAGGCCGCCAAGGCGCTCGCCGACTTCGAGCAGGCCGTGGTCGAGTCGGACGCCGCCGGTCAGGCCGGCCAGGCCGCGAAGGCCCGCCACAACGCTGGGTACGCCGCATTCCTGCTCGGCGACCACGTGCGGGCGCTCACCGACATGGACGCCGTGGCCGGTCACTTCGCCGCCCAGTCACCCGCCGCTCGGGCCATCGGCCTGCAGGATCGTGCGGAGGTGCTGGCCGCCGCCGGTCTCCGCGACGACGCCGTCGCCCACCTGCGGCAAGCGGTCGCCCTCTTCCACACCGCCCGTGCTCGCCGCGCGGAGGCGTCCGGGCTCGTCGTGCTCGCCCGGCTGCTCGCCCTCGAGGACCCGCGCGAGGGGCTCCGGCTGGCCCGCCGCGCAGCGGCCAGCTTCGCCACGATGGGAGCCGACACAGCCCGCCTGCGTGCGGACGCCATGGCCGCCGTGTGCGCCCACGCCGCGGGCCTGCGCCGCGTGGGGGAGGCCCCGGCCTTGATCGCCGAGCTGCGCGACCACGGGCTGAGCACGGAGGCCGGCGAGCTCACCCTCGCGCACTGCTCGCGTCTTCTCGCCGAGGGACGCCTCGAGAGGCCCGGGCGCTCGTCCTGCCCCGCTTCACGCGCACACACCCGGACCCGTGGGCCGCCGCCATTGCTGCCGAGCGGCAGGCCGCGCTCGGGCGACGTAGCCGCGCCCTGGGGTCCGCGCGGTCCAGCCTCGAGGCGCTGCACACGCTCCAAGCCAGCGTCGGCAGCCTCGAGTTGCAGACGTCCATGTCGCAGGCACTCACCCGGCTGGGACGCCTCGGGCTGCGGCTCGCCCTCGACCGCGGCGATCCGGCGCTGGTGCTGGAGTGGTCGGAGCGTACGCGGGCGGCGTCCTCGCGGGTCGTGCCGGTGCGGCCGCCCTCCGACCCCGACCAGGCAGCCGATCTCGCGGAACTGCGCACCCTCGTCGCCTTCGGCACCGAGGCGGCACGGCAGCAGGAACTGCGCCGCCGCGTCCGGGAGCGGACGTGGCGGTTCGGGGGTTCCCACGAGACCCACCCGATCTGCACGCTCGCCGCGCTGCAGGAGGCGCTGGGACGCCGCCGCACCACCCTGGTCGCCCTGCTGGCGTGCGACGACACCGTGACGGCCCTCGTCGTGTCCGCCGCGGACGCGCACCTGCAGCCACTCGGCTCCATGGCGACGGTCGCACCCCTGCTGGCGGGTCTCGCCGCCGATCTCGACGTCGCCGCCACCGACCTGCCCACCGGCATGGCCGCGAGCGTGCGTGCCGGCCTGCGCGAGCGGCTCGCCCGCCTCGACGCCGCCCTCCTGACCCCGCTCGGCCTGAGTGCCGGACGCGTCGCGCTCACCCCGTCGGGCCAGTTCGGTCAGGTGCCGTGGCCGCTGCTGCCGAGCCTGGCCGGGGTCGGCGTCACCGTCGCCCGCAGCGCCACCGCCTGGGCCAACGCCCCCGAGGCGCCCCCGCCGCGCAGGGCTCTCCTCGTGGCCGGGCCCCACCTGGCCCGCGCCACCGACGAGATCGAGGCGTGCGCCACCCACTGGCACGACCCCACCTGCCTCGTCGGGCCCGCCGCCGGCGTGCGGAACCTGCTGCGCACCAGCCGGCGAGCTGACATCGTCCACGTGGCCGCCCACGGCCACCACCACGCGCAGAACCCGCTGTTCAGCAGTGCCGACCTGGCCGACGGCCCCGTGTTCGGCTACGAGGTCCAGCGGCTCAGGCCGGTGCCCGGCGTGGTCGTCTTCTCCGCCTGCGACCTCGGCCGACGCACCGGCGGCGACGACCCGCTCGGCGTGGCCACAGCCCTGCTGCACGCGGGGGCGCGGACGGTTCTCGCCTCGCCGGCGGCCCTGGCCGACGCGGACGCCGCCCGCCTCATGCCCGATCTGCACGCCCGCCTCGCCGCTGGCGTTCCCGCCGCGGACGCCCTCGCTGCGAGCCTGACGGCGTTCGGGCCGGACGCCCCACCGCTCGTCTGCTTCGGGGCCGGCTGGTAAGCGCTACTCGCCCGACGCGCGACGGCGCTCGGGCGCGGCGCCGGCGTCCGTCCTCCCGGCGTCCGCCCGCCCGAAGTCGTCGGGACGGTCGGCGGTGACGGGCACGACCGATCCGGACGCGACGGGCGCCGACAGGTCGATCGTGCGGACCGTCCGCGGCGCGAGAGGCTGGCTCACGTAGGTCGGCGCCGTGATCGGGATCGGGTCCCACAGGGAACCCGTGCTCTCGACCGGCCCGGTGAGCTCGACAGACACCTCGTGCACGTCCTCCGCGACCAGGTCGCCCTCGTCGAGACCGGCGAAGGAGATGGTGGCCTCGTCGGCGTCCTCACCCCGGATCGTGCGCGCGCGGGCGTCGAGGTCGCGGCGCATAGTCCGCACCGAGAACCGCGCCACGACGAGGAACAACACGATGAGCAGCACGGGGGCCGCGACCCACCACCACGCGACGAGCGCCATCGCGGCAGCCGCCACGACGGTGAGAGTCGCGAGCGCCAGGAACCCGAGGACGCGGCGGCGCCGCCGGGCGGCGGCGGCGTCCAGGGCACGCAGTTCGCGGAGAGCGGCGCGGCGGTTGAGCGGCGTCGAGACGACGGCCACGGACTCCTCGGCGGAGTCGAGCGGCTCCCCGCGCCGCACGATCGTGACCGTGTGCGAGAAGGGTTCGCCGGGCTCGATCTCGTCCATGAGACCGTTGTCGCGACGGTTGAGGAACAGGGGGATCAGGTAGATGAGCCAGACGACGGCGACGACCCCGAACACCAACCCGGTCAGACCCATGCGTCGAGGTTAAGGTTCCGCTCAGGAACGGTCGGTGACCTCGCCCGGCGCGCCGCCCTTCAGCCGGGCAAGGACGCCCCCCGCGCCGACCTCCTCGGCGTGCAGGACGTAGACGAGATGGTCGCGCCAGGCGCCGTCGACATGCATGAATGCCGGACGTAGCCCTTCGAGCCGGAACCCGAGCTTCTCGACGACCCGCAGCGACTTGCTGTTCTCGGGCCGGATCGCCACCTCCATCCGGTGCAGGCCGAGGAAGCCGAAGCAGTGATCGGTCGCCAGCGCGAGAGCTGTCGGGGCGATGCCCCGCCCTGCGAGCGCCGAATCGACCCAGTAGCCAGCCATCGCCCAGCGCGCCGAACCGTAGGCGATGCCCGAGATCGTCATCTGGCCGGCCAGTCGCGGCGGTTCGCCCGGTTCGGCCCAGAAGATGCCCCATGGCAGCGCGCGGCCGGCGCGGCCCTCGGCGCGGTTCGTTGCCACCATCTGCGCGAACGTGATCCCCGGCCCTTCCGCCTCCGGCGGGCGAGTGGAGTCCCACGGCTGGGTCCAGGCGTGGTTACGGGCGCGGACCGAGTGCCATTCGTCCTCGTCACGCAGCCGCAACGGCCGCAAGGTGATCGGGCCGTGCCGCAGCGTCACCGGCCAGCGGCGAACGCCGAACAGGCTCACTGCCGGGAGTCGACGTCCTGCGTGCCTGCGTCGTCGAGCACGATGCATTCCACCGTCGAGCCGGCCTCGGCGCCTCCCCACGACTCCGGCACCACCATGAGGACGTTGGCGCGGGCCAGATCCCAGGCCAGCTCCGAGTCCGCACCGGCCACCGCGCGGACCGAGCCGTCGGCGTCCCTGACGGCCGGGATGTATTGGGTGACGCCCTCGGCGGCCGCGAACGTATCGGCGACGCGCCCCTCGACGCGCGGCGCGGCGAGCGGGTCGGTCTCGTTGAGCTTGTTGATGACGGGGCGCACGAACGCGTGATAGCCCACGTAGGCGCTCACGACGCCGCTCGGCAGGATCACCATCGGCGTGCGCTCGTCGCCGAGCGCCGCGAATCCGAAGCGGGACGAGCGGTTGAGCGCCACTTCGGCCTCGTCGAGTTCGCCCATGCCGTCGGCGACCTCACGCAACTGCTCGCCGCCCCCGACGACCACGATCAGGTCGGCCCGGACCTGCTGGTCGGCGATGGTCTGACGGATCTCACGCGCCTCGGAGGCGATGATGCCGAGCGGATAGACGGTGGCGCCGTCGGCCCGGGCAGCTGCGGTGATGAGGGAGGTGGCGGCGTCGTAACGCTGAGCGGGGCTCGTGAGCGCCTCCCCAGGGGCGACGAGCCCGTTCCCCACGGTGAACACGACGACACGCGGCTTCGGCCGGACGAGCACCTTGTCGAGCCCCACCTCGGCCAGGACGGCCACCGAACGCGGGGTCAGGATGTCGCCGGCACGCAGCAGCGGCGTCCCGTCGGCCAGCTCGGAGCCGGCGCGCCGAAGGTTCTCGAACAACCTGGTCTCGCCGTCGATGATGACGGTGTCGTCGTCGCCCTCGGTGCCGCGGTCGCGCGGCACGATGGCGTCGACGCCCTCGGGCACCATGGCCCCTTCCTCGATCCGGACGGCCGCCCCGGCCACGAGCGGCGCGCCAGGCGCGTCACCGGCAGCGATGGCGTCCACCACGTAGAGGGTCTTCGGGTGCTCGGGGGTGGCGCCGACGAGATCGGAGCCGCGGACGCCCCAGCCGGTCACCCGCGAGGTGGTGACGAGCGGCAGATCCAGGTCGGACGTGATGTCCTCGCACAGGGTCAGGCCGGGGACGTCGAAGATCTTCATGCCGAACGGACGCAGGGCACTCACCTGGTCGAGCAGGAAACCCCGCTGCTCCTCGACCGTGCGCCGGGTGAGCTGCGGTGCGGGGGTCGCCGGCTGCGCGGGGGGCGCCGCGTCGGGGGCGCCGGCGTCCGAGGTGTTCTTGCGTCCGAAAAGGGCCATGAAACTACGATAATCGGGTGCACGCAGAGCCCGGCGGAGCGACTCGCGACAAGGACGCCTTGCGGGCCGCCGTGCGGGCCGCCCGCGCCGCGCTGCCGGATGCCGCCCGTGCGGTCGCCGACGTCGCCCGTCTCCCCCACCTGCTTGCCCTCGCCGCGGGCCACGCGGCGGTGTCGTGCTACGGCTCCCTCGCGCCCGAGCCGGAGACGTGGGGCTTCGTCGGCGAGCTGGACGCCGCCGGCGTGGGGGTGCTGCTGCCGGTCCTGGCCGGGCGCCGGACGCCCGACTGGGCGTGGTATGCCGGTCCGGCGGCGTTGCGTCCCGGCTGGCACGGCATCCCCGAGCCGACCACGCCGCCCCTCGGCCCGGACGCCCTGGGTGCCGTCTCGCTGGTCGTGACGTCCGCGCTGGCGGCGACGGCGTCCGGCGAGCGGCTGGGAACAGGCGGTGGCTGGTACGACCGGGCGCTCACCCACCGCAGCCCGGACGCCGTCGTGGCGGCCCTGGTGAACGAAAGAGAGGTGCTGGGCCACCTCCCCACCGAGCCGTGGGATGTCCGTGTGGCCGCCCTGGTGACCGAGGCGGGGGTGCGCTGGGCGTAGGATGGTGGGGTTGTCCGTCCGCCCGAAGGAAGCCCATGCCCACCTACGTCTACCGCTGTTCGTCGTGCGAGGAGGAGTTGGAGGTCGTCCAGAGCTTCACCGACGAACCGCTGACACTCTGCCCGAACTGCGACGGCGAGCTGCGCAAGGTGTTCCACCCGGTCGGCGTTGTGTTCAAGGGCTCGGGGTTCTACAAGACCGACAACCGATCGAAGAAGCCGGCGGCGTCCGCCCAGAAGGAGCCGGCGAGCGAACCCAAGGCCGCCGACTCCGGCAAGTCGCCCTCCCCCAAGGCCAAGAAGTCGAAGAAGGGCTCGACGCCCGCCGCGTGACGGACGCGGCCTAATGTGAAAGGGCGTGAAGCATCGCGTCCCTTGGTCCCTGCGCCGCATGGCGCACCTCCGCCGCCGCACCCTCGCGGCCCTCGCCGCCGCGCTGGCCGTCCTGGCCGTGCTCGGAGTGTTCGCGCCGCCACGGGCGGCATCGGTCGGGGTCGTCGCGGTAGCCCGCGACCTGCCCGGCGGCACGGTGCTGGCCGCCGCCGACCTCACGACCGTGGATCTGCCCGAGGCGGCCGTGCCCGCCGGGGCGATGACGGACGCCGCAGGTGCGGTCGGTCTGACCCTCAACGGGCCTCTGTCCGCGCGCACGCCGGTGACGGAGGCGTCCGTGGCGACGGGTCAGGGACTCGCCCGGCCGGGCTACGTGGTGGTGGCGCTGCCGTTGGCCAACCAGAACCTTGCGCCGCTGGTGCGGCCCGGGGTGCACCTCGACCTGCTCGATCCGGGCGGGGCAGGAGACGTGTTCGCCGCCGATGTGCGCGTGGTCGCGGTTCCCGAAAGCGAGGCGGAGGGTTTCGGCTCGGTGCCGACGCGGGCCGCCCTCGTGGAGGTTCAGCCGGAGGTGGCGACACGCCTGGCGGTTGCCGCCCAGTCCGGCGGAGTTGCCATCGCGTTGCGATGAGCCTCTGTGGTCGTGAAAGCGCTTGTGGAACGGGGGTCAGGGTTGTAGTCGTAGCTACTAGCTGCGTCGAAGTGGGCCCAGTTGGTGGCAACAATAGCAGCGTCACCGGTTGTTCGTGGTGGATTTCGGTAATGTAGCTTTCAACGAGGCAGCATCACGCCCCCGACCGGGCACTGCCTTCCCTAGAGAGGTTTCAGCAGAAACATGAAGGGTTTCAAGGACTTCCTGATGCAGGGCAACCTCATCGAGCTTGCCACTGCCGTCATCCTCGGCACGTCGTTCGCCGCGGTCGTCGCCGCGTTCACCAACATCCTGATGAGCTTCATCGGCTTCTTCGGCGGTGTGCCGGACTTCAGCGCCTTCACCCCCCTCGGCCTGCCGGTGGGCGTGTTCGTGAACGCGCTCATCGCGTTCGTCATCGTGGGCGCTGTGCTCTACTTCGGCGTCATCAAGCCGTACACGGCCATGAAGGAGGCTGCTGATCGCCGCCTCAAGGCAGAGACGGACGCCGAGGCTCCGGCCCCGACGACCGACGAGCTGCTGGCCGAGATCCGCGACCTGCTCAAGGCCAACAACGCCCACTGAGCACCGCTCGCGCGCTCGACGCACGAAGGCCCGCCCCGATCGGGGCGGGCCTCTTTGCGTCCGGAACGCGACAGGGGTCCCCGGGTCCGGAACGCGACAGGTACCCAAGGGCGTCCCGTGTGCCGATCCGTGCTACGAAACCAGTGCCAGGGCACGCCTTGTGCAACACGCACCCGCACACGCGCACGAGCGAGGCGCGACGCAGTCACCCGAACCGTCTTCGCGATCGCCCCACCTCCACCGACGACGAGCGACCAGGGGGCAGGGCGGGGCCAGGGCGCCCCGTGTGCCGACCCGTGCTACGAAACCAGTGCCAGGGCACGCCTTGTGCAACACGCACCCCGCACACGGCGGCCGCAGAGGCACACAGCCCGCCGCAGAGGCACACCTCCGGCCGCGCCACCGTTCAGGCGCGGGCTCAGTAGTGGGGCGGGACGTCCGCGGCGAGGCGACGCTCGTCGGCGTCCAAGCGGATGCGCCGCGACGGCGGCAGAACGGTCAGGACGTCGAGACCCAGCCGGTGCCGGGTCGCCCCGATGGCGGCGTGCAGCTGCGCGGCACCCAGACCGGCGCGGAGGGCGTCCGGGACGGGGTGCGGCCAACCGGACGCCGCGTGCGCGTGTTCCGCGATACGCACACGAGCCCACCCGGCGTCGGCCAATTGCGCCAGCAGCGCCCCCGGATTGGGGGCGCTGCTGGTGGGAAGGTCGAGCTCTTCGCCCGTGAGGGCGAAGGCGATCGCCCGGTGCCAGGCCTGGGTCACTCGGAACCCAAGACGCCGCCGGGAACGCTCGCCGCCTCGCCGGAGTCGGCCAGGACGGCATCGCCGACGACCTTGACGGGGGTGTCGAAGGTCCAGTCGCCCTCGACGGTGAGCGACCGGGCGGCCACCAGCGACGGCACCACCGGCACGCGCGCCTCGAAATCGGGCAGCAGGGCGTAGTAGCGCTTGTCGAGCGAGACGCCGGGCAGCTTGTCGGTGGCGGCGACGAGACGGGCGGTCTCATCGAGCGTGAAGGCGTCCGAGCGGACGAGCATGAGCTCGTTCGTGGTCTTCACGGGCAGGAAGCGGTCGCGCGGGACGGCGATCGCCCGAGCGCCCGGGAAGACCTCGATCGCGGCGCCCATGGCCGACTCGATCTGGATGACCGGGGTCGACGTCTTGTCGCTGGGGTCCACGGTCTTCTCGTTGCGGATCAGGGGCAGGCCGAGCACGTTGTTCTTCGCCACCATGAGCTCCTTCAGGGCGCGCAGATCGACCCACAGGTTGTTGGCGTGGAAGTAAGGGTGCCGGTGCTCGTCGGTGAAGAAGTCCATCTCCTCGGGCCGCGTCTGGGCGGTATCGCGCAGGATGAGCTGCTGGTCGGCCTTGCGAATGGCCAGGTGGCCGCCCTTGCGGTCGTTCGGCGTCCGGGTGCAGACCTCGGCGGCGTACGGGGCGCCGGAGCTGGCGAACCAGCCGGCGAGGGTCGCGTCAGGTCCGGCGCCGAGGTTGTCGCCGTTGGCGATGCTCACGTACTCGAAACCGCGCTCGAGCAGCGCGTCGAGGAGGCCCGTCCCGACGAGGGCGGTGTAGATGTCGCCGTGGCCCGGGGGGCACCATTCGAGATCGGGATCGGCCGGCCAGTCGACGGGCTCGAGCGTGTCGCGGGTCAGCTTGGGCTCGAAGCCCTGCAGGAAGTCGACGGGCAGACCGTCGACGGCGAGGTCGGCGTAGCGCTCCAGGTGCGCGAGGGTGGCCTCGCGGGTGCGGAAGCTGTTCATGAAGATGAGCGGCAGGCGGGCGCCGTAGGTCTTCCGGGCGCGCAACACCTGCTCGACGAGCACGTCGAGGAAGGTCATCTCGCCGCGGACGGGCAGCAGCGTCTTCGGGCCATCGAGGCCCATCGAGGTGCCCAGGCCACCGTTGAGCTTGATCAGGGCCGTCTTCGCGAGGGCGTCGCGGGCGACCTCGGGGTCGACCTCGACAGAGGTCAGCTGGGGCGGGTCGGTCAGGGGGGAGATGGTGTCCTCGCCGATGAAGCCTTCCGAGCCCTCGGCGACGATCCCGTAGAAGTGCGTGAACACGTCGATGGCGGCATCGGACGCCCCGGCGTCCTTCATCTTGGCTTGTGCGCGTTCCAGTCCTGTGGTCATGGCGACAATTTTACCGAGGGTGGACGCCGCGGACCCACCCGGTTGCCAAACGGCGCCGTCGGCTCGGGGGCTCGGGGGCAAAGAAAAGGAGAGCGACGCCGGTCGAAGGGCTTAGAAGCCGTCTACCCACCCCCAGGAGACATCAACAACCTGGCGTCGCTCTCGTGGAATTACTATAGTCCCCTCCACGCTCCAACCAGTCCCCCAAAGGGGTGACTTCTCATACTTTGGTACTAGTGCAGACGTTTCACTTTCAAGTTGACAGTGCACTCAGCATGGGCGGGCTCAGCCCGCTCGACGGGGGCATGATTCGCGCCCGTCCGGCGCCGCGAGTAGCCTTGCAGCGCCGCGGCAACTCTTGCCAGGCCTCGTAGCTCAGGGGATAGAGCAGAGGTTTCCTAAACCTTGTGTCGGAGGTTCGAATCCTCCCGGGGCCGCCGTGTGGTTCCTCCGGGCCGGCGACGATACCCCGCCGCCAACACCCCGGCGACAACACCCCCGCTCGCGGTCTCGGCGCCCGCTCGGCAGCCGACCG
>NZ_JARKOT010000109.1 GCF_029977985.1 Propioniciclava sp. | reverse complement strand
GGTTCGAGTCCCGTTACTCACCCCGATGAACCGGCCTTGGCTCCGCGCCAGGGCCGGTCTCTCTTTCGGGGTTTCTCTCAGGGACCTTGCGGCAGATGTGCGAAAGCTACCCCGGTAGCATGGGAGTAGTATCGTGGTGGCATGAGTCAGGTGAAGTTGAGCGTGAGTCTCTCCGAAGGAGAGGTCGAGGCGCTGGACAAGTACGCACGCGCATCCGGTCTCAAGTCTCGCTCCGCAGCGCTCCAGCAAGCGATCCGGCTGCTCGGCGATCCCGAACTCCAGTCCGCGTACGAGGCGGCCTGGCAAGAGTGGGACTCCTCCGAGGACGCCCAGGCATGGGACGGCCTTGTCGCCGATGGCCTGGCAGATGCTCCGCGGTGAGATTCGGCTGGTCGACCTTGAGCCAGCCCGCCGCGGCGAAGCCAACAAGCGACGGCCGGCGATCATCGTCAGCAACGACAATGCCAACGCGACTGCCGCCAGGCTTGGCCGTGGAGTGGTCACTGTGGTCCCCGTGACAAGCAACATCGCCCGGGCGTTTCCGTTCCAGGTGCTGCTTGAGGCGGCCGAGACCGGGATCCACACCAATTCCAAGGCCCAGGTTGAACAGGTACGTTCGGTTTCGGTGGAACGAGTCGGACCAGCGATCGGCCGAGTGCCTGTGCACCTCATGGCCCAACTCGACGACGCCCTACGTCTGCACCTTCAACTCTGAGCAACCTGCGGCATTGCAGGTCTTATGCCTAGGGTCGTCGCGCCGCGCTGCGGGACGGGCGCCAGAGGCGCTTGGTGAGTCGGAGTCCGGTGGCGGCGTCCCCCGCCTTTCGTAGAAGGCATGGGTGTCGTGGCGATCCGCCCCCGAGCAGATCACGAGCCGCGCCGCTGACCGACTCCTCTTCCGAGTCGTGAACCATTGCCCACGAGGCAAGTCCGGACGTCGCTCGCGTCGGGGCACGCGCTTTCGCCGGCGACCTCGGACTCACTTCCATCTTCCGCTCGGCGGCGTTCGCGCGTGATACCAGAGTGGTATCTTCGTGGCATGGCGATGACTCTGCGACTGACCCCCGATGACGAGCGGGTCCTGGCCGTCTTGGCCGCCGAGGACGGCATCAGCCGACAGGAAGCCACCATCCGAGCCATCCACGAAGTGGCCGCCCGCCGCGGTCACGAACGCGACATCCGGGCCCTGTCCGCGGCCGCCCGTGACCGGTACGCCGACCTGCTCGACCGGCTCGGTCGGTGACCGTCCACCTGACGCTGGAGGACCTGCTCATCCTGGTCGACGACCTCGAGGTGGGGCCGGCACGCGACTTGGGGTTGCTCGAGTCGGCCGTTCTTAGGCCTGCAACCAGCCTCTGGGGGCGCGATGCCTACCCCAGTCTGGACGCCAAGGCGGCCGCCGTCCTCGACTCGATCGTGCGCAACCACGCACTGGTCGATGGGAACAAGCGGCTCGGCTGGCTCGCCGCTGTGGTGTTCTACGGACTCAACGGCGTCACTCTCGACGCCCCCGACGACGACGCCTACGACCTCGTGGTCGCGATCGCCAGCGGCCAGACCACCGATCTCACAGCGATCACTGCGCTCCTCGCCACATGGCACTGAGGGCGCTCGATGAGTGCGTCAGTGTCGGTCGCTCCCTGTCCGTGATCATGACGGGCAACGTAGACCACCGGCTCCCAGCCCAGGCCGGCCCAAGCGTCCCAACCGAGGCGGTAGAGACCTACGCGCTGGCCTCCGACGAGGCACCGCCACCCAACTGGTACCGCCCACCCGCGATGGCCGCGATGACCCCGCCGTCGATGAGGAGGTCGGCACCAGTGAGGAAGGGGGCGCCCATCATGAACGCGGCCGCCTCGCCGATCTCGTCCGGCGTGCCCCCCGCTTGGCGGGCGAGGCGTCGATCATGGCCCGGTAGCCGACAGCGCCGGGCCCGCTCATCTCGTCGCGGGCGAGCGGGGTCATGATGATTCCCGGGCTGATCGAGTTGACGCGGGCCCCGCGGTCGCCCCAGGTCAGTGCGGCCGCCTGCACGCGCACGATGTTGGCGCGCTTCGCCAGGGCGTAGGCGTGACCCGAGCCGGTGACGGACGCCAGCACCGGCACTTCCGCCAGCTCGCGGGCCGGCGTCCGAGCGAGGGCGCGGCTGGTGGCTTCGTCGAGCGCCGGCAGCATGTGACCCGCCTGGCTGGCGATGACGATCCCCGAGCCCCCGGGCGCGATGAGGCGTCCGAACTCCTCCAGCACCAAGTCGGTGCCCACGACGTCGACCGCGATGACGGCCTGGGCGCTCGCCTGCACCGGCGACACGCCGGCCCCACGTCATCCTGGCAGACCCAACACCTCGATGGCCGATCGGATCCTCGCCTGACTCGTCGGAGGCGGCGGGTGAGGTCGCGGACCGTGGGCCGGGCCTGGAAGCCTGCAGCCCGGTGGGTGTCCACGGCGCCGGCGTTGGAGTGCTCGGCGGCGAGGACGACGCTGGAGGCTCTCCTTGAACACTGTTCAAGAACGGGACCGAACACACTAGACTCCGCTCCGACACCCGCTGAGAGGACCCTGCATGTCGTCCCGTTCCATCACCGCGCGCGACCTCGCCACCATCGCCGTCTTCGCCGCCCTCACCGCGGCGCTCGGCCTGCTTCCGCCCCTCTACACCCCCTTCTCCCCCGCCCCCATCACAGCCCAGTCGTTCGGCGTCATCCTCGCCGGGGCCGTGCTCGGCGGCCGGCGTGGCGGACTCTCCCAGACCCTTTTCATCGCACTGGTCGCCCTCGGCCTCCCCCTGCTCGCGGGGGGACGCGGCGGCATCGGGGTGTTCCTGAGCCCCACCGTCGGCTTCCTGATCGGCTATGCGGTCGTCCCCTTCCTGATCGGCTGGCTAACCGAGCGCGTCGGGGCGCCCTACCGCATCGGCCTGGGCCTGGCGATCAATGCCCTCTTCGGCATCGTGGTGCTCTACCTGGTCGGCATGGTCGGCATGATGGTCGTGTCGCAGATGAGCCTCGGGCAAGCAGCGCTCGCCATGAGCCCCTTCATCGTGGGTGACACGATCAAGGTGGTGCTCGCCACGTTCGTCGCGAAGGCAGTGCACCGCAGCTACCCCGGTCTGCTGCCGCAGCGCCAACCCGACGCGGTTGCTGCCCCTGCTCACGTCTGACCCGATGCCGGTCCTCCTCAGCGGACACCCCGACCCCGTCGCCGCTTTCGACGCCGCGCATGCCGCAGGACGGCGCGTGGCGGTGCGCACGTCGGGCACGTCGGCGGGGCGTCCGCGAACCCTCGTGCGCACCACCGCCAGCTGGGTGGACTCGTTCGCACCGGTGGCCGGACGCCTCGGGCTCGGCTCCACCGACCGGTTGTGGATCCCCGGCCCCCTCGACGCCACCATGAACCTCTTCGCCGCCTGCGTGGCCCGGTCCGTGGGCGCCTCCTGGGGGTCGGACGCCGCCGGCGCCACCTGGGCCCAACTCACTCCGACCGGGCTGGCCACCCTGCTCGACGACGGGCCGCCGCCCGCGGCGTCCCTGCGCGGCGTCCTGGTCGCGGGTGACGGGCTGGGCCACCGCCTGAGCGCACGCGCCGGGGCGGCCGGGCTGGAGGTCCACCACTACTACGGAGCGGCCGAACTGTCGCTCGTGGCCTGGGGCACATCCGCCGCCGACCTGCACCTCTTCGACCAGGTGGAAGCGCAGGTGCGCAACGGCGTCCTCTGGGTGCGGTCGCCCTGGCTGTCGGACGGCCCCGCCCCCGGGTCGCCCGCAGGGGCCTGGCAGCGGGACGCCGATGGTTTCGCCACGGTCGACGACCACACCACGCTCGCCGGCACGCACGTGCGTGTGCTCGGGCGGCCCGGCTGGGTGACCACCGGCGGCAGCACCGTGGCGCTCGCCCCGGTCGCCGCCGCACTGTCGGCACACACGACCGCACCGGTGCGCCTCGTCGGTGTGCCCCATGCGGCGCTGGGGCACGTCCTCACCGCGGTCGTCGCCACCTCCGACGACCTCGCGGCCGCCCGCCGCTGGGCCCGCGCCCATCTGGCGGGGGCGGAGCGACCGCGTCGCTGGCTGGTCCATCCCCGTCCGCCGACCACCCCCGCCGGGAAGGTCGATCCCGTCGCCCTGGCCCACTGGGCGGCCGCGGAGGTGGCCCGATGAACGAACCCGTGATCATCGACGCCTGTCGCACGCCGATCGGCACCGCAGGCGGAGCGCTCGCCTCCCAGACCGTCGACCAGGTGGCGACCAGCGTGCTCCGACGGCTGCTGGAGTCCTGCCCGGACCCGACGGCCCTGCGCGAGGTGGTGCTCGGCAACCTGCGCGGCCCCGGGGGCAACCTGGCCCGCTACGCCGCCCTCGCCGCCGGTGTCGACCCGGCCGTACCCGGCCTCACCGTCGACCGCCAGTGCGGCTCCGGGCTCGCGGCGATCGAGGTGGCCACGTGGCGGCTGCGCGGCCAGGCCGGCTTCGTGCTGGCCGGTGGCGCGCAGTCGGTCTCGACGCAACCACTCACCGCGTGGCCCGCGGTGGCCGGCGCCGCGCCCGTGCCCTTCGAACGCGCCCCGTTCGCCCCTCCCACCTACGGCGATCCGGAGATGGGTGAAGCCGCCGATCTGCTGGCCGCCGAGCACGGCATCACGCGCGCCCGCCAGGATGCCTACGCCAGCCGGTCCCACGCCCGCGCCATCGCGGCCCGGGCGTCCGGCGCCTTCGCGGCCGAACTCGTTCCGCAGCCCGGGCTCGACCACGACGAGCGTCCGCGGGACGGCTTCACCCCCGAACGTCTCGCGCGGTTTCGGCCCGTCTTCCGCCCCGACGGCACCGTGACCGCCGCCAACGCGTGCGGGGTGAACGACGGCGCGGCGGGCGTCCTCATGGTGGACGCCGCCACGCACGACGCCCTGCGTGCGGGCGGTGCTCCCGTCCCCGGGCTGCGCGTCCTGGGCGTCGTGACGACAGGCAGCGACCCGCGGCATCCCGGCTTCGGGCTCGTGCCGGCCGCTCGCGCTGTTCTGGCCGAGGTGGGGCTCGGCGTCGACGACCTGAGCGCCATCGAGTGCAACGAGGCCTTTGCCGGGCAGGTATTGGTCTGCCTGGACGCGCTGGGCATCGACGAGGAGCGCAACTGCGCCGAGGGCGGCGCGTTGGCGATCGGTCACCCGTGGGCGGCCTCGGGGGCGGTTCTCGTCACGCGCCTGTTCAGCCAACTCGTGCGCTCAGGACGCGGCGGGATCGGGCTCGCCGCCATCGCCATCGCCGGCGGCCAGGGATCCGCGATCGTGGTGGAAGCATGTTGATCGACATCGCCCACGTCACCCACACCTACACCGCCGGACCAGCGAGCCGCACCGTCTTGCGGGACGTCTCCGTCACCCTGACCGAGCGACGGATCGGCGTGGTCGGGCACAACGGCTCGGGCAAGTCCACGTTCCTGAGGCTGCTCAACGGGCTCATCGTGCCCAGCCGGGGCCGGGTCGTCGTCGACGGCCTCGACACGGCCAAGGACGCCGCCGGCGTCCGACGCACCATCGGCTTCCTCTTCACCGATCCCGACAGTCAGATCATCATGCCCACCGTCGCCGAGGACGTCGCCTTCGGGTTGCGCAAATCGGCCCTCAGCAAGGAGGAACGCGCCGCGCGCGTCGACGCCCTTCTCACTCGCTTCGGTCTCGACGGCCACCGCGATCACCCCGCCCACCTGCTCTCCGGCGGACAGAAGCAACTGCTGGCGCTGGCGTCCGTGCTCGTGACCGAACCCGCCGCCCTCGTGATGGACGAGCCCACGACCCTGCTCGACCTGCGCAACGCGGCCCTCATCGGACGCACCATCGCCGACCTCGGCCAGACCGTCGTGCTCGCCACCCACCACCTCCACCTGCTCGACGGCTTCGACCGCGTCCTCGTGTTCGACGACGGCCGGGTCGTCGCGGACGCCGCCCCCACCGAGGCGCTGGCGCACTACCGCCGGCTGATGGACGCCTGATGCGCAGCACCCTCGGCCTCTACCAACCCGGCACGAGCCTGCTCCACCGGTTGCCGCCCGGCGTCAAGCTGCTCGCGCTGCTGGCGGTCGGCATGGTGTCGGTGGTGGCTCAGCGGTGGTGGTTCGTGGTGCTCGCGCTCGTCGCGGCGACGGTCGTGGTGTACCTCGCGGCCGGCTTCTCCGTGGGCCTGTGGTGGCGGCAGATCCGACCGATGTGGCTGATCCTGGCTCTGACGGCCGCCATGCACGTGTGGGCGAGCGGGTGGGAGCGCGCTGTCGCGATCACCGGCATGATCGTGGTGCTCGTGTCGCTGGCTGCGCTCGTCACCCTGACCAGCCCGACCGCGTCCCTCGTGGACGCCGTCGTCCGGGCCAGTGGGTGGCTGCGCCGCTTCGGCGTGGACCCCGAGCGGGTCGGGATCTTCCTGCTCGTGGGGATCCGCTGCGTGCCCCTCGTGGCCGGCTTGGCCGCCCAGGTGCGCGAGGCGCAGATCGCGCGGCGCGCCACGACGAGCGTGGGAGCTTTCCTCGTGCCCCTCATCGTCCGCGCGCTCCGCGAGGCGGACGCCCTGGGCGAGGCCCTCGTGGCACGGGGCGTCGACGACTGATCAGTCGCGCAGGCGGAACGCGAGCCCGTCGAGCAGGAGCGCCACCCCGGCGGCGTGGTCACGCGCGGCCGCCTCGGGGTCATGCCCGGAGACGACGCCCACCTCCGACAAGGTCGCCCGCGTCTGCTCCTCACTGACCTGCCCGAGGGTGAGGTGCACCAAGGCCCGCGCCGCCGCGCGTGCGTCCGCCTCCCCCAGACCGGCGCCGTGCAGCACCCGCGCCGGCGGCGTCCCGAGGTCCACCGCTCCCAGGCCGGTGGCGAGCGTGGCGGAGACCAGCTCGGCAGCGTCCCGATGACGCAGGAGTGTGGTGCGCAAGCGGTCGGTCCACGCGGCGAGCCAGGGACGCCACGGCCCCGGTTCGGGAGCGACGACCTCGGCGAGGATCGCGTCGGCGACCGCCGCCAGCAAGGACTGCTTGTTCGGGAAGTGCCAGTACAGGGCACCCGCTTTCACCTCGAGGGCGCTGCCCACGCGTCTCATCGTGAGGTCGGCGAGGCCGAACTGGTCGAGGATGCCCAGCGCCGCGGCCACCACGTCGGCTCGGCGGACTGCCATGGGGGGTCACCTCCGGTCCCGGTGTAGAGTGCGACCCACTTGAACACAGTTCAAGTGGGCGTGCCAGCGTCGTGTCCCACTCTCGCACAGGAGCAGATCGTGACCCTCGACCAGCAGACACTCGACCGCTTCGTGGACCTCGGGAGCGCGGGCCAGTCGATCGACCGGGCGGACGCCGTGGCCATTCTCCGCTCAACCGACGACGCGTTACCCGGTCTCGTCGCAGCGGCGTCGCGCGTGCGACGCCACTGGTTCGGCAACCGCGTCAAGCTGAACTACCTGGTCAATCTCAAGAGCGGCCTGTGCCCGGAGGACTGCGGCTACTGCTCGCAGCGCCTGGGATCGGAGGCCGGCGTGCTGACGTACTCCTGGGCCTCGCCCGAACAGATCGGTGAGGCGGTCGCATCGGGCATCGCCGGCGGGGCCAGGCGCGTGTGCCTCGTGGCGAGCGGGCACGGCCCGTCGCACCGCGACGTGGAGCGCGTCAACGGGCTGGTGCGGGGCATCAAGGACGCCCACCCGGAGGTGGAGATCTGCGTGTGTCTCGGTTTCGTCGACGAGGAGAAGGCGGCTGCCCTCGCCGAGGGTGGGGCCGACGCCTACAACCACAACCTGAACACGGCCGAGTCGCACTACAGGGAGGTCTGCACCACCCACACCTACGCCGATCGCGAGCGCACCCTGGAGGCCCTCAAGCGGGCCGGGCTGTCGCCGTGCTCGGGGCTCATCGCCGGCATGGGCGAGACCGACGAGCAACTCGTCGACGTCGTCTTCGCCCTGCGTGCCTCCGGGGCGCACTCGGTGCCCGTCAATTTCCTGCTGCCCTTCGACGGAACCCCGATGGCGGGCCGCGCCGAGCTGACCCCCCAGCAGTGCCTCCGCATCCTGGCCATGGTCCGGCTCGTCTGCCCCGATGTCGAGGTGCGCGCCGGCGCCGGCCGCGAGGCCCACCTCCGCACGCAACAGCCGCGGGCGCTCGAGATCGTCAACTCGATCTTCCTCGGCGACTACCTGACCAGCGAGGGCCAGGCCGGCCGGCTCGACCTTGCGATGATCGCCGACGCCGGTCTGGTCGTCGACGGCGAGGCACCTCAGCCGGTGCGGACGCCGCCGGCGCCCACCGTGACCGTCCGCAGGCGCGGTGTCGGCACCGACGTGCTGGCCAACGCCTGACCACTGCGCGGCCAGAGCGATGCCGCGTGCCGAGCGGGCCGCACCGTGAAGCGTGCGGCAGAGAACCCGCGAAGCGGGCAGAATGGCCGGGTGCGAGCTGACCTCTCCCCGTTCGACCGTGTGCGCCTTGGCATCGGTGTGGCCCTCGGAGACAGCGCCGCGTGGGTGTCGCGCCGTCTCGGCAAGGGATCGGGGGCGTCCATCCGCGGGCAGGTGCTCACCCGCGTGCAGCCGAAGGCCTTCCAACTGCTCGTGGCCGGGCGTCGCATCGCCTCCGTGACCGGGACGAACGGCAAGACCACGAGCACTCACCTGTTGGCCGCCGCCGTGCGCGAACACCTCGGCGCGGACGCCGCCCGCCTCGTCACCAACGCCGACGGCGCGAACCTGCACTACGGCATCGCGTCCGCTCTGGCGAAGGCCCCCAAGGCCGACGTGGCGATTCTCGAGACCGACGAGCGCGTCGTGGCCGACATGATCGCGCACGGCCGCCCCGAGGTGCTCGTCCTGCTCAACTTCAGCCGCGACCAGCTCGACCGCAACCACGAGATCAAGTTCCTCGGCCGGGCGTGGCGGCAAGCTCTCGAAAAGGCCGGCGCCGACGGGCCCGTGGTGATCGCGAACTCCGACGACCCGCTGGTGACTTGGGCCGCAGGGGCCGCGCGCCGTGTCGTCTGGGTCGACACGGCCACCACCTGGATGGCCGACGCCGCCCTGTGCCCGGCCTGCGGCTCGCTCCTCACCCGCGACAACCCCGGCCCAGACGCCCCCACCGGCCGCTGGGACTGCCCCGGCTGCGAGCTCACCGAACCCGAGGCGGACTACGTGGTTCGCGGCCAGGGCGTCCAGTTGCCGGACGGTCGTGTCGTCGAGTTGAAGCTGAACGTGCCCGGCAAGTTCAACGTGAGCAATGCGGCGATGGCGCTCGCGGCGGCGTCCGAGATGGGAGTCCCGACGGAGGCGGCGTTGACAGGCTTCAAGACGGTGCGCTCCCCCGCCGGCCGGTTCTCGATCGCGACGATCGACGGCAACCAGTTCCGGCTCGTGCTGAGCAAGAACCCGGCCGGGTGGGCCGAGTCGCTGCCGCTGCTGGAGACCTCGACGGTGGTGCTGGCCATCGACTCGGTTGCGGCGGACGGCAAGGACGTGAGCTGGCTGTGGGACGTCGAGTTCGAGCAACTGCGGGGCAAGAAGGTGATCTGCACCGGGCCGCGGGCGTTCGACCTGGCCGTCCGGCTCGCCTACGCCGAGGTGGACCACGAGATCTCGACCGATCTCGTCGACGCCCTGCGGCTCGCCTCCGTGGCGCCGCAGCCGGTGGATCTGATCGCGACCTACACCCCGTTCCAGAAGCTCCTCAAGATGGCAGGCCTGCGATGACCGCTCCCGTGAAGATCGTGCTCGTCTACCAGTCGCTGCTCGGCATCTACGGCGACCAGGGCAACAGCCTCGTCCTGCGCCAGCGGCTCGCCTGGCGCGGCATCGCCGCAGAGGTGGTCGTCGTGGAACCCGGGGAGGCGCTGCCGGCCGACGGCTCGCTGTACCTGCTCGGCGGTGGCGAGGACAACGCGCAGACCACCGCCGTCCGTGAGCTCACACGGGACGGCACCGTGTTCCGGGCGGTGGAGAACGGGGCGGTGGTGTTCGCGGTGTGCGCCGGCTACCAGATCTGCGGGCAGACGTTCACCATCGGCGAGAACGACGAGGTGCGCGAGGGTCTCGGATTGCTCGACGTGACCACCCGCCGGGGCGCAGAGCGTGCGGTCGGCGAGATCCTCACCCGCTGGACGCGCCCGGACGGCTCGGAGTATGTGTTGACCGGGTTCGAGAACCACGGCGGCTACACCTATCTGGGTTCGGACGCCGCCCCGCTCGCCCACGTCGAGAAGGGGGTGGGCAACGCCGGAGACGGCACCGAGGGAGCCGTCCAGGGCCGCGTCATCGGGACGTATCCGCACGGCCCCGTGCTGGCCCGCAACCCCGCCCTCGCCGACCACCTCCTCGAGTTGGCCCTCGACCGCCAGCTGGAACCTCTGACCCGCGCCGAGATCGAACACGACGGTCTACGCCGCGAGCGGATCGCCTTCGCTCGTCGCTGACCTGCCGACAAGCCCCCCGAGTTCAGCGCCGAGGGACCCCGCGGTCCGCGCCGAGAGACCCCGGTCCGCGCCGAGAAACCCCTGTCCGCGCCGAGAAACCCCTGTCCGTCGACGCGGCTTCTCGCCCCCAGCCGTGGGTGGCGCCAGCTTCGCCAGAAGCAAGTGCACTCATTCTCGGATATGGGTCTGAACTCACACCCATATCCGAGAATGAGCGAGCTCATCCTTGGCGCGAGCTCTTACCACCCGCGTCGGGGGCTCCCAGGGGCGAGGGGCGGCGTCCACAGGCGATTTCGCGGATCAGCCGGCGATGGAGTAAAGTTTGTCCTCGCGCACCGCTAGCTCAACTGGCAGAGCAGCTGACTCTTAATCAGCGGGTTCAGGGTTCGAGTCCCTGGCGGTGTACCACGCTCGACGAATCGACATGGCCCTCGCCCACCCGCGAGGGCCGTTCTTCGTCTCTCCGGACGACATAGGCGAGGCCGTGACGGACGACACCCGCCGAACCGAGCGGCTCGACGGGTGTCGGTTGGGTGGCGAGAGCCCGGGATCAGCCCTTGACGCCGCCCGCGAGCATGCCGCGGACAAAGTAGCGCTGGAGGGAAAGGAACACGATCACCGGCAGCAGCATGGCCACGAACGCACCCGCCGACAGCACGTGCCACGCCTGCCCACGGCTACCGACCATCTCGGCGATCATCACGGTGATGGGCCGGTACTCAGCGCTGGCGAACGTCAGGCCGACCAGGAGGTCGTTCCACACCCACAGGAACTGGAAGATGCCGAACGACGCGATGGCGGGCACGAGCAGGGGCATGAGCACCTGGAAGAACACCCGCACGTGGCCGGCGCCGTCCACCCGGGCCGCCTCGATGAGCGACCGTGGGATCTCCCGCATGAAGTTGTGCAGCAGGAAGATCGCCAGGGGCAGGCCGAAGATCGTGTGCGAGAGCCACACGGTCCAGTAGCTGCCCGCGATGCCGAAGCGCACGTACTGGGTGAGCAGCGGCACCAGCGTCACCTGGATCGGCACGATCTGCAGTGCGAACACCGCCGCGAACAGCCAGTCGCGCCCCTTGAAGTCGATCCACGCGAACGCGTAGGCCGCCAGCAGGGCCAGGATGATCGGGATGATCACCGACGGGATCGTGATGATCAGCGAGTTGATGAACGGGTTCACGAGGTCACCCGACCCGGTCAGCACGGTCTCGTAGTTGACGAGGCTGAAGTTCGGGTTCACGAACGATGTCCACCAGCCCGTGCGACGGATGTCGCCGGGCTCGCGGAACGACGTGATGAGCAGGCCCGCGGTCGGGATCGTCCACAAGACGGCGATCACGATCGCGATGACGGACGCCGCCGGCGAAGCCAAGCGGGTCTTGTTGTCTTCCTTGCGCTGCTCGGCGCGGGTCAGCTTGCGGACCGGACCGTGCGCCTGGTTGGCGCTGCTCGTGGTGGCGGCCGCGGTGGCGCCGCCGGTGGTGTCGCTCATCGCTCCCCCTCCGTGATGCGCATCTGGCGCACGTTGTAGATGATGATCGGCGTCACCAGGATGAACAGCAGGACGGCCAGTGCCGCACCGATGCCGCCCGCCTGGCGGGTGAAGGTCTGCGTGTAGAACTCCAGCGCGATGATGGAGGAGTCGAACTGACCACCTGTCATCGTCCGGACCACGTCGAAGGCCTTCAGGGTGGCCATGGCCACCGTGGTGAGCACCACGATGATGGCCGGGCGCACGCTCGGCACCGTGATCTGCCAGAAGAGACGCAAGCCGGTCGCGCCATCCATCTTGGCCGCCTCGATCGTCTCGTCCGGGATCGCCTTGATGGCCGCCGAGAGGACGGTCATGGCGAAACCGGTCTGGATCCACACCATGACGATGATCAGGTAGAACGTGTTGATCGGCGGGTTGATCAGGAACTGCTGCGGCTGGCCGCCGAAGAGCACCAGGATCTGATTCAGCAGGCCGGTCTGGTCGGCTCCGGCGGGCTTGTACTCGTACACGAACCGCCAGATGATCGACGCGCCCACCATCGAGATGGCCATGGGCAGGAAGATCAGGGTCTTCGCGAACTTCTCGAACCGGGTGCGGTCGACGAGCACGGCGTACACGAGCCCGAGGGCGGTCGAGAGCAGCGGCACGACGAGCACCCAGAAGAACGTGTTCCGCAGCACGACGAGGAACAGGTCCTGGCTGAAGATCGCTGCGTAGTTGTCCAGCCCGACGAAGGTCGACTGGTCGTTGGCGTAGAGCGAGTTACGGATCGTCATGAACGCCGGGATCATGAGGCCCATGACGATGAGGAGCAGCGACGGGCCGAGGTAACCGGTGGCCGCGACCCAGCGCGGCAGGCTGGGCCGGTCCACCAGGAGGAGGACCGCGGCCATGACGAGGGCGAACAGCAGGACCGCGATCAGCATCACGACGAACTTCATGCCCATCGAGTCCGGTTGGAGCAACCAGTCCATTCGACTTCCTTTCTCATCCGACAGGGGCTCCCCCGAGGCGGCGTGCGCCGCGAGGGAGCCCCTGCTGAAGTGGTGTCAGGCGATCACGCCGGCCAGGAGGCCTCGATGGCGTTGGCGACGTCCTGCGTGCTCTTGTTGAGAGCCACCCAGTCCGTCATCTCCTTCCAGAAGGAACCGGCGCCGACGGCGCTCGGCATGAGGTCGGAGCCGTCGAAGCGGACGACGGCGCCTTCAGCGGTGATCAGCTCGTAGGAGAGCTTGTCGATCGGCTTGGCCAGGTTGGCCGGGTCGAGCTCGGTGTTGGCCGACAGCCAACCGCCGTTCGGGGTGGCGATGGCCTTGGCGTTGCTCCACTCGGGGCTGGTCAGGTAGGCCTGCAGCGCGGCGACCTCGGGGGCGTCACGGAACGCCATGGCGAACTCGCCACCCACGAGCATCGGGACGCTGTCGGCGGTCTCGGCCGGCAGGGCGAAGGCCCACACGTCGCCGTCCTCGGCCACGGACACGTCGGCCTGCGCCTCCTGCCAGTTCGCCTGGTAGAAGGACGCCATGCGGTGCATGTAGCAGGTGCCGTCGAGGATCGGGAAGCCCGCGTCGGTGAACGGCGTGGTCGCGATCGTGGAGACGCCGCCCAGGCCGCCGTTCACGTACGCCTCGTTCTTGAGGATCGAACCGGCCTGGTCGATGGCCTTGATGACGGTCGGATCGTTGAACGGGATCTCGTGGCCGACCCACTGGTCGTACTGCTCGGGCGTGCCCACGCGGAGCATCATGTCCTCGACCCAATCGGTGGCCGGCCAGCCGGTCGCGCCGCCGGACTCGAAGCCCGCGCACCACGGCTTGGTGGTGCCGTCGGTGTTGTCGGCCGCGATCTTGGCGGTGAGGTCCATGAGCTCCTGCCACGTCTTCGGCACCTCGTAGCCGGCGTCGGAGAACATCTTCGGGCTGTACCACACGAACGACTTGGCGTTGGCGCCGATCGGGATGCCGTAGTAGGTGCCGTCAACGGTGCCGTACATCTTCCAGGCCTCGTTGTAGTACTTGTCGACGTTCGCCTCGGCGTCGGCGCCGACCTTGACGACGGCGTCCGGGTAGGAGGTCACGATGGACTGCAGCAGGCCGGGCTGCGGGAAGTAGGCCAGGTCGGGCGCGTTGCCCGCCTGCACCCGGACGGGGAGCTGGTTCTCGAACTCGCGGCTGCCCTCGTAGTCGACCTTCGCGCCCGTGCACTCCTCGAACGGCTTGAACGAGTCGATGTGCGGCTGGGCCTCCGAGTCGCTGGCGATCGAGGTGTAGACAGAGATGGTCTTGCCGGACAGGTCGCCGTACTGCTCGTACGCTGCGCAGTCGGTGGCCTGGGTTCCACTACCGCCGGGGGCTGTGGTGCCGGACGTGCCCGACGAGCACGCGGTGAACGTCAGGAGAGCGCCGGCCGACATGGCGGCAGCGGCAGCCCGCATGAGCTTCTTCGACATCAATCCTCACTTCTGTGTGGGTCGAGGTGCGGCGCCAGCGGTGGCACCGCAGTCCTACAGGACGGCCCAAACACTAACGCAGGTGACACGAAGAAGAGTGCGTGTGAAAGCGTTTGTTACAGAGTTGGTATTGTCACCGAAACGGTTCAGCCGCGCGCGATGCTGCGCACCACTACCAAGAACGCCACCGAACCGATGATCGCGGCGGCCAGGGCGCCGATGCGCACGTAGTGGGGGGTGCCCGAGGCGTCCACGAACTGGGCCTTGACCCCGTCGATCTCCGCGGCCGCCAGCGTCTTGGCATCCTGGACCGTCCTGGCCGCGACGGCCTTCGGGTGGGCTTGCGTGATGAGGCCCTCGATGTTGCTGGACAGGCGCGAGCGGGCGGCGGCGATCTCGGCCCGGATCTCTTCGGTGGTCGGCATGGGGCCCAGACTATGCCAGAAGCTAGGGTGGTGGCATGGCCAAGCTGCAGGTGGGCGACCGCTCCCCGTCCTTCGCCCTCCCGGACGCCGACGGCACGCTCGTTTCACTGGCGGACTACGCCGGACGCCGGGTCGTCGTCTACTTCTACCCGGCGGCGCTGACCCCCGGCTGCACCACGCAGGCGGTCGATTTCACGGCCGCTGCGGCCGAGTTCGCCGCTGCGGGCTACGACGTGCTCGGCATCTCCCCAGACGACCCGGCGAAGCTGCAGAAGTTCCGCGCCAAGGAGTCGCTGACGGTCACGCTGCTGGCCGATCCGGGCAGGTCGGTGCTGGAGGCCTACGGCGCCTGGGGCACCAAGATGCTCTACGGCAAGGAGATCACGGGCGTCATCCGGTCCACCTTCGTCGTCGACGTGGACGCCGCCGGTGACGGCACGATCGCGGTCGCGCAGTACAACGTGAAGGCAACCGGACACGTCGCCAAGCTCCGCCGCGAGCTGGGCATCTGATGGCGTTCGTTCACCCCTCCATCCGGACGCCCCAGTCCGGCTTCGTCCTCTTCTCCCAGGGCGCGCCGGCGGCATCCGAGATCGCCGACGCGCTGCGACCGGAGTTCGGGGACGCGGTGGAGGTGCGGAACCTGAGCGTGCCCGGCAAGGGCGAGATCGCGACGGTCGTGGTCACCGTGGACGCCGCGACCGCGCTCCTGGGCACCAACGACGCGCCCCTCGACACCGAGCCGACCCTGCGCGCCTGTCACCCGGTGTGGTGGCAGGGCGAAACGGCGCCGGTGGAGAACCACCGCAGCCACGTGGTCCTCACCGTGCTGCACCCGGGTGACAAGCCCGCCCCCCGGGCGCAGGCGATCCAGGAGTCGACGGTCTTCTCCGTCGTGGCGACGCAGTTGGCCCGGATCGACGGCGCGGTGGCGGTCCTCAGCTCGAACACCAGCACGTGCTTCCCCGCGGACGCATACGCGCGCGCCTTCACGACCGCGGTCGAAGCGCGCGAGGTGCCGGCGGACCTGTGGACCTCGGTGTGGGTCCTGCCCGAGGCTGACGGGTCGCACTCGGCGTACACCCTGGGGCTCGACACCTTCGGCCACGCCGACCTCGTTGTCGAACACTCGCGCCGCTCGCCCGCCGAGCTGTACGGCTTCGTGTCCGATGTGGCCCGGTACGTCCTGACGTCCGGCGCCGTGTTCGAGCCGGGGCAGACGGTCGGACCGACGGCGTCCGAGCAAAGACCCTTGCGGGCCAGGCATTCGAGCATCCACGGCCGCGAGGTCCTCGAGATCGGCGACCTGCCGCGCGCCGTGTGAGATCAGGCGGCCGGCGCGAGCCGGTGGACGCCGCGACGGCCGAACCAGGCGTGCGCGGCGTCGAGGGCGGCGGCGTCGGCGTCCAGACGGACGGTCCAGACGGAGACCGGAAAGATCTCCATGGTGGTGACGCGCTCGGCGACGAGGTGGGCGGTGACGCCGAGGTCGGCGGCGAGTTGCGCGAGGATGGCGCGGGCGCTGTGGCCCTGCACGAAGAAAAGGTCGAGGGTCATGACGAGCTTTCTGGCCGGTGTTGTCGGGAGGGGGTTCATCGCCCTGCTCCCGAGGCGGCCGGACGGCGGCGTCAGAGCAGGGCGCCGCGCATGCGACGACAACACGGACAACACACGGCCACGAGGCGGTTGCTGTTCGTCATGGGCGACAGGCTAGCAGTCAGCGCGTCGCGAGGAAGTGGCGGACCGCCCCGATGAGATTCGCGTCATTGCGGTAGCGGCACGCACGCACCTGCGGCGCAGGGATCGGCACGAACGTCTTGCTGAAGACCACGTCTGTGTGGCGCCTGATCGCGTCGATGAGGGACGCCTGCGCGCTGATCCCCCCACCGATGGCGACGACGTCCATGTCGAGGATGGCCTGCAGGTTGAGGATCGCCGAGCCGAGCCGGTGGGCGTAGGCCTCCAGGACGGCGACGGCCGTGGGGTCGCCGGCGTCCACGAGGGCGAAGAAGTCATGCCCCGAGACCGCCTCGGGCAGGCCGGCGAGCGAGGCGTGTTCCTTCAGCAGCCCCAGCGAGCCGCCGGTGAAGCCCAGGATGCTGGAATCGGGGTCGTCGAGATCGGCCCGCAGAAAGCTGGCGTTGCCGGAGTGGAAGTGCGAGCCGTAGTAGACCGCGCGGTTGATCATCACGCCGCCGCCCACGCCGGTGCCGAGCACCAGCACCATGCCGTTGGTGGCATCCGCCAGGGCACCGTCGGCCATCTCGGCCATGAGGGCGGAGTTGCCGTCGTTCTCGAGCGACACCGGGACGCCGACGCGCGCGCCCACGTCCTCGATCATGTTCGTGCCCTTGTTGTACTGCAGCGCCCCACCGGAGTACATGGAGCCCGTGTACGGGTCGAGTTCCCCGGCCGAACTGATGGCGACCCCGTCGACCGGCTCCTGAGCGTGGGCGGCGTCGAACACCTGCCCGATCGCCTCCACGAAATCCGCGTGGTTGTCCCAGCTGTTCGGCACGCTCCCCTTGTCGGTGAGGTTTCCGTTCTCGTCGGAGATCGCGTGCTTGATGGCGGAACCGCCGACGTCGTAGGCAAGGAGGCGCATGGCCTCATCTTGCTCCACTTCATCGTGTACGTGCAGCCAGACCCTTCGATTGGGACGCCGGCGGCCGCGCGCGTGCCGGAGAAGGGACTCGAACCCTCACGCCCAGGGGCACAGGAACCTAAATCCTGCGTGTCTGCCAGTTCCACCACTCCGGCCGGCCGAGGGCCAGTCTAGGGCGTCGGCCGCCGCGCTCAGCGGCGGCTCTCCCAGTCC
>NZ_JARKOT010000108.1 GCF_029977985.1 Propioniciclava sp. | reverse complement strand
GATGCCGTAGGAGGCGATGTCGGCGTAGTCGGTGACCTTCTCGACGGTGGCGTCCAGGCCGAGGTGTTCGACGGCTGCGCGGGCCTCCTTCTCGAGGTTCACGCAGTTCTTGCAGCCGGGGCCGAGGATCTTGATGTGCATTCCGGGTTCCCTTTCCGAATCAGGCGTACAGCAGGTTGAACAGGTAGCCGACGACGATGATCCCCACCGTCACGGCGCCGAAGAAGATGCCGAGCAGCGGCGGCTTCATGACGCGGCGCAGCATGATGGCCTCGGGGATCGACAAGGCGATGGCCGACATCATGAACGCCATCACGGTGCCCAGTGGGAGCCCCTTCGACCAGAGTGCTTCGCCGATCGGCACGACGCCGCCGCCGTTGACGTACAGCGGGACCGCGAAGAGGGTGACCAGCGGGACGGCCAACGGATTGTCCGGGCCGGCGAAGGAGGCGAAGAAGTCGGCGGGCACCCAGCCGTGGATCGCCGCGCCGATCGCGACGCCCACGACGACCCATGCCCACACGCGCGTGAAGATCTCCCTGACGTCCTCGCGGGCGGCGTCCACGCGCTCGGCGAGCGTCGGTATGTGACCGTCCGCGCGGAGCCGCGCCATCCGCGTCGCGAACACCATGGGCTCGACCCAACGGTCCAGGTCGAAGCGCGACAGCACGAACCCGATCGCCATCGAGAGCAGCGAGCCCGCCACTACGTAGGCGACCGCCACGTCGACGCCGAAGTGGGCGCCGATCATGATCGCCGCGATCTCGCTGACCAGCGGCGACGCGATGAGGAACGTCAGCGTGATCGACAGCGGAATCCCCGCCGCCACGAAACCCATGAACAGCGGGATCGACGAGCACGAGCAGAACGGCGTCACCACGCCCAGCACGACCGCCATGAACAGTCCGACGAACAGCCCGCGGCCCTCGAGGAACGCGCGGGCACGCTCCACGTTCAGGCTGGCACGCAGGAGGCCGATCACGAACATCAAGCCCGACAGCAGCAGCAGGATCTTCACCGTGTCGTAGAAGAAGAAGTGGACCGCTCCCCCGAACTGGCCGGTCAGGTCCATCCGGAACAGGCCACCCAGCAGCCACGTCCAGACGTGCTCGTTCAGCGCGTACGCCGCCACCCAGACGGCGGCGAGCGCGGCCAGACCGAGGGCGACGCGCCGCGTCCGGCGGGTGTCCGGTCGCTGGATGGGGTCGGCAGCCATGGGCTCCTCGTATCGATCGACGTCGATATCGAAGCTACTCTCCATATCGACCAACGTCAATGTTCGGCTAGGGTGTCCGCATGGCGACAGTGGTCCAGGTGTTGGTCACCGAGTGCGCGACGGGCAGGCCGATCGCCCTCATGTCCGAGGTGGACGCCGCCGCTCGCGCCGCCGTCTTCAAGGCCCTCGGCGACCCCGTGCGCCTGCGGCTCCTGCACTACATCGCCGCCGCACCCGGCGGCACCGCCTGCGCCTGTTCCCTGCCCGACGCCCTCGGCATCGCCCAGCCCACCATGAGCCACCACCTCACCAAGCTCGTGGACGCCGGCCTGCTGCACCGCGAACGCCGCGGCCGCTGGGCGCACTACTCCGTCGTCGA
>NZ_JARKOT010000101.1 GCF_029977985.1 Propioniciclava sp. | reverse complement strand
GTCGGGCTGACAGGATTTGAACCTGCGACCCCTTGACCCCCAGTCAAGTGCGCTACCAAGCTGCGCTACAGCCCGCCCGGCGGACGCCTGCGGCGTCCACCGGCGAACCACCTTACCGAATCGGCGCACCGTTGTCGCATCGGACCCGCGGGGCGGCGTCCGATGAGACGAGCCGCCCCGCGCAAAGGCGTGTTGTCAAGCCGCATCAGGTCAAGAAAGGCTTGTTTGACCGTTCATCGAGTCCAATGAGGCACCCAATGACGCACCTGCAGCCCGAAGAGAACCCGGCCGAACGCGTCGTGGACGACGTCACGACCGACCCGCGCCCCATGCTGGCCGACGAAGAAGTCGTCCGGGAGGTGGTGTACGACCCCGACGCCCGCGTCGAGGGCGAGGAGGGCATCCTGGGCGCGGCTGCCGATGAGGTCGAGCGCCCCGACCCGTCCGAGGGGGCCGTGGTCGACGGGGTCGCCAGCGACCCGCTCCTCAACGTCGTCGACGGCCGCCCCGAGACCCTCGGAGCCGACCCGCAGCAGTGAGTGGCACCATGGGCGCGTGACCGTCGACTTCAACGCCCGCGCCCGCGACTGGGACACCCACGACCACACCGACCGCGCCCATCGCCTCGCCGAGGCGATCGGCGCGGTCGTCCCCTTGCAGCCCGACTGGCGCCTCGCCGACATCGGCGGGGGCACCGGCCTCCTGGCGCGTGAGTTGGGCCCGCGCGTGGCGCACGTCCTCATCGTCGACACCTCCCCCGGCATGCTCGAGGTCGCCCGCGCCAACACCGCCGGCGACCCCCGCTACGCCACGCTCGAGCACGACCTCGCCGCAGCCCCCCTTCCCCAGAGGGTGGACGCTCTGGTCAGCAGCATGGCGCTCCACCACATTCCCGACACGGACGCCGCCCTCCGGCACGCCCGCGCGTCACTCGAGCCCGGCGGCTGGATCGCGCTTGCCGATCTCGACGCCGACCACGCCCACACCTTCCACGACGACGGCTTCGACGGTCACCACGGCATCGACCGCCACGCCCTCGCGGACGCCCTCCGCTCGCTCGGTTTCTCCCAGGTCACCGATCGCACCGCCACGACCGTGGTCAAGGAGAAGCACGGCATCAGGCACGAGCACTCCATCTTTCTCGTCACCGGCAAGGCCGGCTGAGCCGTCCGGCGCCGGACCCAGCAGGTCGAATACCTGTGCGATTCAAGAGTTAAGAGTTATCGCCCGAG
The DNA here is from genome assembly GCF_029977985.1 of Propioniciclava sp. Taxonomy (GTDB): domain Bacteria; phylum Actinomycetota; class Actinomycetes; order Propionibacteriales; family Propionibacteriaceae; genus Propioniciclava. The sequence continues at coordinate 3,639 of NZ_JARKOT010000101.1, read as the reverse complement.
CCGACCCTGGCTCGGCTCGACGGGCGCCGGAAAGTGTCGGAGGCGGTCTCTAGCGTTGACCTCATGGAACCCACCCCCGGCTCCACCCTGGCAGCGTTGGCGTTGGTCGAGTCGGCCCTCGCGGGCATCGATCATGCCCAGCGGGACGCCCTGCGGTGCGCCGAACGGTTGGAGTTGGTCAGCGTCGGGCGGCGGGTCCTGAAACGGTTGGACGCCCTCGTGCTGGTCCTGGTCGGGGAGGCCGATCACGCGAACGCCTCGATGATCGCCCGCGGGACTCCCCTGTCGTCCTGGCTCGCCCTGACCGGGGACACCTCCAGCCGGGAAGCCGCCGGAATCGTGTTCGCCGGGAAGGACCTCACCCGTAACCCGACCGTGCAGGAAGCCGCGGTGGCGGGTCAGGTGTCGGTGGGCCAGGCCCGCTCGATCGTGAAGGTGCTCGACGAACTTCCCACCCTCGACGCCAGACAGCAACTGGCCGCCACGCGCCACCTCGTGGCCCAGGCAGGCTCGAAGCCAGCCAAAGAGCTGCGCGGGATGGCGGACGCTGTCCTGCGAGCGGTGGCCCCAGCGAAGGCGCCCAGCCCGGCCGAGATGGACGCGCGACTGGCCGCGCAGCGGGTGCGGGCCCTGTCGCGCCGGTCGTTGACGTGGCGGCCGGACGGGGAGGGGTCCGTCTGGTTCGAAGGCGCCTTGCCCGTCCTCGAAGCCGAAACGTTCACGCGCCTCATCGACGCGCACGTCCAGTCCGACCGCCGCCAAGGCCGCGACCACGCCGCCGACCGCAACGGGCCCGGCAGCATGCGCTCGCTGGCCCAACGCCGCGCAGATGCCCTCATGCGGCTCCTCCGGGAGCACCAGCGGGCGCGCAGGACACCGCGCCTGTCCGCGGACCGGCCCCGCATCGTCATCACCATGCGCGAGGCCGACCTGCAGGAGCGTGCCGTCGCGGCGGGCGTACTGGCCTCGGGCGAACCGATCCCCGCGGGTGAGCTGCGCCGCCTGTTGTGCGACGCCGACCTGATCCCCGCCATCCTCGGCGGGCCGTCCGCCGTGCTCGACTGGGGCCTCACCCACCGGACCGTCCGCGACGACCAGCGTCAAGCCCTCGGCCTCCGCGACGGCCAATGCCAGTTCCCGCGCTGCTCAGCCCCTGATGCCCAGTGCGACGCTCATCACGTCCTCCCCTGGCAACAGGGTGGCCGAACAGACCTCGACAACCTGATTCTGCTGTGTCCCCATCATCACGGGCTGTGCGAACCCCGACCACCCCACCCCGACGGGAACACCCCCGACCAATGGGACATCACCCGAAACGAGGAAGGCTTCACGTTCCTGCCACCGCGCACGCACGACGCGAGACGCACCCCCCTCCCCGCGAACGGACCACCATGCGATCCGCCGCCCTGAGCATGGGCCGTCGGCGGTGGCGGCCACCTGTGCTGGGCGCCTCAGGCGTTCATTCCGCGCGCCGACACGCCCCAGGTGTCCACTGGGTCACCGTCGGAGAAGATGACGTACTCGTCCGCGAGGTTCACCGCGTTGCACACGTGGTTCGGCACCACGCGCACCACCGATCCCAACGGCGGCAGCCCGCCTTTCGCGATGCCTGCACCCGCGATCCCTGCACCCGTGACCCCTGCTGCCGCGATGCCCGCACCCGCGCCGTCTCCTTTCGAGAACTCAGCCCCGGCGAGATCGACCACCGCATGGTGCTCCGACAACTGGACGATCCGCGCCTCCGGCACGTCCAGCAGCCGGCCGAAGCCGGACGCCCACGGCGCCCGGTCCGCGCCGAGCGCCTTGCTGCCCGCGTCGAGGACAAGGCGTCCACCCGCGTGGCTCACGACCGTCGCATGCACGGTCAGGGCGATCTGGTCGGCCGTGCACGAGCCCAGCTCCCACTGCTGCGCGTCGTTGAACACGTACACGCCGGGCCGCACCTCCCCCACACCCGTCGCCACGAACTCCAGGCTCGGCGTCGACCCGCCGCTCACCACCGTCGGCTCCACCCCCGCCGACCGCAGCGACTCCGCCGCCAGCGCCAACGCAGCCCCTTCGCCCGCCGCCGCAGCCGCCCGCGCCCCGTTCACCCTGTACGCATGTCCCGGGAATGTGAACACCCCCAGCACCTCCAGCCCGCCCGCGCCGGCAGCCGCAGCCAGCGCACCCGCGGCGTCCGGAGCGACCCCGGAGCGATGGTGCCCCGAATCCACCTCGACCAGCCCGACCACACCGGTCCCGGCCAGCAGGGCCGCGGCGTCCACCGAGTCGAACCCGACCTGCACCGACGCCCGCTCCGCCAGCCGAACCAGCCGCCGGCGCCGCTCTGCGTCCAGCCACACCGGATAGGCGATGAAGACGTTCTCGAAGCCGTTCTGGACGAACACCTCCGCCTCGCCGATCGTCGCCACCGTGATGCCGGAGGCGCCGGCGTCCAGCTGGCGGTGGGCGACCTCGGGGCTCTTGTGGGTCTTCACATGCGGCCGCAGCAGCACTTCACGCTTGTCGGCCCAGGCCGCGACCCGCTCGATGTTCGCATCGAGGACCGCCAGGTCGATCGCGAGGAACGGCGTCGGCGGCAGGTGGGCGCTCACCGCTTCCTCTTCTCACGCGCCCGCAGTTCCACGTGCACCGGGCTGCCGACGAAGCCGAACTCCTCCCGCAGCCGGCGCTCCACGAACCGCACGTACTGGGCGTCCATCGCTCCCGAGGTGAACAGCACGAACGTGGGTGGGCAGTTCGCCGCCTGCGTGCCGAACAAGATCCGCGGCTGCTTGCCCGACCGCACCGGGTGCGGATGCGCCGCCGCCACCCGCCCGAGGAAGCTGTTCAGCTGGCCCGTGGTGACGCGCGTTTCCCAGCCCTCGAGCGCCGCGTCGATCGCCTTCTTCAGCTTGTCGACGTTGCGTCCCGTCAGCGCCGAGATGTTCACCGTCGGCGCCCACGCGAACGCCTGCACGTCGCGCTCCACCTCGCGGGCGAGATAACGGCGGCGCTCGTCGTCGGTGAGGTCCCACTTGTTGTAGGCCACCACGAGCGCCTTGCCGGCCTCCTCCACCATCGTGAGGATCTTCAAGTCTTGGTCGGTGATCGGCTCCGACGCGTCGATCACGACCACGCACACCTCGGCCCGCTCGACCGCCTGCTGGGTGCGCAGCGACGCGTAGTACTCGTGCCCCGACGCCTCCTTCACCCGCCGCCGCAGCCCCGCGGTGTCGATGAACCGGTACACCTCACCGCCCAGTTCGACCAACTCGTCCACCGGGTCGACCGTCGTGCCCGCCACGTTGTCGACCACCGACCGCTGCTGGCCCGTCAGCTTGTTGAGCAGCGAGCTCTTGCCCACGTTCGGCTTGCCCACGATCGCCACCCGCCGCGGCCCGCCGACCTCCTCGAACTCCTCGGCCGGCGCCTCGGGCAGCACCGCGAGCACCGCGTCCAGCAAGTCGCCCGAGCCGCGCCCGTGCAGCGCCGACACCGGCCACGGCTCACCCAGGCCGAGGTTCCACATGGACGCCGCCTCGGCCTCCAGCCGCTGGTCGTCCACCTTGTTGGCGGCCAGCACGACCGGCTTCTTCGAGCGGCGCAGCACCCGCACGACCGCCTCGTCCTCGTCGGTGACGCCCACGGTGGCGT